>NC_020504.1:5515154-5822316 GCF_000349325.1 Streptomyces davaonensis JCM 4913
GCGACGCGGACGCGGCCGGGCAGGTCCGCCTGGTCAGGGCCGCCGCGACGCCCTCGGGACCGCCCGGACCCAGCCTGCCCACCGGCGCCGCGGGCCTGCCCGTGCGCTACCCGGAGGGCCACCCGGCACTCCAGTGCGTGGCCCGCGCCGGATCGGTCCGGGCCAGCGTCGGCACCGTCCCGCCGGAACAGGCCCGCCTGTGGGCCGAGGCCCGGCGGTGGCCGTCCGACTCGGTGCACGCGCTGTGCGCGGTTCTGCGCAGCCGGGGCCGGACCCTGGGTGTGGTGACGTTCCTGCGCGGGGGCGGCCGTAGCCCCTTCGAGCGCTCGGATGCGACCTACGCGGAGGACGTGGCGGCGCGCATCGCGACCGCCCTGGACCTGGCGAGCGCGCTGTGAGGGTTCAGCGCCGGTAGAAGATCCGGTCGCCGTACTCCTCCATCACGCGCCCGTTCCACTCGTGTCCGCCGTCCACGTTGCCGGAGCGCAGCAGCGGTGGTTCGATGCCGCGGTCGGCCAGGGCGCCCGCCGCTGTGGCCATGACGGCCTGCATCAGGGCAGCGGTGACGACCGTGGACGCGGGCGCGAACGGTGCCGGAACCGTGTCCAGGGTCAGCTCGGCGTCCCCGACGGGGATCTTGGAGTCGAGGACCAGATCGCAGTGGTCCTTCAGGAACGTCCCGGACACGTGCCGTGACTTGGTCTCGGTGGCGTACGCCACCGACGTCACCCCGATGACCTTCACGCCCAGCGCGCGGGCGTTGAGGGCCATCTCCACGGGCAGGGCGTTGCGCCCGGACAGGGAGATGATCACCAGGACGTCCCCCGCGCGGAGCGGTGAGCTGTCCAGTACGGCCGCCGCGAGCCCGTCGACCCGCTCCAGGGCGGATCCCAGCGTCGCGGGCATCACGTCCACGCCGACGACTCCCGGCACGGCCAGCAGGTTCATCAGCGCGAGCCCGCCCGCGCGGTATACGACGTCCTGCGCGGCCAGCGAGGAGTGTCCGGCGCCGAAGGCGAACAGCCGCCCGCCTCCGGCGACCGCGTCGGCGAGCAGTGCGCCGGCCGACTCGATGTTCTCGGCCTCCTCGTCGCGGACCTGCTGGAGCAGCCCGATCGCGGCGTCGAAGAACTGGCCGGACAGCTTGCGGTCGCTCATGCGCGGGGCCCCTTTGCCGTGCGAAGTCCGTTGGCGTTCATGTGCCGGTCGTGTGCCGGTCGTGATCTGTGTCGCGGATCACCGTGCGGTCTGGACCAGTGCGGTGTCAATACGGCGGGGGCGCGGGGTCGACACGGCGCGGGGCGTGGGCCGGGGGCGCGCATGCCAGGGAGCTGCCGATCCCCGTGGGCAAGCGCGAAACCCCCTGGTTTCAACGGCGCGGCACGGTTGTCAGCGCTATGCGTCAGAATTGAAGCCAGGGCCAGCGCACGCGCCGCGAAGCTGTCGCGCTTCCGGCAGATCTCATCGAGGGGCACGTATGTCCGGACTGATCGACACCACGGAGATGTATCTCCGCACCATCCTCGAGCTGGAAGAGGAAGGTGTGGTCCCGATGCGTGCCCGGATCGCCGAGCGGCTCGACCAGAGCGGGCCGACGGTCAGCCAGACGGTGGCGCGGATGGAGCGTGACGGTCTGGTGTCCGTCGCCTCGGACCGCCATCTGGAGCTGACCGACGAAGGCCGCCGCCTGGCCACCCGCGTGATGCGCAAGCACCGGCTCGCCGAGTGTCTGCTCGTCGACGTGATCGGCCTGGAGTGGGAGCAGGTGCACGCCGAGGCCTGTCGCTGGGAGCACGTGATGAGCGAGGCCGTCGAGCGTCGCGTCCTGGAGCTGCTGCGCCACCCCACCGAGTCGCCCTACGGCAACCCGATCCCCGGCCTGGAGGAGCTCGGTGAGAAGGACGGCGCCGACCCGTTCCTCGACGAGGGCATGGTCTCGCTGGCCGAGCTGGCCCCGGGGCTGGAGGGCAAGACCGTCGTCGTGCGCCGGATCGGCGAGCCGATCCAGACGGACGCGCAGTTGATGTACACGCTGCGTCGCGCGGGCGTGCAGCCCGGTTCGGTGGTCAGCGTGACCGAGTCGGCGGGCGGCGTGCTGGTGGGCAGTGGCGGCGAGGCGGCCGAGCTGGAGGCGGACATCGCCTCGCACGTGTTCGTCGCCAAGCGCTGAGCCCGCCGTCACTTCGATGGCAACTCCTGGTGTCCCAGGGGTAGTTGGGGCGACCCCTCGAACGCGCCGAATCGAAGATTCAGTCCGTCGAATCGCAGCGCTCGGGCGCCGCGCGTGCGAGGCTGTCGCGTGAGGCATATGACCTGAGGGGGCGGAGGATGTGCCGCAGACGTGTGGAGGGCCCCGGCGCCATACGGCGCCGGGGCCTGTCCTCCCCTTTTCCGACCCGGAGCCCCGAGCTCCCAGGGTCGTTCCCCTCGGACCGTTTTCCCCGAGCGGTCCGCTCCCGTTGAAGATCTCCCCTCGGCTGCGGTGGCCAACCCTTGAGGGGGGTCACTCGAATGAGGGGTGTTACCCGCCGAGACAGCGTTTTCGAATGGAGGTTCGATAGCCTGGGGGTGACGGGTCGCGCGGGACGCGCGCTCGGATAAATGCACACAAAGGCACGGCAGGCGGAGCTAGGGGGGTGCCAGGACCTATGGCGCGGCGCATCGACGTGACCGGTACGGGCGGGGTACGCCTCGCGGCCTGGGAGTTCGGCGACCCGCCCAAGAGCGACCGCACGACGTCCACCGGGGGCGAGCCGGAGCTGCCGGGACCGGGCGAGCGTGGACCGGGCGTGCTGTTACTGCACGGGCTGATGGGCCGTGCCTCGCACTGGGCGCCCACGGCCCGCTGGCTCTCCGAACGGCATCGCGCGGTCGCCCTGGACCAGCGCGGACACGGCCGCAGCGACAAACCGGCCGAAGCGGCCTTCACGCGCGAGGCGTATGTGGACGACGCCGAGGCCGCCCTCGAACAGCTCGGCCTCGCCCCGGCCGTCCTCATCGGCCATGCGATGGGCGCGCTGACCGCGTGGCAGCTCGCCGCGAAGCGGCCCGACCTGGTGTCGGGCGTGATCATCTGTGACATGCGGGCGTCGGCGCTGGGTGCCGCCTCGCAGCGTGAGTGGGCGGACTGGTTCAAGTCCTGGCCCGTGCCCTTCGCGACCCTCGCCGACGTGCGGAAGTGGTTCGGCGAGGACGACCCCTGGGTGGAGCGGCCCAACCCCGCGCGGGGGGAGTTCTACGCCGAGGTCATGCAGGAGTGCGAGGACGGGTGGCGGCCGGTCTTCGAGCACGAGCAGATGCTGAAGTCCCGTGAGACATGGGTGTACGACGCGCACTGGGAGGAACTGGCGCAGGTCCAGTGCCCCGCGCTGGTCGTACGGGGCTTGGACGGCGAGCTGGGCCGTGCCGAGGCGCAGGAGATGGTGCGGGTGCTGCCCAAGGGGGAGTACGCGGAGGTCGCCGACGCGGGGCATCTTGTGCACTATGACCAGCCGGAGGCGTGGCGGGGGGCGATCGAGCCGTTCCTGGACGCGGTACGGACAGTGTGACCCCTGGGGAAAGTCCTAGCCCTTGCTCACCGCTGTAAGGATCTCCGGCAGCCTCGCCGCCGTCTGCGGTGCCGCCAGCCTCAGTCCCGCGAACGTGATGGCCGCCCCGTACGCCGTCCCCACCGGCAGGAGCAGCCAGCGCCAGTCCTCGCCGTCCGCCGTGATGTTGAGCCAGATCGTGAGGGCGATGACCGGGGCGCACAGCAGGGCCGCTGCGATCATGCCGCCGAAGATGGAGATCCAGGCGAGGCCCACCTGGCCCGGCGCCACGTTCTTGTAGCCCTCCTGCGGGATGGAGTACGGGAAGCGGGCCGAGGTCCACGCGCCGGTCGCCAGCATCGCGCCGAGCAGGGCGAAGGAGAGGCCGAGTGCCTCGGGCAGGCGCGACCAGTCGGCGAGCAGGGCCGCCGTGAGAACCGTCACCAGCGTCGCGTACGGCAGGGTGATCACCAGAAGTGCCAGCGCACGCGCGCGGAGTTCGGCGTACGCGTCCCGCGCGTCCGAGATCGTCATCGCGACCATCCAGAACGCGGACGTGTCCTGGCCGAACTGGTTGTACATCTGGATCCCGAGCATCCCGGCCGCGAAACAGGCGAAGTAGAGCGAGCCGGTGCCCTGGAGGGCGTTGAACAGCGGCACGATCATCCCGATGGCCAGCGAGGTCACCCAGGCGGCCTTGGTCTTCGGATCCCGCCAGATGTACCGCAGGCTGCGCTCCATGACCGTCCCGGTACGCCCGGCGGGCAGCAGCCGGCCGAGCCCCGTGGACTCCCGTACGGCGGTCTCGGCCGCCGCCTGGAGCGTCGACCCGTCCGGCTCGGTCATCAGCCGCGTCAGGTGCCGTGACCATACGGCGATCAGGGCGGCCAACGCACCGGCCGTCAGCGCCAGCTGCACCAGGGCCACGCCGTAGGCCCCTTCGCTCGCCGCGTCCACCGCGCCGATCGCCGACGCCGGTGGCACCCAGCGCAGTACGTCCGCCGCCGGGTCGAGCTGCCCGAGCCCGGACGAACCGAGGCGCTGCGCCCCGAAGTTGACGAGCTGCGCGCCGATCGCGATCACCAGACCGCTCAGTACCGCGAGATCCCGGCCCTTGCGGCTGGTCAGCAGCCGGATGTTGGCGGCGGCGACGGCCCGCGCCAGGGCCACGAACACCAGCAGCGCCAGGACGGCTCCGACGACGCCCACCGCGTAGGCCGTCGCGCCGTGCGCCACCGCGATCACCGAGCCGGCCAGCAGGCAGAGCGTGAACAGCGGCCCGATGCCGACCAGGGAGGAAGCGAGCAGGGCGCGCACCAGGGGGCGGGGGCGCAGGGGGAGCATGACCAGGCGGGTCGGGTCGAGGGTCTCGTCGCCGCCGGGGAAGAACAGCGGCATCACCGCCCAGCCGAGCGCCAGCACCGCCACCAGCAGGACGACCACGGACGCGGCGTGGGCGTGGCCGCGCAGCGCGATCAGCCCGATCAGCTGGGCGGCGGCGAACAGCAGCGTGAGGACGGCGGAGGCGACGTAGGCGGCGCGGCGGCCGGAGGACTGGCGCAGCCCGTTGCGCAGCAGGGAGAGTTTCAGCCGCACCAGGACCGGAGTGATCGTGGACGCGCTCATCGGGCGCCGCCGCCCAGCCAGTCGAGGTCGGACCCCGCGTCGCGGCCCTGGGCCCCCACCAGTTCCAGGAACGCCTGCTGGAGGGAGGGCGCGTCGCCGCGGACCTCGGCGAGCGGGCCGTGCGCCCGGATCCGGCCCGCCGCCATGACGGCCACCCAGTCGCACAGCGACTCGACCAGCTCCATGACGTGGGAGGAGAAGACGACGGTGGCGCCGGAGCCGGTGTACCGCTCCAGGACGCCCCGGATGGTCTGCGCGGAGACCGGGTCGACGCCCTCGAACGGCTCGTCGAGGAAGAGTACTTCGGGGTTGTGGAGGAGAGCGGCCGCGAGCCCGATCTTCTTGCGCATACCGGTCGAGTAGTCGACGACCAGCTTGTGCTGGGCCCCGGCCAGGTCCAGCACGTCGAGGAGTTGTGTGGCCCGCTTGTCGACCTCGGCACCGGGCAGCCCGCGCAACCGCCCCGAGTAGGCGAGCAGTTCCCGCCCCGACAGCCGCTCGAACAGCCGCAGCCCCTCCGGCAGCACCCCGATCCGCGCCTTCACCGCCACCGGGTCCCGCCACACGTCGTGCCCGACGACCTCGACGGCCCCCTGATCGGGCCGCAGCAACCCGGTGGCCATGGAGAGAGTCGTGGTCTTCCCGGCGCCGTTGGGCCCGACCAGACCGATGAACTTCCCGGCGGGCAGCTCAAGATCGATGCCGGCAACGGCAACTTGCTGCCCGAACCGCTTCCAGAGTCCTCGTACAGATACGGCCGACGTCATGGACGAACCCTACGGCGCGGGGTTATCGGTCCCGCCCGCACGCGTAGGCGAGCGGTGAGATCAACTCCTCGGCGTCCGGCAGCCAGCGGTTGGCGGGTGTGGGCCGACAGGCCCACTGCACGGCGCCCCGTGACCCGAACCGGGTCGGGGGAGCTGCCACGTAACTGCCCTCGCCCAGCGCGATGAGATCGAGCGACGACGGCGTCCAGCCGAGCTTGCGGACCAGATCGGGCACCTTCACCGAAGCCCCCGGCAGCACGAAGAAGTGCATCCGACGATTCGGCGTCAACGTCACGGGCCCGAGCGTCAGTTCCATCCGCTCCATGCGGGCCAGCGCGAGAAACCCGGCCGTCTCGGCGACGGAGATCGCGTCGAACGTGCGCCCCGTGGGCAGCAGGATCGAGGACAACGGCTGCTTCGACCACATCCGGCGGGCCACCGTGGCACTGCCCGTGGCCTGCGTGCCCCAGTCCGCGCGCGCCGGATGCGCCCCGGGCGCATCGCACGCGGCGTCGCCGCACGAGCAGCGCTGTACCCCGTCGACGGCTTCCAGCCAGGTACCGGGAAAGACGTCCCAGTGGCGCTCCTCGGCGTAGCGTACGGCGGTCTCCAGCAGCGATTCCCCGCGCTGCTTCGGAATCTGAGCGGCTTCAGTGGCCTCGATCGTCTCTTCCACGAACATCACAACTCCCGCACCCACCTCGGGTTACGCCCGTCGCGTGCGCGGGGGAGGAGCATCGATTCCGCAACTGGGGCGCATGGATGCATGTACGGGGGCGCGCGGGAGGATCCGTGGCGAGATCTGGGTAGCCACAAGCGGGGTCGGCTTCATGCCTTACCCCGGCAATCCTCGCATGCCTCGCATTTTCGGTATGTCCGCGGGGCATTGATCTTCACGGCCGGATTCGTTCGGTGCGAAGACAAGTCAACTCGGTGCGTGGGCAGGGCACCGCAGCCACAGGGGGTACGCCATGGCCGCAAGGCCTCTCGTCGCGCGGCAGCCGAACGAACGGTTGCAGGCGCTCATCCAGGAAGCGGGCTGCTCGAACGCCGGGCTCGCCCGCCGGGTCAACATGTGCGGTGCCGAGCACGGTCTTGACCTGCGCTACGACAAGACGTCCGTGGCTCGTTGGCTGCGCGGACAGCAGCCGCGCGGACGCGCCCCGGCGATCATCGCGGAGGCACTCGGCCGCAAACTGGGCCGTACGGTCACGATCGACGAGATCGGGATGGCCAACGGCAAGAATCTCGCCTCCGGTGTTGGCCTCCAGTTCTCGCCGACGGTACTGGGCGCCATCGAGCAGGTGTGTGAGCTGTGGCGCAGTGACGTGGGCCGGCGGGACTTCCTGTCCGGCTCGTCCGTCGCCGCGTCCGCGCTGGTCGAGCCCAGCCGGGACTGGCTGATCTCGTCGCCCGACTCCCAGGTCGCGCGCTCGGCGGGCCCGCGCGTGGGCCAGTCCGACGTGGCGGCCGTGAAGGCGATGACGCAGGCGCTGGTCGACCTCGACCATCAGTACGGCAGCGGGCATGTGCGCCCGGTCGTCGTGCACTATCTGAACAGCGTCGTCTCGGGGCTCCTGGCCGGGTCGTACCGGGAGGCCGTGGGGCGTGAACTGTTCGCCGCGGTGGCCCGGTTGACGGAGCTGGCGGGCTACATGGCGATCGACACCGGCCAACCGGGTCTCGCCCAGCGGTACTACATCCAGGCCCTCAGGCTCGCCCAGGCGGCCGGGGACCGCGGCTACGGCGGATACGTACTGGCCGCGTCCATGAGCCATCTGGCGGCGCAGCTCGGGAACCCGCGTGAGATCGCGCAGTTGGCGCGGGCGGCGCAGGAGGGGGCGCGGGGGCGCGTCACCCCGCGCGCGGAGGCGATGTTCTACGCCGCCGAGGCCCGGGGGCACGCGCTCATGGGAGACGCGCGAAGCGCCCAGCTGGCGTCCGGGCGGGCGGTGAGCGCGCTGGAGGCGGCGGATCCGGCCTCCGGGGACGACCCGGCGTGGATCGCCCACTTCGACGGGGCCTATCTGGCCGACGAGTTGGCGCACTGCCACCGCGACCTCGGGCAGGCCGAGGCGGCGGCGCGGTGCGCCGAGGAGTCCCTCGCGGGGTTGCCGGAGGGCAAGGCGCGACGGCGGGCGATCGGCTATGTGCTCCTCGCCACGGCCCAGGTGCAGCAGCGCGAGGTGGAACAGGCCTGCCACACCGGCCTGAAGGCCGTCGAGCTGCTGGAGACCCTGCGCTCCAACCGGGGCGCCGAGTACCTGGAGGACTTCCAGCAACGGCTGGAGCCGTACCGGGAGGAGCCGGTGGTACGGGAGTTCGGGGCGCGGCTGGATCTCCAGGCGGCGTGACGGCGGTACGACAGCGGTTTGGCCAGGGCCGGGAAACACGGCCGTGAACACACGGGAAACAACGGCACCGAGAGGAAGAGGAGGCCAGGGGCAGGGATTGGGGGACCGCGCTGTTACGGCGGTCACAGGGACGGACGTCACGTCCTGAGCTGCGTGGCACGCCGCTCTCGGGACCCGGTAGCGTGAGCCGACGATTCCGAAGGTCCCCCATTCGTAGGAGTCCCGGTGACGCAGAGTGGACAGGGCGAGGAGCCCTCGGCGCGGCCCGCGCGCGAAGGCATCGTGCTGCCCTCAGACGGAGGGGAGCCCTTGCTCCCGGGTATGACGGGCGGCCCCGGCGGCCCCCAGCACCCGGGCCAGCTGACCCCGCCGCCCGCCCCGGCGGCCCCGTCGGGCGGTCAGGCATGGAGCGGCTCCTGGGGGCCCGAGCAGCACCAGCCCCCGGCGGCGCCCCCCGCCCAGGGCTGGACGCCGCCGCCCGCGCAGCCCTGGTCGAGCGGCGAGCAGCCCGCGGCCACCTGGGGCACCCCGGAAGCCGCGTCGCAGCCGCTCCCCCCGGAGACCCCGGCGCCGCAGTACGGCACCCAGGGACAGGGCTACGACCCTCAGCGCGCGGGAACGGTTCCCCCCGCGGCTCCCTACGGCAGCGGCGAGCTTCCGCAGGCGGCCGCCCACCGTGCTGACGCGCTTCCGCCGGCGTCTGCCTACGCGAGCGGCGAGCTTCCGCCCGCGGCCTCGTACGGTGCTGACGCGCTTCCGCCCGCGTCTTCCTACGGCAGCGGCGAGCTTCCGCAGGCGGCCGCCCGCGGCGCGGACCGGCTTCCCACCGCGGCCCCCTACGGCGCCTCCGGTGCGTTTCCGGCCGCTGCCGCCTATGGGGACGACGGCGCCACCCAGTACATCCCGCCGGTCGTGGACGCGCCCGGTGCGGACGGGGCCACGCGGTACATCCCCCCGGTCGTCGACGACGGTGCCACGCAGTACATCCCGCCCGTGGGCGGCGGGGCCCTGCCGCCCGAGGTGAACCCGGAGGCGCCCGGCGAGAGCACGACGGTGCTGGGCCGGGTCCCGCGCGCCGCGGCGCCGGGCCCGGACGCCGAGGCCACGCAGTTCATCGCGCCCGTACCGGCGGGCGGCGGCGAGCGGCAGCCGCCCGCGGAGTTCGACAACCTGTTCCGCAGTGAGCCGGGCGGCGAGCCCCCGGCCGCCTCCACCCAGCAGATGCCGCGCTTCCAGCAGCCGCAGCCCCAGCCGTCCTACGGCGGCGCCCAGCAGCCGCAGTTCATCCCCCGTCGCGAGACGCACGACGACGAGCCCCGCCGCGGCAGTGGCCGTACCGGATCGCGAGTGCCGCTCTTCGCGGCCGTCGGCGTCGGGATCGCCGTCCTCGGCATAGGCGCGGGCGCGATGATGGGCGCCGGTGGCGGGGACGACGGTGACGACAACAAGACCGTCGCCGCCACCGCCCCGGCGAGCCGGTCCGCGTCCCCTTCACCGTCCGTCGACCCGGTCAAGCAGCAGGCCGTGGAGCTGGACAAGCTGCTCGCCGTCAGCGGCAACAGCCGGACCATGGTCATCAACGCGGTGGCCGACGTGAGGGCGTGCACCAACCTCGGCCAGGCCGCCAAGGACCTCAGGGACGCCGCCAAGCAGCGCACCGACCTGGTGACCAAACTGGGCACGCTGTCCGTGGACAAGCTGCCGCAGAACGCCGAGCTGACCGCGGCCCTCACCAAGGCCTGGCAGGCGTCCGCGTCGGCGGACAGCCACTACGCGACCTGGGCCGACCAGGTCGCGCAGCGCAAGGGCAAGATCTGCCGGAAGGGGAAGGCCGCCGACACCCCCCAGACCCGGGCGGGCAACCAGGCCAGCGTCACGGCCAGCACCGAGAAGACCAAGGCCGCGGGTCTGTGGAACTCGATCGCGAAGTCGTACGGCCTGACCGAGCGCCAGCCGACCCAGCTCTAGGGAGCCGGCGGGGCGGTCAGCTCAGGTCGGCCTGCTGAAGGGTCTTCGTCACGTTGATGAAGCCCTTGCGGGCCGCCACCAGTCGGCCGTCCCGGACGACCTGGAGCGTCACATTGGCGTTGACCAGCTGAGGGAAGCCGACCGAGGCGAGGCTCTCGGAGTACTCCCAGCTCAGCTTGGGCGTGAGTCCACCGGTGTCGATCTCCAGACCGTCGTCCAGGGCCCGGCGGACCGAGCGGGCGGTCACCTCGCCGTCGCCGATGGATTCCACGGCGGCCTTGAACACGGTGTAGGCGATCCAGGTGGTCTGCACTCCGGCGTCCGCGGGGTCGATGCGGTTGTCGCTGAAGGCGTGCTTGGTGATCGCTGCCTTCATCCGGTCCCAGCGAGCGTCGCTGGCCACCGGGTACCAGCCCGTGATGTACGCCCCCTCGTACGGTCCCGACTTGCCACCAGAGGCGTTGATCACGGTCTGGTCGACGCTGCCCAGCACGGTCGCCGTGCGGACGTTTCCGGACTCCTCGAGGCCGCGCCGGAAGGAGTCCATGAAGGTGCTGGTGCGGTCCCCGAGGGCGGGCACCACACAGCCGGGGCGGGTCTGGTCGGTGGTGGCGGTGTATGTCAGCGCCTGCGAGGACTGTCCTGCGTACTCGGTGGCGTCCTCCGCCGCGAGCTGGTCGTTCGCGTCGGCGTGGCCGCCGGCGGAGAGCCCGGAGTTCAACAGCGGGGGCAGTTCGTCGCCCGCGATGCTGTCAGGCCGTACGAGCGCCACGGGCCCGCACTCCGTGGCCAGCTCCCGGCCGAGGCCGGCCAGCAGGCTGGGCTGGCCCCCGTTGACCGGGTAGGAGAGCGGGCTGGTGAACTCGGCGCCGGTGACGCCGTAGCCGCCGATGTACGGGATGCCCGCGCTCTCCAGCGTGGGGAAGAAGGAGTCGCCGTACTGGCTGTAGGAGCCGACGACGGCGACCACGTTCTCGTCGACGGCGCGCTCGGCGCACTTCGCCGCGCCGACGCTGTCGTTGTGGTCGTTGCAGTTCAGGACGCGCAGCTTGCGGCCGTTGAGACCGCCCTGGGAGTTGATCCAGCGTGCGTACGCCAGGGCGAGCGCGGGCATGCCGGGCTTGTTGGTGGCCTTGGTGTCCTGAGGTGCCCAGGTCATCACGGTGATGGTGCCGTCATCCCCAGCGCCCCCCGTGACGCCGGGGATGACCCCGCAACCGACAGCGAGCGACGCACACGCGATCAGTGCCGCCGCTTTGCTCACGGTGGCTCTGAGGGGTTGCGCGAACGCGGGGAGGTGGGTATTGCGTATGCGACGCCTGCCGGTCATGGACACGCACGATTCCGCCACATCACTAACCCGGGAGTCATCCGTGGTCAACAGAAGGTGACCACAAGGTGAATTGCGGGGGTCGTCGAACTCCGTTCGAGGGAGAACGTACGATCGATGACCGTGCAAGGTTCGGAGAACTCTTCCCGTCGCGGCCGTCGCTCCTCCACCATGGGCGGCATGCCACTGAATGACATGCCGTGGTGGCGCTGGCGCAGCAATGTGCGCTCCGCGCTGCACATGCTCTCCGACCCGGTGTTCCAGAGGGACGTCTGGCTGGCCGGTGTCGACGGCTACGGAGACGTCACCGATGCCGTGTACCGCCTGGTCGAGGACACCTGGCTGGACAACTGGTCCGCCGAGAAATACGTCGGCACGATCTTCCGGGACTCCCAGGAGGCGGCGCTCGTCGACACCGCCGTGCTGCGGGTGCTGCGGATCATGCACCAGGTCGGGCCCGACGCCCCGGTCGCCGCGTACCTGGAGCACCAGGGGTGGCCGGACGCGGTGCGCGCGGCGCGGGACGCGCATGTGCGGATGGCGGCGAGCGACGGGGACGAGCCGGACACCCCGCCGCGCACCCTGGAAGTGCTGCGGATCATGACGAGGTCCGCGTAGCGGGACGGCCCTGATCGGCGGGCGCCGTTTGTGGGACCCTGTGCTGCATGAACGAGCAGTCCGACCGAGCCGCGGTCACCCCCGACCAGTACGTCCTCACCCTCTCCTGCCCCGACAAGCAGGGCATCGTGCACGCCGTGTCGAGCTACCTCTTCATGACCGGCTGCAACATCGAGGACAGCCAGCAGTTCGGGGACCACGACACGGGTCTGTTCTTCATGCGCGTCCACTTCTCGGCGGAGTCGCCGGTGACGGTGGACAAGCTGCGGGCGAGCTTCGCGGCGATCGGTGACTCCTTCCAGATGGACTGGCAGATCAACCGGGCCGACGAGAAGATGCGCATCGTCCTGATGGTCTCCAAGTTCGGGCACTGCCTGAACGACCTGCTGTTCCGGGCGCGGATCGGGGCGCTGCCGGTGGAGATCGCGGCGGTGGTGTCCAACCACACGGAGTTCGCCGAGCTGGTGGGCTCGTACAACATTCCTTACCACCACATCCCCGTGACGAAGGACACCAAGGCGCAGGCCGAGGCGCGGCTGCTGGAGATCGTGCGCGAGGAGAACGTCGAGCTGGTGGTGCTCGCCCGCTATATGCAGGTGCTCTCGGACGACCTGTGCAAGCAGCTGAGCGGGCGGATCATCAACATCCACCACTCCTTCCTGCCGAGCTTCAAGGGCGCGAAGCCGTACCACCAGGCGCATACACGGGGCGTGAAGCTGATCGGTGCGACGGCGCACTACGTGACGGCGGATCTCGATGAGGGGCCGATCATCGAGCAGGAGGTCGAGCGGGTGGGGCACGACGTCACCCCGGACCAGTTGGTGGCCGTCGGGCGCGATGTCGAGTGCCAGGCGCTGGCGCGGGCCGTGAAGTGGCATGCGGAGCGGCGGATTCTGCTGAATGGGCGACGGACGGTTGTGTTCGCCTAGTTGCTTGCGGGGTTCTGTTTCGTAGGCGGCTGCGGGTGATTCGTGGTTGCTCGCGCAGTTCCCCGCGCCCCTGGACGTCGGACCAGTGGACCCACGCTTTCAGGGGCGCGGGGAACTGCGCGACCAGCCCCCACCCACCCGCAGCCGCCTACGAAGCAGCAACCCGCCCTACATCCGGCTCAGCGACGCCACGGAGAACAGCACATCCCGGATCGCGTCACGGTCACCGACCTGCCCCGCCGCAGCCTCCGCGGGTGGGACATGGCCCGCCGCCAGCTGACAGAACTCCGCCCCGTCCAACGCCACGTGCGCGACTTCCCGCTCGACAGAGCCCACCGCCGCCAGCGAGTCCAGCGGGATCAGCCACTCGCCCCCGCCCGACCCCTCGATCTCCAGCCGCAGGCTACGGCCCCGACCGGGCGCCGCAAGCCCCTTCCTTCGGCGCTCGGCCAGCGCGGCGGGGAGCATCCGGGCCGCCAGGTCGATCATGTCGTGCAGATGCCGGCCCGACGGCGGCTCGTAGGGATAGTCCACGGCGTCCGCGATGTCCCCCGCGTGCACCCAGCACTCGAACGCCCGGTCCAGCATCGCGTCATGCAGCGGCAGTTCGAAGTCGCCGTAGGAGACGGGCAGCGCGCCCGCCTGGCCGCCGGTGAAGGAGACCGTGCGGACCAGGTCGTGGCTCTGCTCCCGCCAGGGCGCCCGCACCGCGCGGGTGGGCGGGAAGTGTGAGGCCCGCCAGTACGCCTCGGTCCGGGCGGACGGGGTGGGGCGGTCGGCCGGGACCTCGCCCAGCGGGTCGTCCAGGCCCAGGGTGAGCGCGACCAGGCCGTCGACGCTGAGCAGATGCGCGATCACCCCGGCGACCGTCGTACGGCGGCTGGTCGCCTTGTCGGCGCGGAACCAGCGCAGTCGCACGGGCGCGTGCCACTCGGCGTCCCCGAAGTCCTGAAGCAGCGCGTCAAGGCGCGCCGTCTCGGCGTCGTACGCGGTCGCCCAGCCGGGGACCGGGATGCGCGGTGGGCGGCGCTCCAGGCAGCTCTCCAGGACCCGGGTGCGCAGGGCGGGGTCCAGGTCGAGGCTCTCCGTCGGGTGCAGCAGACCGACCGCCTCGCGCAGCCGCAGTGCCTCGTCGGCGCAGGTGCCGCAGTCGCCGAGATGCGCCTCCACGGCGAGCGCCTCCTCGGCCGAGCAGGCGGCCAGCGCCCACGCGCCGAGCAGGGACTTCAGCACCGGGTGCGCCAGGACGAGCGGGGCCGGCCGGTCCAGTTCGGGCAAGGGCCTGCCGGTGTCCTCGACGGAGGCGCGGGGCAGCGGTATGCGGGGCGGCTGGTTCGGTTCGGGGCGCGGGCTGTCGCCGCCGCCGTCGGCGGGGCCACCGGGAGCGGACGCGCCGGCGTTCCGGTCGTCGCCGCCCTGCTGCCGCTGATCGTCCTTGTGCTCCTTGTTCGGCTCGCCGTCTCCCCCGTGGTCGTCGTACGCCTCGAACCGGCCCAGGTCGCTCACACCGCACCCCCGTGTCCCGGCGGGGCGCCGGCGTCGTGGGCGGTGGCCAGGAGCTGGAGGCCGAGGCGGAGCCGGCGGCGGGCCTCGTCCTCGGTCACGCCGAGGTCGGCGGCGGTCTGGCGGTAGTCGCGGCGCTGGAAGTAGGCCAGCTCCAGGGCGGCGCGCAGGGGCACCGGCATGGCCTGGACGATGTAGTCGGCGCGGGCGGCGACCGAGGCGTGGCGCACCTTGCGCTCCAGGTCCTCGGGGGTGCCGTGGCCGCCCTGGGCGAGCGCGGCCGTCTCGGTGGCGCGCAGGCGCCGTACGGCGAGGCGGTGGGTGAGGTCGGCCACCCAGGAGCGCAGCGGGCCCTGCTTGGGGTCGTAGGCGTCGGGGTGCTCCCAGACGTGGGTGAAGACCTCGCGGGTGACGCTGTCGGCGGCGTGCTCGTCGCCGAGGACGGTGTGGGCCAGGCCGTGCACCAGCGAGGCGAAGCGGTCGTAGACCTCGCCGAGGGCGGCCGCCTCGCCGCGTGCCAGGCGCTGCTGCATCTTGCGGTCCCAGCGGGGCGGTGCGTCCTTCTTCGCCATGCGGCCCCCTCCCGTCACACTGCCTGTGCCCTGGTCAAGACTGCTCCCACCGTCTCCTCGAATGTAGTCGGCACCTCTGACAGCGCACGCCCCTTTGTCGCATTGTGCGCCCCCAGGGAGGCCCGGAGTGATAGTGAACGGTCGCCTACCCGGTTCAGAACTGATCGAACAAGACTGGACACGACAGAAACAAGCCTCTTTGTGACTTTTTCTGTTTCTGGCCCCGAGTTTCAGGGCACTGCCGCTGGGCAGCCGCGCTGCAAGGAAGCGTAGGGACAGCTTCCGTTTGCGGGGGGTCCGGCGAGCGAAGGGCATGGCGGTGGCGTTCAAGGTGACCTGCGAGGAGCAAGGCGGGTGGGCCGTGCTGCGCGTGTCGGGCGAACTGGATCTCGTGACCTCGCCCGCGCTGCGCCAGCGCATACACGACAACGTGGCCGAGGGCCGCCACAGTCTCGTGCTCGATCTGTCCGAGGTCTTCTTCTGCGACTCCAGCGGGGTCGGTGTGCTGATCGCCGCCCGTCGCCTGGTCCGCTCCTGCCGGGGCCGGCTGCGCCTGATCCTGCCCGCCCACGGCGCCGTCGAGGGCTCCCACGTCAACCGCGTCCTCGGTGCCCTGGGCGTCCGGCGCCTGTTCGACGTCCACCCCGACCTGCACTCGGCCACCGACGAGACGACGGGGCCGCTGTCGGCGTAGCGGGTGTCGTTTGGCCACGCCGTTGTCCCAAAATTCCCTCGGTCTTGGCACAACCAACACTTTCTTGCTCGCGGACGGCCCCCGGCGTCGTACGCTCCGTGCCAGAAGCACCCCACGTGACGTAAAGGCGGCACGAAAGACATGGTCAGCAGCGAGTACGAGCGCAGGATCGCCGCCCGGTTCGCCACCTTCGACCAGGACGGCAACGGCTACATCGACCGCGCGGACTTCAACGCGGCGGCCAAGGCCGTGCTGGCGGAGTTCGGTACGGCGGCCCGGTCCGACAAGGGCCAGGCGGTGTACATCGGCGCCGAGGCGTTCTGGCAGGGCATGGCGGGAATCGCGGACCGGGACGGCGATCAGCGCATCACGCGGGACGAGTTCGTGGGCGGCGCGGTCAAGCGACTGCGCGACAACCCCGACCGGTTCGCCGAGATCGCCCGCCCCTTCCTGCACGCGGCCCTGGCCGTGGCCGACGGGGACGGCGACGGGGCGGCCACCCTCACCGACACCGTGCGCGTGCTGACCGCCCTGGGCGTGAACGTCGACATCGCGCGGGCGGCCGCGGACACGCTCGACGCCGATCACGACGGCAGGGTGGAGGAGTCCGAGATCGTGACGGCCTTCGCCCGCTACTTCACGGTCCCCGAGTAACGCTCCCTGAGCTTGTACTTGAGCACCTTGCGCAGCGTGTCGTTGCGCGGAAGGGCGTCCACCACCTCCAGTTGCTCCGGCAGCTTGTGCACGGACAGCCCTTCCGCGCGTAGGTACGCGGTGAGCCGTGCCAGACTCAACTCCTCCGCCCCCGGCAGCTGTTCCACGACGGCGCACACGCGCTCCCCGCGCTCGGCGTCGGGCAGCCCGATGACGGCCGCGTCCGCGACCGCCGGGTGCCGGTGCAGCAGATCCTCGATCTCCTGGGCCGAGATGTTCTCCCCCTTGCGGATGATCACGTCCTTCAGTCGCCCGGTGAGCACCAGATGCCCGCCGTCGGTGAGACGGCCCAGGTCGCCGGTGCGCAGGAACCCCTCCGGGTCGAAGGCCGCCGCGCTCTGCGCCGGGTCCAGATAGCCCCGGCACACCGCCTCCCCGCGCAGCCGGACCTCCCCGTCGACGATCCGGATCTCCATCCCCTCGGGCGGCCGCCCCTCCGTGGTGGCGAGCAGCTCCGGGTCGTCGTCCGGATCGCCCATCGTGATCATCGGCACCTCGGTCATGCCGTAGCCATGGGTCAGCTGTACGCCCATCTCCCGGACGACCGAGTGGTACAGCTCCGGCGGTTTGGGCGCCCCGCCGCCCGCGAGCAGCCGGAGCGTCGGGACCACCTTGGTGCCGGGCTGTTTGCGCTGTTCGGTCAGGAACATCGAGTAGAAGGCCGTAGACCCGCCCGCCATCGTCACCCCGTGCCGCCGGAAGCCCGCGAGCGCGTCCGGCAGCGCGAACTGCTCGAACAGCACCGCCGGGAAGCCGTACAGCAGCAGCATCACCATGTAGTCAGGGCCGCCTATGTGGGCGTAGGGGAAGGCGATCGAGCCGATGTCGGCGGAGGCCGGGCGCAGGGCGTGGGCGAGGCAGGAGCCGCCCGCGATCAGCGAACGGTCCGTGTGCAGCACGCCCTTGGGGTCGGAGGTGGTGCCCGACGTCCAGTAGATCCAGCGGACGGAGGTGCCCTCGGCGGGTGGTTCGGGCAGTACGGCCGGATCGCCGTCCGGGAGGCGGTCGTACGCCTCGAACACGCCCTTCGCGCCGAGCCGTCGCGCCATCTCGGTGTGGTCGAAGCCGCGCCAGGTGCCCGGTACGGCGAAGTACTCGGCCTTGGACTCGCGCAGCGCGAAGCCGACCTCGCGGTCCCGGTAGAAGGGGATGACCGGTGACTGCACGGCGCCGAGGCGGGCCAGGGCGAAGGAGAGCAGGACCGTCTCGATCCGGGTGGGCAGTTGCCAGGCCACGACGGTGCCGGGGCGCACGCCCAGGTCGAACAGGCCGGCCGCCACTCGCTCGGCACGCGCGCGTAGCTCGCCGAAGCTCAGGGAGCGGTCCTCCTGGAGGAGGACCGGCCGGTCGGGGGTGCGGGCGGCGCGGCGGGCGAGCAGGTCCCACAGGGTCCGGGCGGAGCTCAGGTCGCGTGCGGTGTCGGTCTCGGTGGCGTCGGTCACGGCGGCGGCCCCTTTGCTGACGATTCGTCAGATCGTGCGCAGAGCGTAGGGCGCCCCGCCTTGTCGGTCCAGGGGTGCGGGGCTAGCCTGAGCTGACGGATCGTCAGATTGGTGGCCGCCGTATGGACCTCTCGTACACGCCCGAGGAGGAGGAGTTCCGGGCGCGCTTGAGGCAGTGGCTCGGCGAGGTGCTGCCGAAGCTGCCTCCGCCGCCGGACCCCTCCGACTGGCCCGGACGACGCGCCTACGACCTCGGCTGGCAGCGCATGCTCCATGACGCCGGGTACGCCGACGTCCACTGGGACGCCTCACCGACCACCCGGCTCATCTACCTGGAGGAGACCGAACGCGCGGGTGCTCCCTATGTGGGCGCGAACTTCGTCGGACTGCTTCACGCGGGGCCCACCATCGCCGCCGAGGGCACCCCCGAACAGCGGGCGCGCTGGCTGCCGCCGATCCTGTGCGGCGCGGAGGTCTGGTGCCAGGGCTTCAGCGAACCCGGCGCGGGATCCGACCTCGCGGCGCTGCGCACGCGCGCGTGGCGCGACGGCGACGACTATGTGGTGACCGGCTCCAAGATCTGGACCTCGCACGCCGAAGTCGCCGACTGGTGCGAGCTGTTGGTGCGCACCGACCTCGACGCCCCCAAGCATCGCGGCATCACCTGGCTGGCGATGCGCATGGACGCCCCGGGCGTCACCGTACGGCCGCTGCGCACCCTCGCCGGGTCCACCGAGTTCGCCGAGGTCTTCCTCGACGAGGTGCGGGTGCCGGTCGCGCACCGGGTCGGCGCGGAGAACGACGGCTGGCGGGTGACGATGGTGACGCTCTCCTTCGAGCGCGGCACGGCCTTCGTCGGCGAGGTCGTCGCCTGCCGCCGCGTCCTGCGCGAACTCGCCGCCGAGGCCCGCGGGAACGGCCGCTGGGACGATCCGGCGCTACGACGCAGGCTCGGCCGCCTGAACGCCGAGTTCCGCGCGCTGTGGCGGCTGACGCAGTGGAACGTGAGCGAGGCGTCGGCCGGCGGCGTGCCCGGGGTGGGCGGTTCGGTTTTCAAACTGAGGTATTCGCACGCCCGCCAGGAGCTCTACGACGCCGCCGCCGACGTCCTCGGGCCCGACGCCCTCGATCTCGGCCGGGGCTGGATGTTCGACCGGCTGTCGTCGCTGTCGTACACCATCGCGGCCGGGACCTCGCAGATCCAGCGGAACATCGTGGCCGAACGGATCCTCGGGCTGCCGAAGGGGCGGTGAGCATGCGGTTCCAACTGAGCGTGGAACAGCGGGCGTTGAAAGCGGGGATGCGGAAGCTGCTGGACCGCCGCCTCGGCCCCGAGGCGCTGCGTGCGGCCGTGGACGCGCCCGGCCTCGACCGGGCCCTGTGGCGGGAGCTGGGGGAGGCGGGGCTCTTCGCGCTGCGGCTGCCCGAGGCGGACGGCGGGGTCGGACTCGGGCTGCCGGAGGCCGTGTTGGTCTTCGAGGAGGCGGGCCGGGCGCTGCTGCCCGGCCCGCTCGCCGCCACTCACCTGGCGGCGGGCTCGGTACCGGGCGCGGCCACCGGGGAGACCGTCGTGACGGCCGTGGACGGCGTCCTGGTGGAGTGGCTGGACGCGGCCGACGTGGTGCTCGGGGACGCATCCGGCGCCGTGTCCCTGCGCTCCGTGGACCCGCTGACGCCGCTTCACCGCGTGCCCGCAGGGGCGGCCCCCGCGGACCCGCTCGCCGTCCTTCTCACCGCCGCCGAACAGCTGGGCACCGCCACGCGCGCGTGCGAGCTGGCCGTGGAACACGCCCGGACCCGTGAGCAGTTCGGACAGCCCGTCGGGGCCTTCCAGGCGGTCAAGCATCTGTGCGCCGACATGCTGGTGCGGGCGGAGACGGCCCGTGCCGCCGTGTACGCGGCCGCCGTGACCCAGGACCCCGCCGACATCGCGGCGGCCCGGCTGCTGGCCGACGAGGCCGCCGTACGCGGCGCCCGCGACTGCCTCCAGGTGCACGGCGGAATGGGCTTCACCTGGGAGTGCGAGGTGCATCTGCATCTGAAGCGGGCCTGGGTCCGGGCGCAGCGTGGCGGTGGCGGTACGGAGAGTGAGGAGCTGCTCGCCGCCGAGTTGGTCGCCTGAGAGGCGAAAAGGGCTTCTGGGCTGCGGATCTGGTGGTGGATCAGCCGTCGATGTCGCGGATTGTGGCATACCGGAACTACGGAGCGTTGATATCGGGTTGTGTCCTAGGTGTGACTCGTCACGTCCTGGAGTCGGCGCCCCGCTCCGGTACCTTGTGTGGGATGCGAGTGGTTCCGAGCACGAGCCATGCCGGAGTGGCCCTTGAGGCGGCTCCGGATCCGGCGATGCGTGCCGGTTCTCGCAGGGTGGGCGCGGTTTCGGCCCCCGCCTGTTCGACTCCCCGTCAAGCGCGTCGCACAGTATCCCGCACGGGTACTCCTTCGCGCTGGAATATGCCCGAAGCGCTTGTTGGGGTGACTGTACGTCAACCATGCTGTCTCGTAAGGGATTCACGTTCCGTGACCCTGGCTCCGGCCATTGTTCTGGTCATGCAAAAAATGGCTACGATCGTGGCCCTCGTGAGGCGCGGGGCTATGAGTCCGCCGGTTCGGATGGTGTGAGCGGTGCAGGTGCTTCAAGTGCAGCTGGAGATCCGGCCCGACCCCGCTGAAGTGGGGCGAGCCCGGCGGTGGGCCCGCTCAAGGCTCGCCGGATCCGGGATAGGGGCCGATGACTCGCTCTCGGAGACCCTGGTCCTGCTCGTGTCCGAACTGGTCACCAACGCCGTGGTGCACACCGGTTGCCCGGCCGTGCTGCGGCTGTTCCTGCCCGGAGCGGCGGCCGGCCCCGATCTGGTCACCGTCCGTCTCGAGGTGGTCGACGCCAGCGGCCGTGCCCCGGTGCCGCGTTGTGCGGGTGGCGGGGAGACCGGCGGCCGGGGCCTCGCCCTCGTCGACGGACTGGCCGACCGCTGGGGCTGGATGCCCGAGGGCCCCGGCAAGCGCATCTGGTGCGAACTCGACCGCTGTGCCGAGCAACGCGAACCCGCCGCGGCCTACGGCGGCGGAGCCTTCGAAGGGCTGGCGTTCGAGGCGGTGTGAGCCGCCGCTGCATGGATGGAGGCGGTGTGACGGCGCCCGCGGGGTACGCGGAGCCGATCGCGGGCCGTCGGCCCTGATCCTTTGCGCCGGACGCGGTGCGATGCGCCGGGACATGCTTCAGCGTGCGCCTGACGCATATGGGGCGTAAGTAATAAATCTCCGAACAGGTGTTGACGCCGCGTGTCCGTTTGATCACGCTTGTGGTCAGCGATTCGCCGTGAGGGGACGACGAGGGTTTCGGTGACGGAAGCCCTCGACGAGTGCGGGTCGCGATTCGGCGTCGGCTCCCTCAGGGCCCGAGGGACAGTCGGGGCGGGTGCGCCGGAGTGGGATGGCGGTGCGCGCTTCCGTGCTCGGGGCGGGCAGATCGCGCGCAGCCAGCCGCACTTCAGAGACTCACAGCATCGCGACCGGGGCCACCGGAGCGCCCGTCGCGCCGACGAACGGCTCGGGCGTCGCCGACAACAGGAAGGTGTGGCGGCCCTCTTGTCCACAGGCTGTGGACAACTCTTCGAGATTCCAGTTCTGGCCCTGCGGCATCCCCATCTCCACCAGGTCGAGCGCGTGCACGGGCAGCCACAGATCCTCGATCTCCGGCGGGAAGATCTCGAACGTGAGGGTGTCGTTCGCGACGGCGGCCACATCGCGCGCGTGGAACCACTCCGGGGTGCGGATCGACAGACCCGGGGACGGATAGCCGTAACCGTGCTTGTCCCCGGCGAGAAACACCCGCATCTGTCCGGTGCGCACGAGCACGATGTCGCCGGCCCGCACGCGCGTGCCCGCGAACTCCTCGGCGGCCTCCAGGTCCTCGGGGGTCACGGCGTGCCCGCCGTCGAGCCGCTCCACGCCACGCGCGCGTGCCACGTCGAGCAGCACCCCGCGCGAGACGATGTGCCGCGCGGTCGCCATGCCTGCGAAGGAGGCGCCGCCGTGCGCGGTGATGCCGCTCGCCGGACGGCCGTTGTAGAGGCGGCCGGAGTGCGAGACATGGGTGAGCGCGTCCCAGTGGGTGCCCGCCTGAAGGCCCATCGTCACGGCGTCGTCGCTGCACGCGACCGTCCCCGGGCCGAAGAGCTCCTGATTGATCTGCACCATCACATGCAGCGGATTGATCCGCCCGGGGATCATCCCGGTCTGCACACCGTCCTGGCTGAGCGGCAGCGCGAGCGCGATCCGCCGCCCGCTGCGGACGCAGGCCGCCGCCTCGCGGACGACGTCGTCGGTGATCAGGTTGAGGGTGCCCAGTTCGTCGTCGGCCCCCCAACGGCCCCAGTTGTTCACGCGCTTGGCGATCTCGTGGAACGCGTCCGGCAGTGACATCGGTCCCTCCCCGGGGCTTGTCTCCGGCTGTCCGGCGGGACATAAAATCTAACGGTCCGTCAGAAACCGCGGGAAGGGGCCGGGTGTGGGGAACTTCTTGGCAGGCAAGGTCGTCGCCGTGACCGGTGCGGGACGGGGGATCGGCCGCGCGGTGGCGCTGGCGGCGGCGGCCGAGGGGGCGCGCGTGGTCGTCAACGACTACGGCGTCGCGGTGGACGGCGCCGCACCGACGAGCGACGTCGCGGAGGGGGTCGTCAAGGAGATCGAGGCCGCCGGGGGACAGGCCGTGGCGGTCGCCGACGACATCTCCACCATGGCGGGCGGGCAACGGGTCGTGGACGTCGCCGTGTCGTCGTACGGGCGGCTCGACGGGGTCGTGTGCGTCGCCGGGATCCTGCGGGAGCGGATGCTGTTCAACATGACCGAGGAGGAGTGGGATCCGGTGATCGCCACCCATCTCAAGGGCACGTTCACCGTGTTCCGCGCGGCCTCGGCGCTGATGCGGCAGCAGTGCTCCGGGACCCTGATCGGGTTCACCAGCGGCAACCATCAGGGCTCCTACTCGCAGGCCAACTACAGCGCGGCGAAGGGCGGGATCATCTCGCTGGTGCGCAGTGCCGCGCTGGGTCTGAGCAAGTACGGGGTGACGGCGAACGCGGTCGCGCCGGTCGCCCGGACCCGGATGTCGGCGAAGGTCCCCATGGAACTGACGGAGATCGGGGAGCCGGAGGACGTGGCGGCCCTGGTCGTCTACCTGCTGTCCGACCAGGCCCGGGACCAGGGCATCACCGGGCAGGTGTACACGATCGCCGGGCCGAAGCTGGCGGTCTGGGCGCAGCCAAGGGAACTGCGCGCCGCGTACGCCGACGGGTCCTGGACGCCGGAACGGATCGCCGAGTTCCTGCCGGGGACGGTGGGAACCGACCCGATGCCGCTGCTCCGGCCGCCGAACGCCTCGTAGAGGGGGACTTTCTCGTGGACTTCGGATTCAGCGCCGAGGACGAGGCGTTCCGCGCGGAGGCCAGGGCCTGGCTCGCCGCGCACGCCGATTCGGCACAGGACCGCCGCAGTTGGGAACGGACCCTGGGCGCGGCGGGCTGGATCGGCCTCTCCTGGCCCGAGAGCGGCTGCGGAAACCGGACCGCCACGCTCACCCAACAGGTCGCCTGGGCAGAGGAGTACGTCCGCTCCGGCGCGCCCCCGCGGTCGGGGCACATCGGGGAGAAGCTGCTGGCACCCACGCTGTTCGCTCATGGCACCGAGGAGCAGAAGGCGCGCTTCCTGCCCCCGGTGGCCGCCGGGGAGGAGCTGTGGTGCCAGGGCTACAGCGAGCCCGGCGCCGGGTCGGACCTGGCCGCCGTACGAACGGTGGCCGCGCGGGACGCCACGGGCGTGTACCGCGTCACCGGGCAGAAGATCTGGACCTCGCTCGCCCACGAGGCGGACTGGTGCTTCGTCCTGGCCCGCACGGAACCGGGATCGCGCCGCCACCACGGACTGAGCTTCCTGCTCGTGCCCATGGACCAGCCCGGCCGCATCGACGTCCGCCCCATCCGGCAGCTGACCGGCACCAGCGACTTCAACGAGGTCTTCTTCGACGGCGCCCACGCGCGCGTGGAGCACGTCGTCGGCGGGGAGGGCAACGGCTGGCGGGTGGCGATGAGCCTGCTCGGCTTCGAGCGCGGGGTGTCCACGCTCGCCCAGCAGATCGGCTTCGCACGGGAGTTGGAGCAGGTCGTGCGGACGGCCGTCGAGACCGGCGCCGCAGCGGATCCCGTTGTACGGGACCGCATCGTCCGGCAGTGGGCCGAGCTGCGCACGATGCGCTGGAACGCCCTGCGCACCCTGGGCGGTGGCGGGGACGCGGGCGCCGCGAGCGCGGCGAAGCTGCTGTGGGCCGGGTGGCATCAGCGGCTCGGGGAGCTGGCGGTGCAGGTGCGCGGCGCGGGGGCGGCGGTCGGTCCGGCCGACTGGACGCCCACCGCGCCCTACGAACTCGACCCGTTCCAGCAGCTGTTCCTCTTCTCCCGGGCCGACACCATCTATGGCGGCTCGGATCAGGTCCAGCGCACGATCATCGCCGAGCGGGTGCTCGGCCTGCCCAGGGAGCCCAAGGGGGTCGTCTGATGCGCGGAGTGCTGTTCGACGGCAAGCGGACCGAGGTCGTGGACGATCTGGAGGTGCGCGAACCGGGGCCCGGCGAGGTGCGGGTCGCCATCTCGGCGGCGGGGCTGTGCCACAGCGATCTGTCCGTGGTGGACGGGACCATACCCTTCCCCGTTCCTGTGGTGCTGGGCCACGAGGGTGCCGGGGTGGTGGAGTCCGTGGGAGCCGGGGTCACCCATGTCGGGCCCGGGGACCACGTGGCGCTGTCGACCCTCGCCAACTGCGGTGCGTGCGCCGAGTGCGACCGGGGGCGGCCGACCATGTGTCGGCAGGCGATCGGGCGGCCGGGGCAGCCCTTCACGCGGGACGGGCGGCCGGTGTACCAGTTCGCCGCCAACTCCGCGTTCGCCGAGCGCACGGTGGTCAAAGCAGTGCAGGCGGTCCGGATCCCCGGGGAACTTCCGCCGGCGTCCGCCGCGTTGATCGGATGCGGGGTGCTGACCGGTGTGGGGGCCGTGCTCAACCGGGCACGGGTGGACCGAGGCGAGAGCGTGGTGGTGATCGGTACGGGGGGAATCGGGCTCAATGTCATTCAGGGCGCGCGGATAGCGGGTGCCCTGCGCATCGTCGCCGTCGACTCCAATCCGGCGAAGGAGGAAGTGGCCCGCCGCTTCGGCGCGACCGACTTCCTGACCTCGACGGAAGGGGTGCGGGAGCTGCTGCCCAACGGTGCGGACCACGCCTTCGAGTGCGTCGGCCGCGTCGAGCTGATCCGTGCGGCGATCGACCTCCTCGACCGCCACGGCCAGGCGATCCTCCTCGGCGTCCCACCGGCCAAAGCCGAGGCGTCCTTCCGCGTCTCCACCCTCTACCTGGACAAGTCCATTCTCGGCTGCCGCTATGGCTCCTCCCGCCCCCAACGCGACATCGCCCTCTACGCCGACCTGTACCGCGAGGGCCGACTGCTGCTCGACGAACTGGTCACCAGGACCTACCCGGTGGAGGACTTCGAGAAGGCGGCGGCCGACGCGGAGGCGGGACGGGTGGCACGGGCGGTGCTCACCTTCTGAACGGCCCTGTTCCGCCGCTCGGTTAGGGTGCCGCCATGACGACCCTGGACGAAGACGGCGTGATCACGCCGCGCCTGCGGCTGCGAGACGTCCTGCTGCGCGGCTCGCTCTTCGGGCTCTTCGCCGCCCTGCTGCTCGCCGCCTGCCTGCTCTTCGTCGGCGATCATCACGACCGGGAGGAGTTCTTCGGGGTGTTCGGCGGTCTCATGCTGATCTTCGGCGCGGGCTTCCTTGTCTTCGGACTGCTCTTCTGGCTGCTGTGCCGCGACGACATCCGTCGGTTCCGTGACTGGGGGACGATCACCACTCAGTCCGCCTCGGCCACCCTCGTCGGCCCCGCCTTCGTGCGGATCGGCCTGCTCGGCCTGATCGTGGGCCTTGCCGGTGTCACCATCGCCGGCCTGGTCGACCAGGCGTCCTACGACAGCTGGATCTACGGCGACTGACGGGCCGCGGCCGCCCGCACGTCCCCGGTCGCCCGCACGCCCTCCGCTGCCTGCACACCTTCGGCGCGGAACGTCCGCCGGTAAGCCGTAGGCGTCACCCCGAGTGCCGCCTGCAAGTGCTGGCGCATCGACTGTGCCGTACCGAAGCCCGCGTCCTGGGCCACTTGGTCCACGGACAGGGCGGTGGACTCCAGCAGGTGGCGGGCGCGTTCCACGCGTTGCTGGGCGAGCCACTGGCCGGGGCTGATGCCGACCTCCTCGCGGAAGCGGCGGGTGAAGGTCCGCACCGACATGGCCTCCTGCGCCGCCATGTCCCGCAGTTGGATCGGCTCGTGCAGGCGGCCGAGCGCCCAGGCCCGGGCGCCGGTCGTCGTCGACTGCTGCGGATCGGGGACCGGGCGGTGGATGTATTGCGCCTGGCCGCCGTCGCGGTGCGGGGGTACGACCGTACGGCGGGCGATCTCGTTGGCCACGGCGGTGCCGTGGTCGCGGCGGACCATGTGCAGGCACAGGTCGAGCCCGGCGGCGACGCCCGCCGAGGTCAGGACGTCGCCGTCGTCGATGAAGAGCACGTCCGGGTCGACGTCGATCTCCGGGAACAGGCGCTGGAGATGGTCGGTCTCCGCCCAGTGCGTGGTGGCGCGGCGGCCGTCCAGGAATCCGGCGGCGGCCAGGACGAAGACGCCGGTGCAGATGGAGGCGAGCCGGGTGCCGGGGCGGATGTGGGCCAGCGCGGTGGCCAGCTCCTCGGTGAGCACTCCGCGCTCGAAGACCGGGCCCAGTTCGTAGGAGGCCGGGACGATCACCGTGTCGGCGGTGGCCAGCAGTTCGGGGCCGTGCTCGACCATGACGGCGAAGTCGGCGTCGGTGACGACCGGGCCCGGTGGCCGGATCGAGCAGGTCAGCACCTCGTACAGCGGGCGGCCCGCGGAGTCCTTGGGGCGGCCGAAGATGCGGTGCGGGATGCCCAGCTCGAAGGGGAGCAGGCCGTCGAGGGCGAGCACGACGACACGATGCGGACGGTACGCGGGCGGCTCCGGGACACTGCTCATGGCCCGATCCTAACGAATGCTGTCCTTCCGGCCACTCGATGCGATCGATTCCGGACGCGATCCTCGATGTCGTGACCCAGACAACCGAGGCCGCGACCGCGGCGGACACCCAGGACACCCAGGCCCGCCGCAAGCGCCGCATCCACCGCGCCTGGTTCGTCGCCGCCGTCACCTTCGTGACGATCATCGGCGCCGCCGCCTTCCGCTCCCTGCCGGGACTGCTCATCGACCCGCTGCACGAGGAGTTCGGCTGGTCCCGGGGCACGATCAGCGCCGCGGTCTCCGTCAACCTCGCCCTCTACGGACTGACCGCGCCCTTCGCGGCGGCGCTGATGGACCGGTTCGGCATCCGCAAGGTGGTCGCGGTCGCGCTGACCGTGATCGCGATCGGCTCCGGGCTCACCTACTGGATGACGGCGGCCTGGCAGCTCATGCTGTGCTGGGGCCTGCTGGTCGGCCTCGGCAGCGGCTCCATGGCGCTGGCCTTCGCCGCCACGGTCACCAACCGCTGGTTCACCGAACGGCGCGGCCTGGTCACCGGCATCCTCACCGCTGCCTCCGCCTCCGGACAGCTGATCTTCCTGCCCGTGCTGTCCTGGATGGTCGACAAGCACGACTGGCGCCCGGCCGCCGTCACTGTCGCCCTCGCCGCCCTAGCGGTCGTCCCCTTCGTCTGGCTGCTGCTGCGCGACCACCCGGCCGACGTGGGTCTGAAGCCGTACGGCGCGAAGGAGTTCGTACCGAAGCCGCCGCCCGCGACGGGCGCCGCCCGCCGTGCCGTGCGGGTCCTGTTCGACGCTGCCCGCACCGGCCCCTTCTGGCTGCTCGCCGGGACCTTCGCGATCTGCGGCGCCTCCACCAACGGCCTGATCCAGACCCACTTCGTGCCCGCCGCCCACGACCACCACATGCCGGTCCAGGCCGCCGCCTCCCTGCTCGCGGTCATCGGTGTGTTCGACGTCGTCGGCACCATCGCCTCCGGCTGGTTCACCGACCGCTACGAGGCCCGCAGACTGCTCGCGGTGTACTACGCCCTGCGCGGCATCTCCCTGCTGTTCCTGCCGATGCTGCTCGCGCCGAGCGTGCGCCCGCCGATGATCTTCTTCATCGTCTTCTACGGCCTCGACTGGGTCGCCACCGTCCCGCCCACCGTCGCCCTGTGCCGGGAGCACTACGGCGAGGACAGCGCGATCGTCTTCGGCTGGGTCCTCGCCTCCCACCAGGTGGGCGCCGCGCTGGTCGCCTTCCTCGGCGGGGTCGCGCGGGACGTCTTCGGGTCCTACGACGTCGTCTGGTACGCGTCGGGCGCGCTGTGCGCGGCGGCGGCCCTGATGGCCTTGGTCATCCGCAGGCGCCCCGCTCCGGCGTTGGCCGTCGCTTAGCTGCCGGCGGTACGACGGCGTCTAGCTGTTGGCGGTACGACGGCGACGGACCGCCAGAACCAGCAGGCCACCCAGGGCCGCAGCGGCGGCAGCGGCGCCCGCGAGGAGCGGGGTGCCGTCGGAGCCGGTGCTCGCGAGGTTGCCGGCGGGCGCTTCGGCGGTGGCCGTCGGGGTCGCGGTCGGCGTCGTACCGGTGCCGCCCGCCGCCTGGCCCTCGTGCTCGTTGCCGCCGTCACCCGGGGTGGGGGAGGCGGAGGCGGAGGCGCTGGGGGTCGGCGTCGGCTCCGGCTCGTAGTCGCTCGGGAAGTCGATGCGGATGAAGTCCGTGTTGTTGGCGAGGTTCTTGTCGTACGCGGGCGTGATGTCGTAGACGGAACTCGCCTTCACCTCGCCCTTGGTGTCCTCGGCGGTCTCCGCGAACTTCAGCGTGAACGTGTACAGGTGCTCCTCGCCCACATCGAGCGTGCCGTCCTCGGGCCAGCAGACGTACCGGGGCTTGCCGGGCACGGGCGGGCCGCTCGGGCCGTCGATGTGGAACGGCGAGCAGTCCTCGGGGACCTTGGTGGCGGTGGCGCCGGGCGGGATGGTCACCAGCAGGCCGGGCAGATCGTCGCTGACCTGGTTCTGGATCCAGCCGGGGCCGTCGTTGCGCAGGGTCGCCGTGACCGACTGGCCGTCGCCGGCGAGCGCCTCGGTGTACTCGCCGACCGCCACGAGATCGGCCGAGCTGTCGGCCTCCAGGGTCAGCCGCCGGTAGCTGTCGGAGAAGCCCTCGCCGGGCGCCTCGCCGGTGGCGCTCGTGCCGTACTCCACGGCCTCCATCAGGGCGTGCGGCAGGGCCTTGAAACGTACGGGGGTGGTGAGCGTGCCGCCGGGTTCGACGACCGCGTCCAGCTCGCACAGCGCCTGGCGGACCTGGTCTCCGACGGTGGAGTAGACGCAGCCCTCGACCTGCTCGGGGAAGTCCAGGCCACGTGTCAGCCGGATCCGGAAGGCGACGCCCTCCGCGGGCGCCGTGCCGTTGTTGGTCACGGTGACCGTCCGGTCGTACACCTCACCCGGCTTCGGTGCGGCGCTCGGCAGCGTCGAGACCGTCAGCTCGGGCGCGGTCTCCTCGGCGTGGGCCGCCGGGGCGACGGCTGCGGGTACTGCGGCGACGATCGCGGCGGCGGCCACGAGGGCCGACGAACGGCCAAGGTGCAGACGCACGGGGGTCTCCTCGGTACGGCGACTCGATACGGCGGACGGACAGGACCGGAACGGCGGATTGCCGCCTGGTCATGTCCTGGACACCTGGAGGACGCCGAGGGTTGTACGACGGGACAGGAGAACCCGGAGGGATCGGCCGCGAGGAAGCGCAGGGCTCAGAGGAACCGGCCCCGATGGAACAGCAGCGGCGCCGCATCCCCCTCGGCCGCCCCGAGGGCGTCCACCCGGCCGACCACGATGAGGTGGTCCCCGCCGGTGTGCACGGCGTGGACCGTGCAGTCGATCCAGGCGAGGGCGCCCTCCAGGCGCGGGGAGCCGGAGACCGGTGCCGCGTCGTGGGCGACCCCGGCGAACTTGTCGCCGCCGCTGACCGCGAAGCCACGGCACAGCTCGCCCTGTTGAGCCCCGAGGACGTTGACGCAGAAGACGCCAGCGCGGGCGATGCGCGGCCAGGTCGTCGACGTACGGCCGACCATGAAGGAGACCAGGGGTGGGTCGAGGGAGAGGGAGGAGAAGGACTGGCAGGCGAAACCGGCGGGGGAGGGCTCGCCTTCGGTGGCGGGTGAGGTGACAACGGTCACGCCCGTCGCGAAGTTCCCGAGCACCCGGCGGAACTCGGCCTGGCTCACCGGCGCCCGCTCGTCCTCGCCGACACACCGCAACTCCGGCCGCGGCAGCGGCTCCACGCGCGGGGCGTCGGCGGGAGCCGGCGCGGACCTGAGGTAGCGGACGGCTGCTGCGGCCATCCCTGCGTGTCCCATCACGCCTTTCATTGAAGCTGACGGTGCGTCAGATGGGAAGCCCTGTGCGAGGGCGCCGGACACGCGTGCGTACGCTGCGCGCATGGGGTGGGGAAACGGACCGAAGGACCGCGAGAACTACAGGTTGCGGGAGCTTTACGCGGCCGCAGCGGTGGCCGCCGGGCAGATTCCGCCGATCTGGCTGGCCTGGTGGATCGCGGACATGTCCGGCGACACCTACGGCCGCGGGTTCAACTCGCTCGGCATCGCCTGCGTGCTGATCTTCGCGCCGCTGGTGCTGCCCGTGCTCGGGCTCGTCCAGGCGATGGTGCAGGCCGTGCCCGCGGCACGACTGGCCGGGCTCGTCGCCGCACACACGCGTGGGCCACGCTGGGCCTGGCACGTGCTGTGCTCGGTGCTGCTCGGCGTCGGCTGGGCGGCACTGACCACCGCGCTGTGGGACTGGCCCTTCCTCACCAACGCCCTGCTGTTCGGCGGCGTCGGCATCCTCCCCGCCTTCGCCATGACGTATGTCCACAGCCGACCCCGGTGGGGGTTCTGGGGCATCTGGCTCTCTTCGGGGCTGGCCTCCTTCGCGCTCTTCGTGCTGGTCGGCATCGGCGGCGCGGCGGCGTCGGCCGCGGGGCTGATCAAGGGGTACGAGCCTCCCGTGCTCTCCGCCGCGCAGGTCACCGGTGTCTGGCGAGGCGCCGACGGGGCGGTGCTGCGGCTGCACCCGGACGGCAGGGCGGAACTCACCGAGCTGCCCACCGAGACCTCGATCGACGACTGGACGGACGATCGGCAGTTCGCCGTGTGCGACGGCACCGGCACCTGGTCCCTGGAGCGGGAGGACACCAACTGGGACCGGGACGGTGTCGCGCTGCGGCCCGCCGACGGGTGCGGACTGGACACGTACTGGGTGATCGGCGGCACCGAGAGCGAACCCGAGCTGTTCGTGCTGTTCGGCGACCCGGACGCGGGTGAACTGTGGATCCTGGAGCGTCAGCGGCCCTCGTAGCGAGGACTCCTCCGCTCCACGAAGCTCGCCACGCCCTCCCGGGCGTCCTGCGTCGTCATGTTGATCTCCTGCGCCGCCGCCTCCGCCGCGAACGCGGTCGCCCGGTCGCTGTCGAGGGAGGCGTTGACGAGCTGCTTGGTCAGGGCGAGGGCCCGGGTCGGACCGCCCGCCAGCCGCTCGGCCCACTCCCGGGCCGTCTTCGCCAACTCCCCGTCCGGGACGACCCGGTTGACCAGCCCGAGCCGCTCGGCGTCCGCCGCCGACAGCGCGTCGCCGAAGAACATCAGCTCCTTGGCCCGCTGGGGTCCGATCAGCCGGGGCAGGAGATAGGCGCCGCCGCCGTCGGGGACCAGACCCCGTCTGACGAACACCTCGATGAACCGGGCCGATTCGGCGGCCAGGACCAGATCGCAGGCGAGGGCCAGATGCGCGCCGAGCCCCGCCGCCGTGCCGTTCACGGCGGCGATCACCGGTTTCTCGCAGTCGAGGACGGCGGCGACGAGACGCTGGGCACCGAGGCGGAGCGTACGGGCGACATCACCCGCCGCCGGTTTCCTCAGGGCCGCCCCCGTCCGCAGATCCGCGCCCGCGCAGAAACCACGGCCGGTTCCGGTCAGGACGACCGCCCGCACCTCCGCGTCCTCTGACGCCCCGGCGAGCAGGTCGATGATGCGTTCCCGCTGGTCAGGGGTGAGGGCGTTGAGGGCCTCGGGGCGGTTGAGGGTGATGCGGCAGACCTGATTGTCAGTGGCGTGCTGTACCAATGAATCCACGGAACTTCCGGGCACACGGGGGGAATCGGACATGTCAACGACACACCGCCAGCGCGTCCAGCGCCACCGCGCCCTGCCCCTGTTCCAGCACCATCAGCGGGTTGATGTCCAGCTCCGCGAGCTCGTCCCCCAGCTCCAGCGCCATGCGCTGCACCCGCAGGACCACTTCGACGAGCGCGTCCGTGTCCGCGGGGGGCCGCCCCCTGACCCCGTCGAGCAGGGCCCGCCCGCGCAGGTCGTGGAGCATGTCCTGGGCCTGCTCCTCCCCGAAGGGCGGCACCCTTACGGCGGTGTCGTGCAGCACCTCGACCAGCACCCCGCCGAGCCCGACCGTCACGGTCGGCCCGAACAGCTCGTCATGGGTGAGCCCGACGACCATCTCGACGCCCCGCTCGACCATCTGGCAGACCAGGATGCCGTCCAGGGAGACGTCCTCGTAGCGGGCGATGTCCGTCAGCTCCCGGTAGGCGTCGCGGACCTGGCTGGCCGAGGTGAGGCCGACCTTGACCAGGCCCAGCTCTGTCTTGTGCGCGATCCGGGCGCCGGACGCCTTCATCACCACCGGGTAGCCGACCAGACCCGCCGCCCGGACGGCCGCCGCCGCACTGGTCACCAGCTGTTCGCGCGGTACGCGAATGCCGTACGCCCGCAGCAGTTGCTTCGCCGCGTGCTCGCTCAGCTGTTGCCCTGGGCGCATCAGGGCCTGGGCCTTGCGGAAGGAGGGCGAGGGGGTGCGCGGGGCGTGGTCGAAGGGGGAGCGGTAGCCGGTGACGAAGCGGTGGTGGTCGAGGTAGGCGCGGACGGCGGTGATGCAGTTGGCGACCGTACGGAAGGTGGCCACCCTGGAGGAGCCCAGCAGGACCTCGCGGTAGGCGGGTTCGGTGCCGACCGGCGAACCCCACACCACGCAGACCAGCTTGTCGGTGTGCTCGGCAGCGTCGACCAGGTCCCGCACCAGCCGGTCGCTGAGCGGCGGGAAGGGCCCGGTGACCGGGCAGATCAGGACGCCCACCGACGGGTCGTCGAGAATCGCGTCGATGATCTTCCGGCCGCGCGAGTCGCCCACCGGATGGCCGCCGTTGTCGACCGGGTTGGCCACGCTCAGATACTCCGGTATCCACTGGTGCAGCTCGGCCTGCTTGGCCTCCGACAGCGCAGGCAGCCGCAGCCCGGCCTCGGTCGCCAGGTCCGCGAAGTGCGCGCCCGTGCCGCCCGAGATCGAATAGACGACGACCCCGTCGGCACGCGGCGGCCGGGCGCGGGCCAACAGGGTGGCGGTGTCCTGGAGTTCGTCGAGCCCGTCGACGCGGATCACGCCGTACTGCCGCATCGCCGCGTCCACCACCGTGTCGGCGCCGGTCAGTTTGCCGGTGTGGGAGGCGGCGGTGCGGGCGCCGGTCTCGGTGCGGCCGACCTTGACCGCGACCACGGGCACCTTGCGGCGGGCCGCCCGGTCGGCGGCCAGTAGGAAGGAGCGGCCGTCCTTCAGGCCCTCCACGTAGCAGGCGATGGCGCCCACCTCGGGGCGCTCGGCGAAGTAGGAGAGGAAGTCGGAGGTCTCCAGGTCGGCCTCGTTGCCGGTCGGCGCCCAGTGGGAGAGGCGGACGCCGAGTTCCTGGAGGGCGAAGACGGGCCGGCCCTGGTGCCCGGACTGGGTGATCAGGGCGATGGCCGGTCCTTCGAGGTCGCTGCGGAACTCCTCGAAGGCGTTCAGGTTGGTGTTGGGGCCGAGCAGCCGCATCCCGGACCGCCCGACGGCCGCGGCCAGCCGCTCCTGCGCGGCGGCGCCCTCCGCGCCGGTCTCCGCGAACCCGGAGGCGAAGACGACCGCGAACCGGACCTTGGCCTCGGCCAGTTCCTCGATCAACGGAAGGGGGTCGGCGACCAGCAGCACCGCGAGATCGACCGGCTCGGGCAGGTCGGCGACGGAAGGGGAGCAGGGGATGCCGAAGACGGCGGAGCGGCTCGGATGCACCGGATGGAGCCGGGCGCCGACCCGCTCGGACCAGGCGAGCAGTTGCCGGGTGACGCCGGTGTTGGGCCGGCCCTCGGTGTCCGAGGCACCGATCACGGCGACCGACTCGGGCCGGAAGAAGCGGTCCAGATCGGGTACGTCGGAGTACAGCGGACGCCCGCTGACGTCGAGATCGTCGACCTCGGCCGGCCGGCCGTGGACGGCGGGACCGGGCTGCTCGCCGCAGGCGATGACCCGGGCCCGGCGGGAGTCGGTGGTGAGGGTGCCGTGGGTTGATCCAAGCATCGGTCCGCCCGCTCCTGTGTGACAGCGATTAACTGACGCAGTGTCAGATTACTGAACTGACACGCCGTCAGGAACGGCTGTGCAGGCAAAGTTGACGGACGAACCGGTTCCGGTGCTCCTCGGCCTCGGGCGCTCGGGTTCCTCGCCTTCGGGGTTCTCAGGTGACGGGCAGCCTGGACACCCGGTCGGCGCCCTGCTTCACCACGGCCTTCGCGATCTTCTCGGCGTCCATGGCCAGTTCCCGGAGCATGCCGCTGATGGGGTTGGTGAAGCCGGTGAAGTACAGGCCGGGGGCGTGGGACGGGGTGCGGGCGCCGTGCACGACGGGCTTCCCACGGGTGTCGAGGACGTCGAGATGGCCGACGAGGCACTCCAGGGCGCGGACGTATCCGGTGGCGGCGACGACGGCGTCCGGCTCGATGAGGGTGCCGTCGGCGAGGGCCACCTTGCCGTCGTCAAAGCCGTCGACGGCGGCCACGACCTCGACCCGGCCCGCGCGGACGGCGTCGATCAGGCCGACGTCCTGCACCGGGACGGCCCCTTCGAGCACCCGGCTGTACAGGCCGGTGTCCGGGCGGGGCAGCCCCTGCGCCGACAGGTCGGGCACGCTGAGCTTGGCCAGCGGGCGGGAGAGCCGGTCGACCAGGCCGACCGGCAGCCGCCGGCACAGCACGCCCGAGTACTGGGCGGCCCAGCCGGCCGTGGAGCGGCGCACGATGTGCGGGGCGGTGCGCACCGCGAGCCGTACCCGGGAGGCGCCGCCCTCGATCAGGTCGACGGCGATCTCGGCGCCGGTGTTGCCGACGCCGACGACCAGGACGTCACGGCCGGCGTAGGGCTGGGGGTTGCGGTAGGCGGAGGCGTGCAGGAGCTCGCCGGTGTACGTCTCGCGGCCGGGCCAGTCGGGGAGCCGGGGAGTGTGGTTGTAGCCGGTGGCGACGACCACCGCGGCGCCGGTCAGCTCACGGCCGCCGGTGGCGTGCAGCAGCCAGCCCCGGCCGTCGGTGGCGCGGTCGACGCGGGAGACCTCCACGCCGGTGACGATCTCCAGCTCGTGGTGCTCGGCGTACTTCTCCAGGTAGCGCACCACGTCGTCCCGGGACACCCAGCGCCCGAACCGCCGTGGCATCGGCAGGCCGGGCAGGCCCGACAGCCGGCGGGTGGTGTGCAGGTGCAGCCGGTCGTAGTGGCCGCGCCAGGAGGCGCCGACACGGTCGGACTTCTCCAGGACGACGGCGCGTATGCCCCGGGCGCGCAGGGCGTACGCGACGGCGAGCCCGCCGGGACCGCCGCCGATGACGTACACCGGGCGGTCCGGTCCGGCCGGGGAGTGCGCTGTGGAGTCGTCCATAGCGCGAGCGTAATCACGGACCCCGTTGATGGGTCTCGGTCAAGACCGGAATTGATTGCGGATTGATCACGCCTGTAGGAGAGGTGTGTGGGACTGGTGACGTACGACGTCTGGTTGTGGGCTTTCGGGGGAGGGGGGCACTGGACAGGCCCTAGTCGTCCGCCGCCACCACCAAGGTCAGGGTCTTGGCGGGGCGGTCGATGAGGATCAGTTCGTGGAAGTCGATGTGGACGGGGCCGTAGTCGTGGCGGGCGTCCTCGGGGAGGGGGCCCAGGAGGTAGGTGCTGGTGGCCGTGGTGATCGGGCTGTGGACCTGTTCCTGGATGCGCTGGGTGAGGGCCTGGGGGACCGGGCCGTGCTGGTCGGCCCAGGTGCGGATGACCGCGCCGGCCGCCGCCGCGTCGACGCGGCGATAGGCGTCGGGGGTGATGCGGTCGAGCCGCCACTGGCCGTGCCGGGGCCAGTCCAGGACGCCGCTGCCGTCGTAGGTGTCACGGAACTGCGGGTGGGCGATCAGGGCGGCCAGCAGGGCGTGGTCCTCGGGCGCCGCGGACGGCAGGCGGAAGCGCTTGAGGTCGATCCAGCGATAGCCGTGGGCGGAGGACTCCGCGAACTTGAAGTCACGGAAGTTGATGAACGGGCTGTCCAGATGGACCAGGACGGGCGGCGCGGCGTGCATGCCGATCATAATAGGGCGAGCCGGGCATACAGCCTCGTGCAGCGCCACGGCGCCGAGACCGTCAGCGAGGTGTCGGAAGGCGGGTGCACAGGCTGCTGCCCCCTTCCGGGCCCGAACCATCTGACGTACCGTCAGATCCATGGACACGATCTGGCTCAGTGGCGCGGAATGGCTGGCCGTGCTCCGCATAGGCCTCGGTCTGTGGTGGCTGGAGAGCTGGCGGCACAAGGACAAGAAGACGTGGTTCGAGGGCGGCGGCATCGCCTGGGCGGCGGACGTGGCCGCCAAGCACCGCTGGAACGCGGTGCGTTCCGGCTTCGACGTGGTCGTCGCACCCAGGCCGAAGACCATGGCGTACGTCGTCGCCTACGCCGAACTCGCCCTGGGGCTCGGCCTGATCGCCGGATTCCTCACCCCGGTCGCCCTGGTCGCCGGGCTGCTGCTGAACGGCGTCTACTTCGCGCTGATGATCCACGACTGGGCGGAACAGGGCCAGAACTCGATGATGGCGCTGATCTCGACGGTCGCGCTGTTCGGCATGTCCTGGCAGACCTGGTCGCTGGACGACGCGCTGGGGCTGTTCTGATGACGCGCGGCCCGGAAAACGGCCGTCATCCCGCCCGCTTCGACCTGCCCGAACCCGACGCTTTCAGCCGCCCCTACTGGGACGCGGCGGCCGAGGGGCGGCTGCTGATCCGCCGCTGCGGGAGCTGCGGCCGGGCGCATCACTACCCGCGGGAGTTCTGCCCGTACTGCTGGAGCGAGGACGTCCGCTGGGAGACCGCGAGCGGCCGGGCCGCGCTCTACACCTGGTCGGTCGTCCACCGCAACGACCTGCCGCCCTTCGGGGAGCGCACCCCGTACGTCGCCGCCGTGGTCGACCTCGCCGAGGGCCCGCGGATGATGACGGAGATCGTTGAGTGGACCGGGGCGGCCGGCGAGGCACCGCTGCGGTCCGGGATGGAACTGGAGGCGGGGTTCCGGGACGGGGTGCCGGTGTTCCGGCCGCGAAGCCGTCGGTCGCCCTCGAGCCGTCAGATGCCCGCGAACGTGTGAGCGACCGGTTTCAATGGCCTCATGGCTCTCGATGATCGGCACCACACGGCCCCCTTTCCCGATCTGCGCGCCCAGGACCTGTGGCTGCGCCCCTGGGACCCGGAGTCGGAGGCGGATGTCGAGGCGTGGCTGCGCGGGCGGACGGACCCGGAGTTCGCCCGCTGGAACACCCCGCTGAGCTTCACCACCGACGCGGACAGCGCCCGGGAGCAGATCAGAGCGTCGGCGCGGTCCGCGGCGGAGGGAACGGCGGCGCCGTACTGCATCGCGGACGCGGACACCGGGCGGCCGCTCGGGCATCTCGGCGTCAACGTCACCAACCGTGTGATGAACACAGCGCGCGTCGGATACTGGGTCCTGCCCGAGGAGCGCGGCCGGGGAATCGCCACCCGCGCACTCCTCCTCGCCGCGCGCTGGGCGCTCACCGATCTGGGCCTGCACCGACTGGAACTCGACCACGCGGTCGGGCACGATTCCTCCTGCCGCATCGCCGAGCGCTGCGGTTTCCCCTACGAGGGCACCCTCAGGGGCGCGATGTGGGAGGCGGGCCGCCATGACGCGTACCGGGACATGCATCTGCACGCCCGGCTGGCCGGCGACCCCGAGCCGGACCCGGTGTAGAGGAGTTGCCGTCGCGTCGATGTGACGGCCGTGCGTTCACCCCGACAAGGCATGGCCAAGTCCCGTACAGACGCGGGATCATGAGACATGCGCTCGGACGACTGGTACGTCACCGAAGACCTCGACCGCTTCCTCTCCCACGCGGGAGGCTTCCTGCGGTCGCGCCCCGATCTGCACACCGTCGCCCTGACGGTCACCGAGTCCCTGCGGATGCGCGGGCTGAACGCCTACGGCGGTGACGAGCCGCCCGTGTTCGGGGTGATGGAACGCGACGGCCAGGTGCGCGGAGCGTACTTCCGCACCCCGCCCTACCGGCTGAACGTCACCCCGCTCACCGCCGACGAGACCGACGCCCTCGCCGCCCATCTGGTCGCCGTCGGCCACCCGGTGCCCGGCATCATCGGCACCCGCGAGACCTCCGCCGGATTCGTCCGCTCCTGGCAGCGCCACACCGGTGCGACGGCGGCCCTGCGCCAGCGGCAACGCCTGTACCGGCTCGGCATGCTGATGATGCCGCAGCCGGTGCCGGCGGGCGCCGCGCGGGTGGCGGGCGAGAAGGACCGGGACCAACTGATCAAGTGGTACGGCGAGTTCGTGGAGAGCGTCGGCGACCACGCGGCCGGTGACCTGGACGCCTGGGCCGACCACCGCATCGGCTACGGCGGCATCACCTTCTGGGAGGACCCGGACGGCACCCCTGTCTCCATGTGCGGGGTGACCCCGATGGTCGCCGGCCAGGTCCGGATCGCCCCCGTCTACACCCCCTCCCACCTGCGCGGACGCGGTTACGCCGGAGCGGTGACGGTCGAGGTCAGCCGCGCCGCCGTCCGCTCCGGCGCCGAGGAGGTCCTGCTCTTCACGGACCTGTCCAACAACACCAGCAACGTCCTCTACCAGCGGCTCGGCTACCGGGCGGTGGCGGATTTCGAGGTGTACGACTTCTCCGGCGGCGCCGATCGGTGAACGACGGGCCGCCGGCCCTGGGTTCACCGGGCGCTGTCGTCGACCTTGAACGTGTAGTTGACCTGCTTGCCGTTGACCGCGGTGGCGGTCACGGTGACACCGAGGATGTCGCTTCCCGCAGTGAGCTCGCAGCGGATCGTGGCGCCGACCCGGGCGGGGAGGTGCTCGGGACAGGTGACCTTGTCGGGACGTCGGCCGGTGTCCGCGGCGAGCTTGTCGGCGATCGTCTGCGCGACGCGCGCCTTGTGGACGGCCCCGCCTTCGTTGACGCCCTCGTTCTCGGGCGCCGAAGGGGCTTCACCGGTCGGCTGCTCCTCGGCCGTCGGCTCTTCCTCGGGGGCGGCCGCGCTCTCGGACGCCGTGGGCTCGTCCTTCTCCTCCGCGTTGCCGATGCTGAAGGAGCATCCGGTGGCGAGAAGCACCGTCAGCGCGCCCATTGCCGCCGTGGCCGCGACCCTGTTGTACCGCGTGCGCAACATTCTCTCCCTTTGTTCATGACGGTGAGTCAAAAGGGGTGCGGTCGCCCTGTGCTCGACGACCGCACCCCCCTTGTGCCGGGTTGTCCGTGGAGATCAGGTCGTGCTGTGGTAGTACACGGCCAGGCGAGCCTGCTTCACGGGAGAGATGCGGTCGTGCCAACTGGTCCACGTGGTGGAGTACTTGATCCGGCCGTACCACGATCCGGAGCTGATGGTGCGGAGTTCGTTGTGGCCGATGCCGTCGTCGTACTGGACCTCGTGATCCGCGGTGCCGGCGATGCCGGACGTCTCGGAGACGATTCCGTCGTCGACCGACGAGACGGTGGTCCAGTCGGTGCCGATCTGGGAGTTGGGCATGGTTGACGGGAGGTTGTCCAGGAACGTGCTGCCCGGCTTCATGTCCCGGCACTGCTGCCAGGTGGCGCAGACGTTGCCCCAGTTGGTTCCGCCGTGCGGGGTGCCGAGCGTGACGACGTCCTCGATGTAGAGCTTGTCCGGGAAGCCCGAAGCGTGCCTGTTGGTGTAGTAGATCGCGGCGCGGACTACGAGACCGCCCATGGAGTGCGCGACGACGTCGATCTTCTTGTTGTTGTCCGTGTAGTACCTGTTGACCCAGTTCGCGAACGCCTTGGCCACCGTCTTGAGGTCCGTGGAACGCGTCCCTCGGTACTTGTACGAGCAATTGCTGTTCTGGTCGTAGTAGCCGAACGTGAGCAGGTTCCCCTCCCACCCGTTGTTCGCGAAGTGCTTACGGGCAGTGCGGAAGTATTCGGCGCAGTCGTGGCTGCCGTCCGGAGCGTATCCGTGAACGAAGACGACCCGGTTCTCGTCCCCGTTCGACCGGGACGGCGCCGCGCCGGCCGGCGTGACCGTGAACATGGTGATGACCGTGGCCAGCACCACGGAAAGAAGCAGCGTGAGCCGCCTCCGAAGCCTCTGCATGACGATTCCCCGTGATTGAGTGTGGCCGAGAACGTTCGGCCTCTCGGCACGGTAGTTATGCCTGGCCGCGAGGTGTGCCGGTCGTTCGACCCACAAAAGTCGTCCGTCAGGAACCCGAACGGAGCATCAGGGCCAGAGCAGCTCCCGGACCCAACCCGGCTCCGCACGCCGGTAGTTCAGCCGTACGTGCCGGCGCCGTTCCTCGCCCTGGAAGAACTCCACCTCCTCCGGGCGGAGGCGGTAGAGGGTCCAGGTGGGGACGGGGGCGGCCGGTTCGCGCTGGGCGTGGGCCCAGGACTCGGCCGAGACGCGCTCCAACTCGGCCAGGGAGCCGAGTACTTCGCTCTGGCGGCCGGTCAGGGCCGCCGCCAGCGCGCCGGTCGAGCGGGCGTGCAGATCGGCCTGGCTCTGCGTGGACGGGGCCGCGGTGACCGGCCCGCGCACCCGCACCTGCCGCCCCAGCACCGGCCAGTAGAAGCCGAGGGCCGCGTACGGGCGGGCGCTGAGCTGCCTGCCCTTGCGGCTGGTCACATGGGTCGCGAAGGACCAGCCGTCTGCGTCGGCGCCGTGCAGCATCACGGTCCGTACGTCCGGCCGGCCCGCCTCGTCCGAGGTCGCCAGCGACATGGTGTGCGGCTCGGTCTGCCCCGCCGCCACCGCGTCCGCGAACCACGCCGTGAACAGCGGCAACGGTTCGTCGGGCGCCGCCTCGGGGTCGAACGGCGACAGCGCGGTCACCTCCGGAGCCCATACCCGCAGCGACCTCAGCAGCTCATGAAGTTCCATGCACCGATTGTCGGACGCGGCGGGTGCCGGTTCCGGTTCACCACCACGGCGGACGGGTACCCGATCCGCACCGGCCGACGTCGCCTGCCGTTGTCCGGCGCGTCATCAGGTGTCCCTACCGTGCCCGCCATGAGAAGACTCTCGATCATGCTCAGCGCCGTCGCGCTGACCGCCGGACTCACGGCGCCCGCCGCCCTCGCCGGTGAGCGCGGGGACGACTTCGGGCAGGCCACCCTCACCGGCTGGGCCGCCCTTCCGGCGGAGACCTTCGTGCCGGGCAGCGAGCCGTCCGGGGCGGCGATAGGCGCCGGGCCGTTCAACGGCATCGCCGCGCCCTTCGCCGACCAGCCCGTGCAGGGCTTCAGCGGCGTCGTGAACCGGCACGACGGCACCTATGACGTGCTCTCGGACAACGGCTACGGCGCCAAGGCCAACAGTGCCGACTTCCTGCTGCGCGTGCACCGCGTCAAGTCGGACACCCGCACCGGCCAGGTCAAGGTGCTCGGCGGCTTCAACCTCACCGACCCTGACCACAAGGTGCCGTTCCCGCTCACCCGCGCCGACCGCACCCTCACCGGCGCCGACTTCGACGTCGAGTCGATCGTGCGGTCCTACGACGGCACCCTCTGGCTCGGGGACGAGTTCGGCCCGTTCCTGCTGCACTTCTCGCCCACCGGCAAGCTCCTGGAAGCCCCGATCTCCCTGGAGGGCGTGAAGGCGCCGGAGAACCCGTTCCTCAACGGTGGCACGCCCAACCTCGGTGGCAGCAAGGGCTTCGAGGGCATGGCCCGCTCCGTGGACGGGCGGTACCTGTACCCGCTGCTGGAGGGCACCGTCTCCGGTGACACCCCCGGTGACCTGCGCTTCAACCAGTTCGACCTGAAGTCGGGCCAGTACACCGGCAAGCGCTGGACGTACCGCCTGGAGTCCCCGGCGCACGCCATAGGCGACGCCATCGCCGTCGACAAGCACCGTTTCCTCGTCATCGAGCGGGACGGCGGCCAGGGCGAGACGGCCAAGGTCAAGCGGATCTATCTCGCCGACACCCGCGACCGCGATCACGACGGCGTCATGGACAAGACCCTCGTCGCCGACCTCATGAACCTCGCGAACCCCAAGAAGCTCGGCGGCTTCGGCGAGACCTTCACCTTCCCGTTCCAGACGATCGAGGACGTCACGCTCCTGGACGACCGCACCCTCGCCGTCCTGAACGACAACAACTTCCCCTTCTCCTCCGGCCGTACGGCGGGCAAGGCGGACAACAACGAGTTCATCACCATCCGCCTCGACGAGCGCCTGCACGCGGACCCGCGCGCGTTCTTCTAGGCCACGGACGGGCCGGCCTCGGCCGAAGAACCGAGGCCGGCCCTGCCTGGCTTGCCGCGGTCCTAGCCGATCAGGCGGCGCCGCCAGTCCAGGGGCGTGACGGTGATGGCCTCGTGGGTGTCGCCGTTCCAGTCGGTGCGCAGGCCCGCTGCTTCGAGGGCGGTCACGATCTCGTGGCCGATGGCCGCCGTGGTGTCGGGGGAGTTGTCGAAGCCGCCGTAGAGGAGCATCAGGCCCTGGCCCGCCGCGGCGGAATCCGTGCACTGGCTGTGGAAGTAGACGTAACCGCGGGCGTCGGGCTCGCCGGCGTCGCGGATCTCGGACTGGCCGCAGCTGCGGCAGCAGGTGAAGTTCTCGCGGGCGGTGATTCCGGCGGCCCGGAGTGCGGTGAAGGCGCGGGTGAGGCGCTCGGGGTCGGTCTCGCCCTGCCAGGTGACCTGTTCCGCCACGCGCTCCAGCCACAGCCGGTCGGCCAGGGCCCGCGCCTGCTCCGGCGAGACGGGCCGGCGGCGGCCGGTCACCAGATACTCCTCGGCGAGTTCGGCCAGCTCGGCACGGGTGGCGTAGCCACCGTCCAGCGCCTCACGGACACGGTCCTCCAGCGCCTCGCGATCGTCGTCGGCGAGGGTGAGCGGCGGCACCTTGGGCTCGGGGCCCAGGTCCAGCGGGGACCAGCTCAGACCGCCGCCGTCCCATCCGGGCCGATGGTGCGCCCAGCCGGTGATCGCCGCGATCACGGTCTCGGGGTCGTCGGGCGACGTCTGGAAGTGCCGGTCGGCGGAACCGGCGCGGTGCTCCAGGGTGTAGTCGCCACCGGTCTCGTGCCAGACCTGGATGTAGACGTCGGGGAGGTCCGGTATCTGCTGGACCACCAGGAACTGGTCCCCCTTGCCGCCTATGCGCCGGACCAGCCCGGCCAGTTCCTCGGCGGACGGCCGGATGTGCCGCCTCCGGTTCTCTTCCTCGACCACGATTTCGAGCATGCGCAGACTGTGGCACACACCTCTGACATTCGGCCCGGGTCGGCTGTGATCGCCTCTACCGCCCCAGTACGACGGTCCCCGACGAGCAGAACCACCCGCCCGTCCCCGACGCCACGGCGAGGTGCGGCAACTCACCGGCACGCGTGAACACCTGCCGCGCCTCGCACTCGCCCCGGAGCTGGCGGACCGCCTCCACCAGGAGGAACAGGCCCCGCATCCCCGGGTGCTGGGCCGAGAGCCCGCCGCCGTCGGTGTTCATGGGCAGTTCGCGGGACTGGATGAAGGCGCCGCCCTCGCCCTTCTTGCAGAAGCCCAGGTCCTCCACGGTGACGAGGGGCATGTAGGTGAAGGCGTCGTAGATCTGGGCCAGGTCGATCTCCGCGGGGCGGATGCCCGCCCGTTCGAAGGCGAGGCGTCCGCTGATGGCCGCCGGGGAGACCGTGAAGTCCTCCCACTCGGACATCGTGGCGTGGGAGACGTGTTCGCCGGTGCCCAGAATCCATACCGGCGCGGTGCGGCAGTCCCGGGCGTACTCCTCCGCCGCCAGCAGGACGGCTGCGCCGCCGTCTGAGCGAATGCAGCAGTGCAGCTTGGTGAAGGGGTCGGCGATCATCGGCCCCGACAGGACGTCGTCGACCGTGATCGGGTCGCGGAACATCGCCTCGGGGTTGCGTGCCGCGTGCTGTCTGGCCTGCACCGCGACCTCGGCCAACTGCTCGACGGTCGTGCCGTGTTCGATCATGTGGCGGCGCGCGGCCATCGCGTACTTGGCGATGAGGGTGTGGCCGTACGGGACCTCGTACTGGAGGGGCCCGCGGGCGCCGAAGGACAGGTTCCCGGTCCGGCGGCCCGCCCTGATGTCCGCGCGGGCTGTCGAGCCGTAGGCCAGGAGGACCGCGTTCGCGTGCCCCGCGGATATCGCGTCCGCCGCGTGGGCCGCCATGACCTCCCAGGCCGCGCCGCCGACCGAGGTGGAGTCCACCCAGGTCGGGCGCAGGCCCAGATACTCGGCGACCTCGACCGGTGCGAGGACGCCGGTGCCGGCCGAGGCGAACCCGTCGATCAGGGCGCGGTCGAGACCGGCGTCCGCGAGGGCCCGGCGGGCCGCCTGGGCGTGCAGGGTGAAGGGGGTCGCGTCGTCGACCCGGCCACAGTCGGAGAGGGCGACCCCGACCACGGCGACTTTCCGGCTTCCGGCAGTCATGAACGGCCTCTCCCATCAATGCATCCCTCTGTGCATCTGGACCCGACCCTCCTAATATGACGGACCGTCAGATCCGGAGGGAAGGGGCAGCGATGGATGCCGGTTTCACCGCCGAACAGAACGAGATCCGCCGGACTCTGCGCGAACTGCTGCACAAGCGGTGCGGCCCGGAGGAGTTGCGCGCCGCCGTCGGCAGTCCCGCCGGACACGACCCGGTCCTGTGGACCGCCCTTTCCGACCAACTCGGCCTGCCGGGTCTTGCCCTGCCCGAGGCGTACGGCGGAGCAGGCTGCTCGGCGACGGAACTGGCCCTGGCGGCAGAGGAGTTGGGCCGCGCACTCGCCCCCACCCCCTTCCTCGCCACGGCGGCCCTCTCCGCCCCCCTGATCCTCGCCCTCGGCACCGAAGCCCAGCGCGCCGACCTCCTGCCCCACATCGCCGACGGTCTCCTCACCTGCACCCTGGCCGCCCCCACCCGCTGCCTGGCGCTGACCGGCGACAACCGCGGGGACTGGGCCGGAGGCGGGCGCGCGGGCGGCGTCCAGGCCCGCCGATCGGGGGACAGCTGGCGCCTGTACGGCGAGATCGAGCACGTCCTCGACGGCCACACCGCCGGAACCCTCCTGGTGGCCGCCCACACCGGCGGCTACGCCCGCCCCCGCACCGACCTCTTCCTGGTCCCCGGGGGCGCCACCGGACTCCACCGGGTACGCCGGACCGCCCTCGACGCCACCCGCCCCCTGGCCCGACTCCAACTCCGCGACGTGGAGGCGACGTTGCTCGGGGAGGGGGACGCCGATGTCCCCGCCACCCTCGCCCGCCTCGGGAACACCACCGCCGCGGTCCTGTCCTGCGAGGCCGTAGGAGCCGCCGACCGAGCCCTGGAACTGACCGTGGACTACGCGAAACAACGCGAACAGTTCGGCCGCCCGATCGGCTCCTTCCAGGCCGTGAAGCACCGCCTGGCCGACGTCTACGTCCAGGTCCAGGCAGCGAGATCCGCCGCCTATTACGCGGCGTGGGCCGTTGAGGGTCTCCCTCAAGACCGCATCGGCGCCCTGGCCCTCGCCCAAGCCCTGGAAGCCCTGCGCTCTGCCGCAGGCGAGGCGATCCAACTGCACGGCGGGATCGGGTTCACCTGGGAGCACGACGTGCAGCTGTACTTCAAGCGGGCCGCAGGTGATGAGTTGCTGTTCGGGCCCGTGCACCGGCTTCGGGCGTACGCGGCCGATGTGGCACGGCTCTTCGAGGCGAAGGACGTGACGGTGTGATCGGCGTGCGGATGGTGCAGAAGGTGTCCTCGACGCGCGGCTTCGCCAAGGTCGCCCCGCATGTGATCCCGGCGCTCGACCGGGCCGTGCACCGGCTGACCCGGGGCCGGGTGCTGCTCAGCGCGCAGTTGTTGCCCGGGGTGATCCTCACCTCCACCGGCGCCCGCAGCGGACTGCCCCGGCGGACCCCGCTCGCCTGTATGCCGGAGCCGGAGAACGGGACCTGGATCCTGATCGGCTCCAACTTCGGCCGGCCGGGACATCCCGCCTGGACCGCCAACCTGCTCGCTCACCCCGACGCCGAGATCAGCTGGAAGGGCGCCGACATCGCCGTGACCGCGCGGCTCCTCCAGGGCGAGGAACGGGCGGCCGTATGGAAGGCGGCGCTCGCCTTCTGGCCGCCGTACGCCACCTATCAGGCGCGGGTGGAGCGGGAGATCCGGCTCTTCAGGGTCGTACGGAAGCCTTCGCCGTAGACGTCACAGCGTGTGCTGGACCAGCAGGAACGCCCCGATGCCGACCATCGCCGCCCCGGAGGTCCGCGTCACCGCGCGGGCCGCCGCGGGGCGGGCACCGAGCACCCTGCGGGCTCCGACGCCGACCGCCAGGTACACGGCGGCGCAGCACGCCATGTGGAGCAGGCCGAGGGTGGCCGTCTGGGCGGGTACGGGCAGCCGGCCGGCGCCCGTGACCAGGAACTGCGGCAGGACCGACAGATACAGCAGCAGCCCCTTCGGGTTCAGGCCGCTGATCATCGCCCCGCGCAGGAAGACGCGGTCCCCGGCGTCGGCCGCTTCCCCGGGCACCCCCGGCCGCCGCAGCACACTCCACCCCAGCCACACCAGATACGCCGCCCCGGCCACCGTCAGCCCGGTCAGCAGCGCCGGCCGACTCGCGACCAGCACCGCGAGCCCCGCCGCCGCGAGCACCGTGTGCAGCGCGTAACCGCTCACCAGACCCCCCACCGCCCGCGCCACCGCACCGCCGCGCAGCCCCGCCGAGATCACATACGCCCAGTCGGCGCCCGGCACACAGACCAGCAGCAGATCCAGCGCGAGGAAGGAGATGAGGGTTCCGAAGTCCATGAAGGGGACATTAGGCGGGAATGGCCCGAAAGTGTTGTCGAAGTTTGCTCGCTCAGCACCGAAGTGGGGCAAGATTTACCCCATGGACGACGTGGACCGGAAAATTCTTGCCGAGCTTCAGCAGGATGGGCGGCTGACCGTGACCGAGCTGGCCGGACGGGTGCGGCTGAGCGTCTCGCCCTGCCACCGGCGGCTGAGGGAGCTGGAGCGGTCGGGCGCGATCAGCGGCTACCGGGCCGTCGTGGAGCCGACCGCCGTGGGGCTGACCTTCGAGGCGCTGGTCTTCGTCTCGATGCGGCAGGAGGACCGGGACACGGTCGTCGAGTTCGAGCGGGCCATCGGCGAGATCGAGCACGTCCTGGACGCCCAGCGGCTGTTCGGCGAACCGGACTATCTCCTCCGCGTGGCCACCGCCGACCTCGCCGCCTTCCAGCGCCTCTACGACGAACGCCTGGCCACCCTGCCGGGGGTGCAGCGGCTGACCTCGACGCTGGTGATGAAACACGTCGTACGGGACCGCCCACTGCCTGCATAAGGCCGCGCAGCGCCGGACAGCACAGCAGGCGGCCGTCCACCCGTACGTGGACAACCGCCTGCCAGACAGGACTTGGGGCCTGGAAATAAGGTCGGGCGCGCTACTTCGTGGGCTTCTTGCCCGTCACGCCCAGATGCACCAACAGCGCCAGGTTCGGCTTGAGTTCGGCCTGCTTGACGCCCCAGGTCTGGAAGCCCTTCTGGTGCGAGGCCACCGCCGCGAGCATCGCGACGATCGAGCCCGCCACCGCGGCCGGGTTGACGTCCTTGTCGACCTTGCCCTTGGCCTGAAGCTCGGCGACCGCGTCCGCGAGGGAGTTGTTCACCGAGTTGAGGATCTTCATCCGGAGCTTGTAGAAGCGCTTGTCGCCCTCGGCGGCACCGAGGTCGACCACGCGCAGGATCGCGTCGTTCTTCCGCCAGAACTCCAGGAATCCGTCGACGAGTTCCTGCGCGGTCTGCCAGCCGGACTTGCCGACCCAGGAGCGGCCCTCGAGGAGTTCGGTCAACCCGGCGCCCTCCGCGGCCATTTGCTCGGCGATCTCCAGGACGGCGCCCTCGACGTCCGGGAAGTACTGGTAGAAGGTGGCGGGCGAAGTGCCCGCCTTCCGGGCGACATCGATGACTTTGACGTCCCGGTAGGGGGAGGAGCTGAGCATCTCGCTGAGGCAGTCGAGCAGCTTCTGCCGGGTCGCCTGCCCACGCCGGCCGGCCACGCGGCCGTCGACGGTACGCACTTGTCCTGTCATGCCGTCAGCTTACCGAGGGGTGATCGGAGCGCGATTCGGCCGACTGCAAATGGGGTGCACGAGTGCCCAGAGGCTGGTGTGCCTGGTCTGCGCGGTGCGTAAGAGGCCGTTACTTTGGCGACATGGCCGAAAACAGGGCATCCGGGGATGCATCCGGGTTTGTGGAGGGCGTCCCCTGCTGGGTGGACGCCCAGCTCCCCGACGTCGAGGCGGGCAAGCGGTTCTACGGTGAACTCTTCGGGTGGGACTTCCCCGAGGAGGAAGAGCCGTACGCGCTGAAGGACGGGGAGCGGGTCGCCGCGCTGATCCCCAAGGTGGACGGAAGGATGCCGACCGTCTGGACCGTCTACTTCGCCACCCCGGACGCCGTGGCCCTGGTCCGGCGGATCCGGGAGGCGGGCGGCCAGATCGTCACCGCGCCCGTGGAGATCGGCGCCGGGGAAGGGACGACCGCTCTGGTCACCGACGCCGAGGGCGCCGTCTTCGGGCTCTGGCAGGGCGACAGTCACCCCGGCTTCGGCCGCCGCCACGAACCCGGCGCCTTCGCCTGGGTGCAGCTGTACGCCCGGGACACGGAGGCCGCCAACGACTTCTACGGCCCCCTCTTCCACGAGGCCCTGTTCGGCCCCGACGCCGAGCCCGACTTCGGCCGCGCCCCCGTCTCCGACGTCTTCCCCGCCGTGATGCCGCCGCACTTCCTCGTCCACTTCGGCGTGGAGGACTGCGCGGAGGCGGTCGGTGAGGTGCTGCGGCTCGGCGGACGCGTCCAGGCTCCACCCTTTGAGACGTCGTACGGCACTGTGGCCGTCGTCACTGACAATCAGGGGGCCTCGTTCGCGCTCCTCCAGCGCTCCGACTGAGAATTCGGCATTCGAACTGGGGTTTTTGTACGGAGACACCCCGATTTGACCCCGGGTTCGCAACCACGCCCGGGTACAGGAAGAATCGGGGTGCGTGCCGCCATGGCGGTGCGGTGGTGAGACGCTGCACGGGGTCGCGTACATACGTGGGTGACGCGGCCCGTACGGGGAGGTGGCAGGCAAGTGGTGGATCAGCTGACACAGCACGATCCGCGGCGTATCGGGCCGTTCGAGGTGCTGGGACGGCTGGGCGCCGGCGGCATGGGGCTGGTCTATCTCGCGCGCTCGGCGTCCGGCCGACGGGTGGCGATCAAGACGGTCCGCACGGAGCTCGCCGAGGACCAGCTCTTCCGGGTCCGCTTCACGCGCGAGGTGGAGGCGGCCCGCGCCGTCTCCGGCTTCTACACCGCGGCCGTCGTCGACGCCGACCCGCGTGCCGCCGTGCCGTGGCTGGCCACCGCCTACGTCCCCGCGCCCTCCCTCGAAGAGATAGTGAACGAGTGCGGGCCGCTCCCGGCCCAGGCGGTGCGCTGGCTGGCGGCGGGTGTGGCGGAGGCCCTCCAGTCGATCCACGGCGCCGGACTCGTCCACCGCGACCTCAAGCCGTCGAACGTCCTGGTCGTCGAGGACGGCCCGCGGGTGATCGACTTCGGTATCGCCTCCGGCGTATCGAACACCCGTTTGACGATGACGAACGTCGCCGTCGGCACCCCCGCCTACATGTCGCCCGAGCAGGCGAAGGACTCCCGCAGCGTCACCGGCGCCAGCGATGTCTTCTCGCTCGGCTCGATGCTGGTCTTCGCGGCGACCGGCCACCCGCCCTTCCATGGCGCCAACCCGGTCGAGACGGTCTTCATGCTGCTCCGGGAGGGCCCGGACCTCGAAGGCCTGCCGGACGAACTGCGCCCGCTCATCGAGTCCTGCATGCAGATGGAGGCGACCGGCCGCCCCAACCCCGCCGACCTCCAGGCCCAGCTCGCCCCCCACCTCTTCGGCTCCGGCTCCGACGACAGCGGTACGGCGTCGGCGTGGCTGCCCGAGCGTGCGGTCGGCCTGATCGAGGCGCGGCGCAACGGCCGTCCGCCCGCCAAGACCGGGGCGTCCTCGGGCCGCAGCGCCGGACGGAACATCCCGCCCCCGCCCTCCCACTCCCCGCCGGTACCGGTCGGCGCCCCCGACACCGGGCCGGTGCGCCTGGCGGGCGCCCAGGTGCCGATCGGACCCGGACCGCGCGTCGCCGACGCCCGCGCCGCCGCGGTGAAGGCGCCGCCGCCGGAGGCGGGCCTGGTCGCCTCCTGGTCCAAGCCGCGCCCCGGGGTCAACGGCACCGACTCCGCCGTAGGCCCTGCCGTACCCCCGTCGCCCACCGCACCTCCGGAGACGGCGAGCGGCTGGCGCCCCTGGCGGTTCCGGATGTCGAACGACGTGTGGGGCACCCCGGCGGTCTCCGGCGACCTGGTCTACGTCACCTCCTTCGAGGTGCACGCGCTGGACGTCGGCACCGGCCGCCGCCGCTTCAAGACGAGAGACGTCGCCTGGTCGATGGCGGTCGCGGACGGCCGTATCCACGCCTCCGACGGACCCACCCTGTTCGCGCTGGACTGCCGCGAGGGCGGCGATCTGTGGCGGCTGCCGACGGACGCCTGGGTGTACTCGCTCAAGGCCGAGCGCGGCACCGTCGTCACCGGCACCCGCGGCGGCGGGGTGCAGGCGTGGGAGGCGTCCACCGGCCAGAAGCTGTGGGAGCTGTCCGGCGCCCAGACCGACTTCGAGTCCCCCGAGGCGGGCCCGGCGCTCCACGAGGGCACGGTCTACGTCTGGCAGGACGCTCGCATCCGCGCCCTGGACGCCCGTACGGGTGACGAGCGCTGGTCGTACCCGATCGGCGACGCGGCCTCCTGCGGCGGGGTCCCGGTCCGGATCGCACAGGCACCCGACGGCTATGTCTACGTCTCCGCCGGCACCCGCGTCCTCGCCCTGGACGTCGCCTCGGGCCAGGTCCGCTGGCACTTCGAGGCCCCCGCGGTCTTCCTCTGCCCGCCCGCCTTCGTGCCGGGCCCCGCGGTGACGGGCGGCGGCGTCTACCTCGCCGACTACCTCGGCACGGTCTACGCCCTGGACGCCACCGACGGCCGCGACCGCTGGCGGATCGCCACCGAGTCCCGGTCCTCCATCGAGCCGGTGCTGGTGGCCGCGGGCCATGTGCACGTGGGAAGCGGCAAGGGCCTGTACACGCTGGACGCGGTCACCGGAACGCCCAAGTGGCGCTTCCAGGCGGGCGGCGACATCGTGGGCGCGCCCTCGGTCGCGGAGGGCCGAATCCACTTCGGCTCCACCGACCACCTGCTGTACACGCTGAAGGCGGACGACGGCCGACTGCGCTGGAAGCTCGCCACCGGCGGCGAGATCACCGGCTCGCCGGTCGTCCAGGACGGCGTCGTGTACGCGTGCAGCAAGGACCGCTGTGTGTACGCGCTGGACGCGGAGAAGGGCACGGGCACCGCGCGCACCACGTGATGTCAGGGGCGCGGGACGGCCGTCGTACCGGTGCACGGAAGGGGCCGGACGGCGGCCGTCGCTGCCGGGAGCGGACCTGACGCCGCTCTCACCCCAGACGCTACGCCGGGGACGTCCCGGTCGCCACGCGGTGACATGACCGTGACAGCCCCTCGTTAGAGTGCCGGTATGGATCTTCGGGGGCGCAAGCTCAAGTTCACAGCAGTAACGGCAATGGTGGTCCTGGCGCTGACGGGCTTCTCGTCCGGCCGCGGCCACGGCAGCGGCGGAGACGGCGACTCGGGCGGTGGATGCAGCAGCTCCAGCCAGAACCACGACAGTTCGTCGGGCTCGCGCCACGACGATGACGACATCGACACCGACAATGACACCGGTTCGGGCTCGGGCGACGCCGGGTCGCTCGCGGAGGAGGCCACGGTGCAGCTGGTGAGCTGCGCGAGCGCGGAGACCCCTTACGCGGTCGTCGAGGTCACCAACCCGAACAGCACCGCCGACGACGTCACCGTCGTCGTCACCTTCCTGGACGCCCAGGACTCCGTGGTCGACATGCAGACCGTGGACCAGTCCGTCCCGGCGAACGACACGGTGGAGGTCCAGGTCGACCTCACCAGCACGGCAGCGGCGGCGGACATCTCCCGCTGCGAGGCCGAGCTGATGCCCAAGGTCTGACCGACCGACGGGCGATCACCTCACGCGGTACTCCCCGGAGCGGCGGGCGGCGAACAACTCCGCCTGCCGCTCGGCGGCCAGATTCCCCAGGGCGATGAGGTGAGGCGCCTGCCCGAGAACCTGGGCACGAGCGGCTTCCTGAGCGGCCCAGAGGGCACGGACGGTGCCCTGCACGGCGGCGGTGGGATACCCGGCGAGGACGGATGCGCACCGGACGGCCGCCGCCAAGTCCTTTTTGCTATCGGTGAGTTCGGAGACGAGCCCCACCTCATGGGCACGCCGGGCGGAGATCCGCTCGGCAGTACCCATCAGCATCATCCGCGCGAGCTCACCGGCGGGCATCCGCGTAGCCATGAGCATCGACTCGTAGGCGCTGACCATGCCGTAGGCGGTGTGCGGATCGAAGAACTCCGCGCTCGGGTCGGCGACGAGGAAATCGCACTCCGCCAGCAGATAGAAGGCCCCGCCGCAGGCCATCCCGTGCACGGCGGCGACGACCGGCTTCCACAGATCGTTCGACTTGGGCCCGATGCCCAGCAGCGGATCGTCCTGCATGTACGGCGAGTTCGGCTGCGGCACGACGGCGTCCCGGTCGATCCCCGTGCAGAAGGCCCGCGCCTCGGCACCGGTGAGAACGAGCGCACGAACGGAGTCGTCGAACCGGAACGCCCGCCAGGCATCGGTGAGTTCGCGTGCTGTGCCGAGGTCGATGGCATTGAGTCGGTCGGGCCGGTTGAGGGTGACGACGGCGACGCCACGGTCCTTGTCGATGCCGATCTCCAGGCTCATGGCCGCTCCAGAACCCACTGCGGAAGCCCTCCCGCCCCGAACACCACCTGCACCCGCGCCCCGATGCGCACCCGGTCAGGCGGCACGGCGTCGAGCGGATCACCGGCCCGCGTCACGAGATTGCCGACCATCCGGATCCGCGGCGCGTCGACCAGCTCGACGAGCACGACGTTGTACGGCGCCTGCGCCGCGTAGTCGGGCAGCAGGGGCGGATGGGGGACGACGTAGGACCAGATCCGCCCGTGTCCGCTCACCGCCCGCCACTCCTGCCCGAAGGACTGGCAGTGCGGGCAGCAGGGGCGGGGCGGGAACCGGAGTTCACCGCAGTCGGCGCAGGCCTGGACGCGGAGTTCGCCCTGGGCGGCGTACCGCCAGAAGGGGGCGCCGTCGGCGTCGGTGACGGGAGCGAGCATGGCCGGATCAACTCCTCAGTTCCGTAGGAGCAGAGCGGAGGTGGGGACTCCCTCGCCCGCGGTGACGAGGCAGGAGGCGGCGCCCGGGACCTGGGCGGTACTCGTCCCGCGGAGCTGTTTGACGCCTTCGGTGATGAGGTTGAAGCCGTGGACGTACGCCTCGCTGAGCCCGCCGCCCCCGGTGTTCAACGGCAGCCGCCCGCCGATCTCCAGGGCCCCGCCCTCGGTGAAACTCCCGCCCTCCCCGCGCCCGCAGAAGCCGTAGCCCTCCAGGGAGAGCGGGACGAGCGGGGTGAAGGCGTCGTAGATCTGGGCGACGTCGATGTCCTGCGGGGTGAGGTCGGAGTGCTTCCACAGATGCCGGGCGGCGGTCCAGGCGGGCCCGGTGAGCGGGTCGTCGTTCCAGTAGTTGACCATGCCGTGGTGCTGGGCGGGCAGCCCTTGGGCGGCGGAGTGGACGTAGACGGCACGCCGGTCACAGTCCCGGGCCCGCTCGCGACTGACGACGACACAGGCCAACGCGCCGTCGCTCTCAAGGCAGTTGTCGTAGAGGCAGAGGGGCTCGCTGATCCAGCGGGAGGTCATGTACATCTCGCGGGTCAGGGGCCGGTCGTACATCACGGCCGCCGGGTTCTGGTTGGCGCGGTTGCGGCAGGCGAGGGCGACGTTGAAGAGATGGTCGCGGGTGGTGCCGTACTCGTGCATGTGGCGGCGGGCGAGCATGGCTATTTCGTCGACCGGCCGGAGGAGTCCGTAAGGGCGGGTCCACTGGGCGGGAGTGGGGAGTTGGCGGACGGTGTCGGTCCAGGGCCGTGGCCCACTGCCCCGCTTGCGGGAGCGCCATGCAACCCCCACGGTGGCCTGCCCCGAGGCAATGGCGGCGGCGAGATGGGCGACGGTGGCACAGGAACCTCCGCCGCCGTAGCCGACTTTGCTGAAGAAGGTGAGATCACCGAGGCCGACCGCCTTGGCCAGCTCCACCTCATCGGTCTCTTCCATGGTGTAGGAGGCGAGCGCGTCGACCTCGCCCGGGGAGATCCCGGCGTCGTCCAGCGCGGCGAGGACGGCGCGGCAGGCGAGGGTGCGCTCGTCCTCGGGGAGTTGCTTGGCGAAGGGTGTCTGCCCGATCCCGACGATGGCGGTGGCGTCCTTGATTCCGGCCATGCTGCTGCGCCTCCCGTCTGCCAGCCCGTCTGCTGACAGGGCGTCAGGTTACAGCTAATCTGACGGACAGTCAGCTACTGGTTGGGGGCTGTTGTGCGCGGTGACGTGGAGTGGGGCGGCATCCCGGGACTGGTCCGCAGTGCGGCCGAACGGTACGCGGACACCGAGGCGGTCGTGGAGGGCCGCACCCGGATCTCGTACGGCGAACTCGGCGCCCGGGTGGAGCGGTCGACGGCCGCTTGCAGGGCCGCCGGGGTACGTCCGGGCGACCGGGTCGCCATCTGGGCGCCGAACACCCTGGACTGGATCGTGGCGGCGCTGGGCGCGGTGTCGGCGGGGGCGGTGCTGGTCCCGCTGAACACGCGGTTCAAGGGCACGGAGGCGGCGGATGTGCTGCGCCGCAGCGGGGCGCGGCTGCTGTTCGTGACGGGAACGTTCCTGGGGACGTCGTATGTGGCCTCGCTGAGGCGGGCGATGGCGGAGGGCGGCCCCGGGCTGCCGGAGCTGGAAAGGGTGGTGGTGCTGGCGGACGACGCGCCGGCGGACTTCCAGACCTGGAAGGACTTCCTGGCGGGCGGGGAGGGGCTGACGGGTGCGCCGGTCGAGGTGGGCCCGGATGCGCCCTCGGACATCGTCTACACGTCCGGGACGACGGGCCGCCCCAAGGGAGCGGTGATCACGCACGGGCAGACGCTGCGGGCGTACGAGGTGTGGAGCGACCTGGCGGGACTGCGGACGGGGGACCGCTATCTGATCGTGAACCCCTTCTTCCACACCTTCGGCTACAAGGCCGGGGTGATCGCCTGCCTGATGCGCGGGGCGACGATGATCCCGCAACCGGTGTTCAACGTGGACACGGTGCTGGCGAACGTGGCGGCGGAGGGGGTGACGGTGCTGCCGGGCCCACCGACGCTGCTGCAATCGGTGTTGGACCACCCTTCCCGCCGAGCCTTCGACCTCTCGGCGCTGCGGCTGGTGGTGACGGGGGCGGCGGTGGTGCCGTTGCGGCTGGTGGAACGGCTGCGCTCGGAGCTGGGGGTGGCGACGGTCCTGACGGCGTACGGCCTCTCGGAGGCGAGCGGCATCGTGACGATGTGCCGTCGCGGGGACGACCCGTCGGTGATCGCGTCGACGTCGGGTCGGGCGATTCCGGGGACGGAGGTCCGGGTGGACGCGCCTGCCGGCTCGCCGGGCGAGGTCCTGGTCCGGGGCTTCAACGTGATGCGCGGCTACTGGCAGGACGAGGCGGCGACGGCGGAGGCGGTGACGCCGGAGGGCTGGCTGCGGACGGGTGATGTGGGCGTCCTGGACGAGCAGGGCTGTCTGCGCGTGACGGACCGGATCAAGGACATGTACATCGTCGGCGGCTTCAACGCCTACCCGGCGGAGATAGAGGGGTTGTTGGGCCTGCATCCGGACGTGGCGGACGTGGCGGTGATCGGGGTGCCGGACGGTCGGCTGGGCGAGGTGGGGAAGGCGTACGTGGTCCGCCGGCCGGGCGCGGTACTCACGTCCGACGACTTGATGGCCTGGTCCCGACGGGAGATGGCGAACTACAAGGTGCCGAGGTCGGTGGAGTTCGTGGCGGAGCTGCCGCGGAATGCGAGCGGGAAGGTGGTGAAGGGGGAGCTGCGCGTGCGGGGCACCGGCGGGTGAGGCCGATGCCCCGGCGTACCGCTTCGGGCTCAGCCGAAGGCGCGAACGGCCTGGTAGTAGGTCCAGGCGGTGCTGTTGCAGGCGGTCTTGGTGGCGCCGCCGTAGTTGTTGCAGACGCGCTTGAGGTCCTCGTAGAAGGCGCTGTCGAGGCGGGACTTGTTGGCGCTGAAGGTGCCGGCGGCCTTGTAGTTGCGGTAGCCGAAGTCGTGGCGGGCGCAGGACATGGCGAACGGGAAGCCGAACGGGTTGTCCGGCGAGGAGGAGCAGTAGTCCGTGGACCAGTCGAACCCGTATGCGGCCCAGGCGCCCTGGTTGGCCCGGGCGGCGGCCCAGAGGTTGTAGCTGTACGCGCTGGTCTGGGTCCAACTGGCCAGCACCTGCGGCTTGTCGGCGGGGGCGGCGTCGGCCGCGGTCGCGGTGGCGACGACGGTGACGATCGCGAGGGTCGAGGTGGCAAGTGCGGTACCGAATCTGCGGTTCATCGCATACCTCCATGAGGCTGCCCGCCCGCTCATCGGGGGGCAGGTTCATGTCATGAGGATGCGCGAGGTCTATGCGCGTTGAAAGCGATCGGCACCAAATTGCCGGTGAATCAAGGGGGGTGATGGGTGATCAGGTGGTGAAAAGGGGTGTGGTTGGGTTTGGGGGGCGTTGGGTTCGGGTGAGCGTGGGGCGTTGAGACTGCCGAGGGGGCGAGCACCGCGCCTGGACGCGACAGAGGGGGGCAGGTGCCCGAATGGGCCCCTTGGCATGCCTCGGCCGCGACGGCTCCCCCTCCGCGCCGCCGCGGCCGATCCCCGTGGGATGAGGCTTACTTGTTGCCGTCCAGGTCCAGCGCGGGCGGGGCCGGCATGGAGTTGTTGAGCGTGGTGATCGTCTCGCTCTTGGCCGGCTCGCTCGGCATGGAGTTGTTCAGCGTGGTGATCGTCTCCTCCGAGACGGCCTCGCTGGACGTGGAGTTGGTGTCCGGAGAGACGGTCTCGTCCTTCTTCTTCTCGCTCATGGGCTCTTGATCCTCTTCTGTGATGACGAGTGAGGAACGCCCGCCCGGAAACTCCCCCGAGGGTTTCCGGACGGGCATTCGGAGCCGCACACTAACCGGTCTGGCTCCGGGTCGAACCGCCTGCCCCCCGTGGCGACGGTTCGACTGAGCATGAGTCTGCCGGGTGGAGATAAACGAACGCTGAACGTCATTAATCCCCAGGTGAGAGGCATGCTCGCTACGCTGCCGCAGCTGACGTGAGCAGTGCACGCGCCTCCTCGGCCTCCGGCGCGCTGTTCTGCTCGTAGAGGTTGAGCGCCTCACGCCAGCACGCCCGCGCCCTGTCCGCCTGACCGAGTGCGGACAGCGAACGCCCCAGCAGGGTCAGGACGTTGCCCCGCATGCGGTCGCCGCCGATGCAGCCCAGCGCGAGAGCCTGCTCGGCATGCTGGGCAGCGTGCGCTGCGCGGTGCTCGGCCGCGTGCACCTCGGCGGTGCGGAAGTGGGTGACGCCTTCCCAGAGCCGCTGCCGATGGTCGTTGAAGAGGCCCAGTGCGTCGGAGAACTGGCTCAGAGCCTCCGTGTAACGGCCCGCCCGGGTCAGTGCGACGCCCAGCTGGAAGTGGCCGTTGGCGAGGCGCACGGTTCGGCCTACCTCGGTGTGCACGGCGAGACCGCTCTGGGCGATCTCCACGGCCTTCGCGATGTTGCCCAAGCCGAGGTGAGCACGGGACAGGTTGCCCAGGACGGTCGCCTCGAAGGGCCGGTTCCCCGTCGCGCGCAGACCTTCCAGGGCCTGGTCGAAGAAGACCTTGCCGTCGGCGAACCGGCTCTCGTGCAGGCAGATGAGACCTCGGTTGTTCGCGACCCAGCTGACGGCGATGGAATCGCGCGCGCTCGCCGCGAGCTCCATGGCGACGCGCGCCTCCTGTTCCGCCTCCCGGACACGGCCGGAGACCAGCAGCACATCGCTGAGCACCGTGCGGGCCCTGCCCTCCGCCCGTTCGTGACCCGCGACCCGGGTTGCCTCACAGGTGGCCTTGGCCGTCATCTCGTACTGATGCGAGTTGGCGCCCGACTCGGTCAGGTCCTTCGCCGCCCACAGCAGATCGACGGCGCGCCGCAGCCGCTCCGTCCCCGCTGCCTGACGTACGCAGGCCAACAGTTGTCCGGCCTCGGTATACAGCCAGTCGAGGGCCGTGGGTGCCTCGGTGAAGCGCAGCCCCGGATACCGGGTTGGCTCCAGGTGGTCGATCAGCCGGTCCTCGCCGTGCTCGATCGCATATACCTGCGCGGTCGTCGCCAAATAGAAGTCCAGCAACCGCGACAGAGCCGCCCCCCGCTCACTAGGCGGCCACTCATCCCTCTCCGCACAAGCACGCGCGTAGAGCCGAACAAGGTCATGGAACCGATACCGCCCCGGCGCCGCGGATTCCAGCAGCGAGGTGTCCACCAGGGACTCCAGGAGCTCCTCCGTCTCCTCCACCCCGAGATCGAGCAGCGCCGCAGCCGCAGCCAAAGAAATATCCGGCCCGTCCGCCAGCCCCAGCAACCGGAACGCCCGTGCCTGCGCCGGCTCCAGCTGGCCATACCCCAGCTCGATCGTCGCCTTGACCGCCAAGTCCCCGGCCTGCAACTCGTCCAGTCGCCGTCGCTCGTCCCCGAGCTTCGCCGCCAGTACCGAGACCGTCCACGTGCGGCGGGCCGCGAGCCGTGACGCGGCGATGCGGATCGCCAGCGGCAGGAAGCCGCATGCCGCCACCACATCCAGCGCCGCCTCCCGCTCCGACGCCACCCGCTCCTCGCCCACGATCTTCGTGAACAAGGACAGCGCCTCGTCGGGGGACATCACATCCAGGTCCACCAGATGCGCCCCGGCCAGATCCACCATCCGCACCCGCGACGTCACCAGCGCCGCGCACCCCGACGTCCCCGGCAGCAGGGGGCGTACCTGCGCCGCGTCCCTTGCGTTGTCCAGCAGCACCAGGACCCGCCGGCCGTCCAGCACCGAGCGGTACAGGGCCGCCCGCTCCTCCAAGGAGTCCGGGATCGCCGAGTCCGCCGTTCCCAAGGCCCGCAAGAAGGAGCCCAGTACCGTCTCCGGGTCCGCCGCCCTCGATCCCGCACCCTGCAAGTCCACGTACAGCTGGCCGTCGGGGAAGGCAGACCGTGCCTGGTGGGCCACGTGCACCGCCAGCGTCGTCTTGCCCACACCCCCGATTCCCGCCAGCGCCGACACCGCCATCACCCGGCCCTCCGCCGACGCCAGCACATCGCTCAGCTCCGTGACGAAGGACGAGCGGCCCGTGAAGTCTGGGACTGTGGCAGGCAATTGCGCTGGGCGGACCGGGACCACCGCAGGTTCCGCCAGCGGAGCTGACGGTTCCGCCAAGCCCGGGTCCGCCTGCAAGATTCTCTGCTGGAGTTCCCGCAGCCCCGGCCGCGGGTCCACGCCCAACTCGTCCGCCAGCAGGCGCCGCGTGTCCGCGTACACCGCAAGCGCCTCCGCCTGGCGGCCGGACCGGTACAGCGCCAGCATCAGCAGCTCACGCAACCGCTCCCGCAGCGGGTGCGCCGCCGTCAGTGCCGTCAGTTCCGAGACCGCCTCCGCGTGGCAGCCCTGTTCCAGGTCCATGTCCAGGCGGGACTCCAGCAATTGGAGTCGCCATTCCTCCAGGCGGACCCGTTGCGCCTCGGCGTAGGGGCCCGGTACGCCCGCCAGTGCCTCGCCGTCCCACAGGGACAGGACTCGGTTCAGTACGTCACGGGCGTGGCAGAGATCGCCCGTCCCGCGCGCCTTCTCCGCCTCCGTCGCCAGCTCCTGCGCCACCGAAAGGTCCAGCGCGCCCTCGCCCAGCGAACGCACCGCGTATCCGCCGGACTCGCTCGCCAGCACCCCGGGGTCCAGGACCTTGCGCAACCTCGACGCGTACGTCCGCAGCGCCGCCAGCGCCTGGGACGGTGGCTCCTCGCCCCACAGCGCGTCGATCAGCTCGGCCGCCGTGGCCGTACGGCCCTCCCGCAGCAGCAGGGCCGCGAGCAGGGCGCGTTGCTGGGGGGAGCCGGTGTTGAGTGCTTCCTCCCCGCGCCAGGCGCGCACCGGGCCGAGCACGCTGAAGCGCAGCGCCGTCGGCTCGGTTGAGCCGTCCCGGCCGCCACGCCGCTGCTCCGGCACCCGCGGTACACCGTCCATCGCCGTCCCCCTGCGCAGAACGTCATGACAACCAGGCCAGTTTGCCTTGTTCATGGCGGATGCGTCAGCCGTGCGAGACCGCACTCACAGCCAGACGTGCCACACACCACAAGGTCCTCACAACCCCTTCGCACAGTTCCGCACAGAACCCGATAGCTGACGGACCGTCAGATCGGCGCTACCGTGACGCCCATGGAGACCAAACCGACCGTGGAGGCCAAACCGACCACGGACACCCGACAGTCCCTTCCACTCATCATCTCCGTCGACGACCACACGGTGGAGCCCCCGCAGGTGTGGCAGGACCGGCTCCCGAAGAAGTACCTCGACATCGGGCCCCGTATCGTCCGCGCGCCCCTCAAGGAGATGACCTTCCTCGGCGGCCGCTTCAAGCCCGTCATGGGTGAGCGGGGCGGCGACGGGCCGATCGGCGACTGGTGGGTCTACGAAGATCTGCATCGGCCGCTCACCCGGCTCGACACCGCTGTCGGCTACGACCGCGACGAGATCAAGCTGGAGGTCATCACCTACGAGCAGATGCGCAAGGGCTCGTACGACGTCCCGGCCCGCCTCGCCGACATGGACGTCAACCACGTCCAGTCCGCCCTCTGCTTCCCGACCTTCCCGCGCTTCTGCGGCCAGACCTTCACCGAGGCCACAGACCACGAACTCGGACTCCTCTGCATCCGCGCCTACAACGACTGGATGGTGGAGGAGTGGTGCGGGCCCAGCGCCCGAGGGCGGCTCATACCCCTCACCCTCATTCCTCTCTGGGACGCCGAACTCGCCGCGGCCGAGGTGCGCCGCAACGCCGCCCGCGGCGTCCGTGCCGTCGCCTTCTCCGAGATACCCCCGCACCTCGGGCTCCCCTCCGTCCACACCGACGCCTGGGACCCCTTCCTCGCCGCCTGCGACGAGACCGGCACGGTCGTCGCCATGCACATCGGCTCCAGCAGCCGGATGCCCTCCACCTCCGCCGACGCCCCGCCCGCCGTCGGCTCCACCATCACCTTCGCCAACTGCTGCTTCTCGATGGTGGACTGGCTGATGAGCGGCAAGTTCGAGCGCTTCCCGAACCTCAAGGTGATGTACGCGGAAGGGCAGATCGGATGGATTCCGTACATCCTTGAGCGCGCCGATGTCGTCTGGGAGGAGAACCGGGGGTGGGGCGGGGTCGCCGACAAGGTGCACCGGCCGCCGTCCGAGCTCTTCGCCGATCATGTCTACGGCTGTTTCTTCGACGATGCCTTCGGGCTGAAGAACCTGGACGCCATCGGTCTGAACAACGTCCTCTACGAGACCGACTACCCGCACTCCGACTCCACCTGGCCCAAGTCCCGCGAGGTCGGCGAGGCCCAGATGGGGCACCTGGACGCGGATGTGGTCGAGAAGATCGTCCGGGGCAACGCCATCGAGCTGCTCCAGCTCACCCCCGAGGGCCTGTGGAGCGGCACGTGAAGTACGGCATCCAGCTCCCGATCCAGTCCCAGAGCACCCTCTACGCCGAGCCCTGGGAGGCCGCCGCCGGCCCCGAGGACCTGCTCGCCATCGCCCGGGCCGCCGACCGCGCGGGCTTCTCCTACGTCGCCTCCTGCGACCACGTAGCCATCCCGCGCCGCCTCGCCTCCGCGATGAGCACGATCTGGTACGACCCCGTCGCCACCCTCGCCTTCCTGGCCGCGGCCACCGAGCGCGTACGGCTGCTCAGCCATGTCGCCGTGGTCGGCCTCCGCCACCCCCTGCTCACCGCCAAGCAGTACGCCACCCTCGACCACCTCTCCGGCGGACGGCTGGTCCTGGGCGTGGGCGCCGGTCATGTGGAGGAGGAGTTCAGCGCGCTGGGCGTGGACTTCGCGCATCGGGGCGCCGTACTGGACGAGTGCATGGACGCGTTGCGCGCCGCGCTCGGGCCGGAGGAGTTTCCCGAACACCACGGCAAGCTCTACGACTTCGAGGGGCTCGGGCAGTTGCCGAGGCCCGCGCAGGAGCACGTCCCGTTGTGGGTCGGTGGCTCCTCGCCCGCCGCCGTGCGCCGGGCCGCCCTCAAGGGGGACGGCTGGCTGCCGCAGGGCGACCCACGGGACCGCTTGCCGCAGCAGATCGCCCGTATCCGGGAACTTCGTGAACAGGCCGGACGGCAGGGCCCCTTCACCATCGGCGCCATCGCCGAACCCCTCTACATCGGTACCCCGTCGTGGCACGTCGGCCGCCGCACGCTCACCGGCGCCCCGGCCGAACTCGCCGAGTCGCTGCGGGCGTACCGCGCGATGGGCGTGGACCAGATCCAGGTGCGGTTCCGCAGCCGGAACCGGGACGAACTCATCGACCAGATCGCGGCGTTCGGCGCCGACGTGGGATCCCAGCTGTAAGGAGTCAACGCATGGGCAAACTCGACGGACGCGTCGTCATCGTCACCGGCGCGGCGCGCGGACAGGGGGAACAGGAGGCCCGGCTGTTCCGGGAGGAGGGCGCCGAGGTGGTCGTCGCCGACGTCCTCGACGAGCCGGGCGAGGCCCTCGCCAAGGAGATCGGGGCGCGGTACGTCCATCTGGACGTGGGGGAGGAGGGCGCGTGGCGGGCCGTCGTGGGCGCCGCGAAGGACGCCTACGGGCGGATCGACGGGCTCGTCAACAACGCCGGCATCCTGCGCTTCAACTCTCTCGTCGACACCCCCCTCGACGAGTTCATGCGGATCGTCCGGGTCAACCAGGTCGGCTGCTTCCTCGGGATCAGGACCGTCGCGCCCGAGCTGGAGGACGGCGGCACGATCGTCAACACCGCCTCCTACACGGGGCTGACCGGAATGGCGGCCGTCGGGGCCTACGCCGCCTCCAAGCACGCGATCGTCGGGCTGACCCGGGTCGCCGCGCTGGAGCTGGCCCCCCGGGGCATCCGCGTCAACGCCATGTGCCCCGGCGCCATCGACACCGCCATGTCCAACCCGGCCCAGCTGGACCCGGCGGCGGACGCGGAGGAGACGGCACGGGCCCTGGACGGGCTGTACCGCAAGCTCGTACCGCTCGGCCGGATCGGGCGCCCGGAGGAGGTCGCCCGGCTCGCCCTGTTCCTGACCTCGCAGGACTCGTCCTACATCACCGGGCAGCCGTTCGTGATCGATGGGGGGTGGCTGGCGGGGGTGTCGGTCATCTGAACCCGCCCTACCCGACCACCTGACTACCCGTCAGGTATTGACGCCTCATGCCCGCGGTGCCACAGTCAGCAGGAATCTGACGGACCATCAGAAACTCAGTGGACACTCCAGACCGGGGACGGTGAACCGCCTTGGAATTCGGGCTCTTTGTACAGGGATACGTCGGCAAGCGCGCAGAGACCGACCCGCTCGCCGAGCACAAGGCGCTGATGGAGGAGACCGAGTACGTCATCCAGGCGGACAAGTCCGGTTTCAAGTACGCCTGGGCCTCCGAGCACCACTTCCTGGAGGAGTACTCCCACCTCTCCGCCAACGACGTCTTCCTCGGCTACCTCGCGCACGCCACCGAGCGGATCCATCTCGGCTCCGGGATCTTCAACCCGCTCGCCCAGGTCAACCATCCCGTCAAGGTCGCCGAGAAGGTCGCCATGCTCGACCATCTCTCCGGCAACCGCTTCGAGTTCGGCAGCGGACGCGGCGCCGGGTCGCACGAGATCCTCGGGTTCCTGCCCGGCATCACGGACATGAACCACACCAAGGAGATCTGGGAAGAGACCATCGCCGAGTTCCCGAAGATGTGGCTCCAGGACGAGTACGTCGGCTTCCAGGGCAAGCACTGGTCACTGCCGCCGCGGAAGGTCCTGCCGAAGCCGTACGGGAAGTCCCACCCCGCGATGTGGTACGCCGCCGGATCGCCTCCCTCGTACTCCATGGCCGCGAAGAAGGGGCTCGGGGTGCTGGGGTTCAGCGTGCAGAAGGTCTCCGACATGGAGTGGGTGCTGGAGCAGTACAAGACGGCGATCGTGGATGCGGAGCCGATCGGTGCCTTCGTCAACGACAACGTGATGGTGACGACGACCGCTATCTGTGCGCCTACGCATGAGGAGGCGGTGCGGATCGCGGTGAGCGGGGGGTTGCACTATCTGCCCTCGCTGGTCTTCCGGTATCACGACACGTTTCCTCGGCCTGAGGGGTTCCCGGTGTGGCCGGAGACCTTGCCCGAGTACACCGAGGAGTTCGTCGAGGTGCTCATCGAGGAGGAGCTCGTCATCTGCGGGGACCCGGACGAGGTGCTTCGGCAGTGCAAGCGGTGGGAGCAGGCGGGGGCGGACCAGTTGAGCTTCGGGTTGCCTGTCGGGGTGCCCAAGGAGGAGACGCTCCAGACCATCCGGCTCATCGGGGAGCACGTGATTCCGAAGATCGATACGGATCCTGTGCATCGGACCACGCGGTTCCGGCAGTCGGCCTGAAGGGTTACCGGACGATGCTCGATCACGTCATCAAGGGTGCGTCCGTCGTCGATGGGACCGGCGCTCCCGCCTACACCGCCGACGTCGGCATTCGGGACGGGCGTATCGACGTCATCGCGCCCCGCGTCACCGAACCCGCCCGGTCCACCGACGACGCCGGAGGGCTTGTTCTCGCCCCGGGCTTCGTCGATCCCCACACCCACTACGACGCCCAGCTCTTCTGGGATCCGTACGCCACCCCCTCCCTCAACCACGGAGTGACGACGGTCGCCGCCGGCAACTGCGGCTTCACGCTCGCGCCGCTCAACCCCGACCGCCCCGACGACGCCGACTACACGCGGCGCATGATGTCCAAGGTCGAGGGGATGTCGCTGGTCGCGCTGGAGGAGGGGGTGCCCTGGAGTTGGCACTCCTTCGGCGAGTATCTGGACGCGTTGGAGGGGCGGATCGCCGTCAACGCGGGGTTCATGGTGGGGCATTGCGCGTTGCGCAGGTACGTCATGGGCGCGGACGCCGCCGGAGGACGGCCCACCCCCGACCAACTCGACCACATGGTCCGCCTGCTGCGGGCCGCCATGGAGGCCGGGGCCTGGGGGCTGTCCACCACCCAGTCGTCCACGCACTCCGACGGCGACGGGCAGCCGGTGGCGTCCCGGCATGCGTTGCCCGAGGAACTGCTCGCGCTTTCCAGGGCTGTTGGCGAACACGAGGGGACGCAGATCGAGGCGATCGTCGCCGGGTGTCTCGATCAGTTCAGTGACGCCGAGATCGACCTGTTCGCGGAGATGAGCGCGGCGGCCGGGCGGCCCCTGAACTGGAATGTGCTGACCATCGACGCCGCCGTGCCCGAGCGGGTGCCCCGGCAGTTGCTGGCCAGTGAGCGGGCCCGGAAGGCGGGCGGGCGGGTCGTGGCCCTCACCATGCCGATCCTGACTCCGATGAACATGTCCCTGGGCACCTTCTGCGCGCTGAACCTGATACCGGGCTGGGGGCCGATCCTCGGGCTGCCCGTCCCGGAGCGGATCGCGCGGCTCCGTGATCCGGACGTCCGGGCGGAGATGCTGAGGCACGCGTCCTCCAAGGAGGCCGGCGTCTTCCGGCGGCTCGCGGACTTCGGTCGGTACGTCATCGGCGACACCTACAGCGAGGCGAACCGCGGGCTCACCGGCCGCGTGGTGCGGGACATCGCGGCCGAGCGCGGACTCGACCCCTTCGCCTGCCTCGTCGAGATCTGCGCGAACGACGAGCTGCGGACCGTCCTGTGGCCCATGCCGCCCGACAACGACCCCGCCTCCTGGGCGCTGCGGGCCCAGACCTGGCAGCACGAGGACGTACTGCTCGGCGGCTCGGACGCGGGGGCGCATCTGGACCGGATGTGCGGGGCGCCGTACACGACGAGGTTCCTCGGGGACTGTCTGCGCGGGCGGAAGCTGGTGCCGCTGGAGCAGGCGGTGCGGATGCTGACCGATGACCCCGCGCGGCTCTTCGGGCTGCGCGAGCGGGGGAGGGTGCAGGAGGGGTTCCATGCCGATCTGGTCCTGTTCGACCCGGAACGCATCGACGCGGGTACGGCCACCCTGGTGCACGACCTGCCGGGTGACAGCCCGCGGCTCGACTCCAGGGCGATCGGGGTGCGCGCCGTCTGGGTCAACGGCGTCGAGGCGATCCGGGACGACGTGGTGACCGGCGCGGTGCCGGGGAAGGTGCTGCGGTCCGGACGGGACACGCGCACGGTGAGCACCCGGTGAGCCGGGGTCTGTTCATCGGCGGGGCCTGGGTCGAGCCCGAGGGCGGCTTCTACGACGTCCTCGACCCGGCGACCGAGGGGACCGTCGGCCCGGCTCCCGAGGCCTCGCAGGATCAGGTGCAGGCGGCCTGTGCAGCGGCCCGCGAGGCGCTCGGGTCCTGGTCGCGGACGGCGCCCGAAGAGCGGGCCGCGATCCTCGGCCGAGCCGCGGACCTGATCCGGGACCGGCTCGTGCCGTACGTCGAACTGGCGCAGGCGGAGACGGGGGCGACCACCGGCACCGCTCGCGCGATGCAGGTCGGAGTGGCCGCGGCCCGGTTCCGGCGGTACTCGCGGGTGGAGCCCGCCGAGTGGGCGATCGCGCCGCAGATCAACGAGGCGGGGCCGATGGGGAAGGCCGGGGTGATGGGCGCGCTGGCCGTACGGCAGCCGGTCGGGGTCGTCGCCTGCATCTCCTCGTACAACAACCCGTGGGCCAACGCCGCCGGGAAGATCGCGCCCGCGCTGGCCATGGGCAACACGGTCGTGGTGAAGCCCGCCCCGCAGGACCCGCTGTCCGTCTACCGCATGGCGGAGGCGCTGGCGGAGGCCGGGGTGCCGCCGGGCGTGGTGAACGTGGTCTCCGGCGCCTCGGCGGAGGTCGGGGAGGCCGTCGTCGCCGCCCCGGACGTCGACATGGTCAGCTTCACCGGCTCCACGGCCGTGGGCCGCCGTATCGCGGAGGTGTGCGGCCGAGAGATGAAACGCCAGTTGATGGAGCTGGGAGGGAAGGGCGCGGCACTGGTCCTGGGCGACGCCGACATCGCCTCGGCCGTGTCCGGGATCGGCACGACCTTCTCCTTCTACAGCGGCCAGATCTGCACCGCACCGACCCGTGTGCTTGCCCACCGGTCGGTGTACGACCGACTGGTCGAGCAACTGGCCGCCTACGCGAGCCGGTTGAAGGTCGGTAACCCCCGGGAGCCGGACACGGTGGTCGGCCCGGTGATCTCGGCGGCACACCGGGACCGGGTGGAGTCGTACGTCGAACTGGGGCGGAAGGAGGGAGCGGTGGTGGTGGCAGGAGGCGAACGCCCGGGAGCGGACGTGGGCTTCTACATCACCCCCACCCTGCTCGCCGACTGCACGAACGACATGAGGGTCGCACGGGAGGAGATCTTCGGCCCGGTCGTCTGCGTGATCCCCTTCGAGGAGGAGGAAGAGGGCATCGCCCTCGCCAATGACACGGACTACGGCCTGATCGACTACGTCTGGTCCCGCGACGTCGCACGGGCCTTCCGTATCGCCCGACGCCTCCGCGCCGGAGGCGTCGGCGTCAACACGGTGGGCCGCAACATGGAGGCGCCCTTCGGCGGCTTCAAGAAGAGCGGGGTCGGCCGGGACGTCGGCTCCTACGCCCTGCACGCCTACAGCGAGGTGCAGTCGATCGTCTGGCCGGGGTAGGCGCCCGCTGCCCGGCTCAGGTGTCCAGGTCCACGCGTACGGTCAGCAGCTGTGCGCCGATCGCCCGGACCGCCGCGCTGTTGAAGCGAGGCAGGGTCCGCAGCCGTGCCACCGGGTCGTCGTCCGGCATCAGATGGGCCGTGCCCGTGTGCCAGCGGCCGTGGATGCGGACCCGCACCTTCGGGTCGGCCACGATGTTGCGCACGTACTGCGAACGCTCGCCGAACTCCGAGACCAGCCAGAAGGAGTCGCCCACGCGCCGCCCGCCGACCGGGGTGCGGCGCGGCAGGCCCGAGGTGCGGCCCGTGGTCTCCAGCAGGGTGTGGTTCGGCAGTCGGCGCATGACGGCGTTGAGCCGGCGCTGAAAGGCCGTGACGGCCCGGTACTTGCGCTCGATGCTGCGGGGCATGGTCGGTCGGGCTCCTGTGGTCGTCCGGTGGTTGTCATCTGCGTCCCTTTTAATGGTGCCCTTGACGGTGTCATGACCGAGGGGCGGGTGGCCGTGCGCGTGATGACCTGGAACCTGTGGTGGCGGTTCGGGCCTTGGCGCGAACGGCAGAAGGCGATCCTCTCCGTACTGCGCGACCTGCGCCCCGACCTCGTCGGCCTCCAGGAGGTCTGGTCCGCCGACGGCGAGAACCTGGCGGAGTGGCTCGCCACCGAACTGGACCTCCACTGGACCTGGGCCCCCTCCCCGGCCCCCGACCGCTGGCGCCGCCGCATCGACGACCCGTCGATCGACATCGGCAACGCGATCCTGAGCCGCTGGCCGGTGGAGGAGAGGGAAGTCCTACGGCTGCCGGTCCCGCCCGACCTGGACGACGGGCGGCTCGGTCTGTACGCCCGAACCGGCCCCGTCTCCTTCATCACCGCCCACCTGACCTCGGCCCCGGACACGACCGCCGTCCGCACCGAACAGGCCGCCGCCCTGGCGGAGTTCGCCCGCCGAGAAGGCACCGTCATCGTCACCGGCGACTTCAACGCCGAGTCGGACTCCGAGGAACTGAGCCAGTTCCGAGGCCACTTCAGAGACGCCTGGACAGAGGCGGCGGCCCCGGCAGCCCCGTCGGCAACCTGGGACTGGGACCCGGCGCTCCCGTACCGCATGGGCCGGACGCGGCAGGAAGCGCGGATCGACTACGTCTATCTGGGCGGTCCGGGGTCAGTGCGGGACGTGAGCCGGGCCGGGGACCATCCGGTGGACGGTATCTGGCCGTCCGACCACGCGGCCGTCGTAGTCGAACTGACGGTCACCGATCCCACCTGAGGGGCGCGGGGCTGTATCGATTTGCGGCTCCGCCGCGTGGGCGCGACCAGCCCCCACCGGCCCGCAGCCAAAAGACCTAATCCCGCCCCAGGAAGATCGGATTGGTAAACGCCGCCAACGCCCCCGGCAACGGCCCCACCACAGCCTCATGCCGCAACTCCGCCCGCACATAAGCCGCATAAGACGGAGAAGTCACCCACTCCACAACCCCCGCCCCCGACACCGGCAGCGGCCCACTCGTGAACAGCACCCCCTGATCCGTCACCAACCGCACATGACACCGAGGCCCACCCGCTACCTCCACCCGCACAGTCACCGGAGTATCGCGCCCGACCCGAAGCCGCTCCCCGATCCCCGCGTGCGAACCCCTCCCACCCGAGGCCGTGAAGGACAGCGACACATTCCGGGACTCGGCGACATACGACCGCCCCGCCCGAATCCCCTCCAACACGGCCTCCCGAGTCAAGTCATCGGCGAGAACCACGGTCTGCGGCGACCCCACAGGGTCAGGCGACCGATGCGCGTCGGAGTTACCCATGGCCGGGATCCAGGACCGCCCTTCCCGCACCGACGCCACCAGCATCCCGTCCCAGTCGGCCAGCGCCACCTCGTCGTCGGGCGTGTACGGCCCGTTCCACACCTCGACCGCGTCCGCCTCCCCGAACCCGAACTTCCAGTTGCACCCGATGCAGGTGGCGTGCGGATGGGCCGGTACGACCAGCCCCCCGGCCTTGCGGATCTGCCGGGCGAACTTGCCGAACCGGTTGTCGCGGGCCCGATAGCGCCAGTCGACGAAGGTGCCGGGATCCGTGCCAAGGGCCAGGACGTGACCGTTGCGGGTGGTGACCTCCTCGCCGAGCAGCACCAGCAGATCGTCCCCGGCCGCCTCCGCCCAGTGCGCGTGCGCGGAGTGCGTGTTGTGCTCCGAGCTGTTGATGAAGTCCAGGCCCGCGGCACGCGCCAGCGAGGCGATCTCGGCGGGCGTGCGGCGGCCGTCGGAGTACCAGGAGTGCAGATGGCAGTCGCCGCGGTACCAGTCCCGGCCGCGGCCCCGGGCCCGCTCCGGCGGGTACACGGGCTCGGCGACGGGGCCGGGCTCGCCGTAGGAGAGGGTGATCGTGAGCTCGTAGGCGAGGCCCTGCGGGGCGACCGTGTAGGGGCCGAGGGCGATGTGCCAGGTGCCCTCGTTCACCGGGCCGGGGAGATACGCCGGGGTCGCGTCGTCGGCGCGGATGAAGAACTCCGTGCGGGCGCCGCCCGACCAGCCCCGGAAGCCCTTGCCGCCGAGGTCGGTGCCGCGTTCGTCGAAGATGCCGATGTCCAGGGCGTTGCCGGGGGTTCCGGCGGGGACCGCGGGGCGGTCGTAGGTGTAGGAGACCTTGATCTCCCGTACCCCGTCCGGTACTTCGACGGGGACGTACACGAAATCGGGCGAGCCGGGCGGCAGAGTCCCGCTCACCGTGCGGGTCTCGGTGTGGTGCATGTCGTCCGCCCCTCTCGCGAAGGTCACGCTCCCCAACGTAAGCGCCGCCGCGGCGCCCGTCACGAACAGGGCGCGTCTTCCGAGCCTTGCGTCGTCATCACACATGTCCCGGAGTGTTCCCCGCCGGCATGAACTCGTAAGGAAGGGCCGGTATCGACTTCTTACGCCACCGCCGGTACAGATGGGCCATGAGAATCGCCGTCACGATCTTCCTGACCGACGAGACGATCACCCCGACCCGGCTCGCCCGAGAGCTGGAGCAGCGTGGGTTCGCGGGGCTGTATCTGCCCGAGCACACCCACATCCCCGTCGAGCGCACCACGCCGTACCCGGCGGGCGGTGAACTGCCGCCCGAGTACGGCCGTACCCTCGACCCCTTCGTCGCGCTCGGCCAGGCCGCCGCCGTGACCGAGCGGCTGGGCCTCGGCACCGGGATCACGCTGGTCGCCCAGCACGACCCGATCGCCCTGGCCAAGCAGATCGCCACCGTCGACCACCTCTCCGACGGCCGGCTGACCCTCGGCCTCGGCTTCGGCTGGAACGTCGAGGAGGCCGCCGATCACGGCGTCGACTGGCGCACCCGACGTGACCTGGTCCGCGACCGGATGGCCCTGATGCGCGCGCTGTGGTCGGAGGAACCGACGGCCTACGAGGGCGAGTTCGGCGGAGTCCGCGCCTCCCACGCCTACCCCAAGCCGGTGCAGAAGCCGCGCGGCCCGGTCATCGGCCCCCGCACGCTGGTAGGCGGCGCCGCGGGCCCCAAACTCTTCTCCCACGTCTGCGACTACGCCGACGGCTGGATGCCCATCGGCGGCCGAGGCCTGACCGAGACCCTCCCGGTGCTGCGCGAAGCCTGGACGGACGCCGGCCGCGACCCCGCCGCGCTCCAGGTGGTGCCGTACGCCATCTACCCCAGCGCCGGGAAGCTGGCGCACTACGCGGACCTTGGCATCGAGGAGGTCGTGGCGCAACTGCCGCCGGCGGGGGAGGCGGAAGTGCTCCGGGTGCTGGACGACTACGCCGCCTACCTCGGCTGACCTGATCACCTCGACCGTATGCTCGAAGGATGACGACTTCGGCGACGAACGGAACCGGCCCCACCGACCGCCCCGGCGGCAGCGGTCCGACCGAGAACTCCATGCGTCGCGCCCTGAAACGAGCAAGGGACGGCGTCGCCCTCGACGTCACCGAGGCGGCCGTGCTGCTCCAAGCACGGGGCGAGGCCCTCACCGACCTCACCGCGTCCGCCGCCCGAGTACGCGACGCCGGTCTCGAACAAGCAGGCCGCCCCGGCGTCATCACGTACTCCAAGAGCGTCTTCATCCCCCTCACCCGGCTCTGCCGTGACAAGTGCCACTACTGCACCTTCGTCACGGTCCCCGGCAAGCTGCGCCGCGCAGGGCACGGGATGTTCATGTCCCCGGACGAGGTGCTGGACATCGCCCGCAAGGGCGCCGCCCTCGGCTGCAAGGAAGCCCTCATCACCCTCGGCGACAAGCCCGAGGACCGCTGGCCCGAGGCCAGGGAGTGGCTGGACGCCCACGGGTACGACGACACCATCGCCTACGTCCGCGCGATCTCCATCCGGATCCTGGAGGAGACGGGACTGCTCCCGCACCTCAACCCGGGCGTCATGAGCTGGACCGACTTCCAGCGGCTCAAGCCCGTCGCACCCTCCATGGGCATGATGCTGGAGACCACCGCCACCCGCCTGTGGTCGGAGCCCGGCGGCCCCCACCACGGCTCCCCGGACAAGGAACCGGCCGTCCGCCTGCGCGTCCTGGAGGACGCCGGCCGTTCGTCCGTGCCCTTCACCTCGGGAATCCTGATCGGCATCGGCGAGACGTACGAGGAGCGTGCCGAGTCCCTCTTCGCCCTCCGCAAGATCTCCCGCGCCTACCACGGCATCCAGGAACTGATCATCCAGAACTTCCGGGCCAAGCCGGACACGGCGATGCGCGGCATGCCGGACGCGGAACTGGACGAGCTGGTCGCGACCGTGGCCGTCGCCCGGCACCTCATGGGTCCGAGTGCCTGCCTTCAGGCCCCGCCGAACCTCGTGGACTCCGAGTACGAGCGGCTCATCGGCGCCGGGATCGACGACTGGGGCGGGGTCTCCCCGCTGACCATCGACCATGTGAACCCCGAGCGGCCCTGGCCGCAGATCGAGGAGCTGGCCGAGCGTTCCCGCACCGCCGGGTTCGAGCTGCGTGAACGGCTGTGCGTGTACCCGGAGTTCGTGCGCCGCGGAGAGCCCTGGCTGGACCCGCGGCTGCGCCCGCACGTGGCGGCGCTGGCGGACCCGGAGACGGGCCTCGCCCTGGAGAGTGCCGTCGTGGAGGGGCGCCCCTGGCAGGAGCCCGAGGAGGCGTTCGAGGCGAGCGGCCGTACGGATCTGCACGCCACGATCGACACCGAGGGCCGTACGTCCGACCGGCGCGACGACTTCGACGAGGTGTACGGCGACTGGGGCGCCCTGCGCGAGGCCGCCGCGCCCGGCATGGTCCCGGAGCGCATCGACACCGACGTCCGGGCTGCCCTGGCGACGGCGGCCGACGACCCGACGAAGCTGACGGACGCCGAGGCCCTCGCGCTGCTGCACGCCGACGGACCGGCACTGGACGCGCTGACCCGGATCGCCGACGACGTCCGCAGGGCGGCGGTCGGCGACGATGTGACGTACATCGTCACGCGGAACATCAACTTCACGAACGTCTGCTACACCGGCTGCCGCTTCTGCGCCTTCGCCCAGCGCCGCACGGACGCCGACGCCTACACGCTCTCCTTGGAGCAGGTCGCCGACCGGGCCCAGCAGGCCTGGGACGTGGGCGCGGTGGAGGTCTGCATGCAGGGCGGGATCCATCCCGACCTGCCGGGGACGGCGTACTTCGACATCGCGCGGGCGGTGAAGGCCCGGGTCCCCGGGATGCATGTGCACGCCTTCTCGCCGATGGAGGTCGTCAACGGCGCCACCCGCACCGGCATGCCGATCCGCGAGTGGCTGACCGCGGCCAAGGAGGCGGGCCTGGACTCGATCCCCGGCACGGCGGCGGAGATCCTGGACGACGAGGTCCGCTGGGTGCTCACCAAGGGCAAGCTGCCCACGGCGACCTGGATCGAGGTGATCACCACGGCGCACGAGCTGGGCATCCGCTCCTCCTCGACGATGATGTACGGCCATGTCGACCAGCCGCGCCACTGGCTCGCCCACTTCCGCACCCTGGCCCGCATCCAGCAACAGACAGGCGGCTTCACGGAGTTCGTGACGCTCCCCTTCATCCACACCAACGCGCCGGTGTACCTCGCCGGCATCGCACGCCCCGGCCCGACCATCCGCGACAACCGCGCGGTGACGGCGATGGCCCGCCTCCTCCTGCACCCGCACATCCCCAACATCCAGACGAGCTGGGTGAAGCTCGGCGCGGAGGGCGCGGCGGAGATGCTCCGCTCGGGCGCCAACGACCTCGGCGGCACGTTGATGGAGGAGACGATCTCCCGGATGGCGGGTTCCTCGTACGGCTCCTACAAGTCGGTCAAGGATCTTGTCGCGGTGGCCGAGGCGGCAGGCCGCCCCGCTCGCCCGCGCACCACGCTGTACGGCGAGGTCCCGGAGGAACGGCAGCGGGCGGCGGTGGCCTCGGACGGGCACCTGCCGGAGCTGCTGCCGGTGCTGGACTGAGGGCGGGGGGCCGGACGGCTGGCAGTACGATGATCCGACCCTGTCGGTGAGCTGAGGAGATCCGTGCCGTGCCTTCCCCGAAGGTCTGGGTGACCGGTCTGACGGTAGGGGCGACAGCAGTGGTCGTCGCCCTCGCCGTACAGGCGGACCGGGGCCCGAAGCCCACCGCCACGGCCACCCCGCCGAGCGCCTCCGCCACCGCCGAGCCCGCGCCCAAGGAGACCGAGTCCGCCAAGCCGACCCGGGTGCCGGACGGCTCCGGCACGGGCCGCCGGATCGTGTACTCGCTCGGCCAGAAGCGGGTGTGGCTGGTGGACGAGAGCGAGGCCACGCGCCGGACGTTCACCGTGTGGCCGGGTACCGTCGACCCCGATCCGGGCAAGTACACGGTCGGTCAGCGCACCGAGGACCCGATCACCGGGTCGGACGGCGTGAAGATCGAGCACGTGGTGTACTTCGCCGTCGCGTCCGGCGTGAACGTCGCCTTCTCCAACGCGGTGGACGGCTCCTCGCCGCCCCCGCCCGAGTCCGGGACCCGGACCGGCGGGATCCGGATGAAGACGGGGGACGGCTCGGCGCTGTGGAAGTTCGGGACGGCGGGGACGACCGTGACGGTCGTCGAGTAGAGAGCGGGGGTACTGGCAGTGGGCGTATTGATCCTTGCCCTGATTCTGGCGCTGGTCATTGGTGGCTGCGTCTGTGTCGTGTGGACGAGCCGGGGTACGGCCCCGCGCTGGGCGCGCATGGTGGCCGCCGTGACGCGGGGCCTCGGTGAGCTGCTGACGGTGCTGATGAAGTCCAACAAGGGGTCGAGCAGGAGCAGTAACAGCTCGGACGACTGATTACGTGTCGGATGCGGTCGGCAGGTGGTTGACGATCAGCACGATGCCGCTGAACACGAAGACCCGGGTCGCGGCGTCCAGTCCGTTCCAGTCCCCGGACTGCCACATGGCGAACCACTCACCGCCGATCGCGATGAACCCGGCTCCGAACAGCAGCATGACCATGAGCAGCCCGTAGGTGGACCAGCGCCGGGCGGCCCGGTCGCCCTGCCGGAACCAGAGCCAGGTGCCGTATATCAGGACGAGGGCGGCGAGGGTCTCCCAGACGATGATGGCGACGTACGCCGTGTCCTGAAGTCCCTTGCTGGTGATGGCTCTCCACATCAGATCGTCGTCCTTGAACGTGGTGTCCATCGCCAGGACGTGCTGCACGAACTGCTGGTTCGTCCCGAAGTCCGTGATGTTCCCGAAGGCGACGAGGGCCATGTAGAGGGCGACGCTCGCGGTGAGCAGGGTGGCGGTGAGACGGAGGGCGTTGCGTGGGGGTGTCGATGCCATGACGGCCATCTTCCCCCGGCGCGGCGGTGTGATCCACGGCCACTGAGCAAGAATGGCCGCATGGCGCAGGCGGAACCGTCGATGCAGGAACTGATCGGCCGGCGTAAGCGGGCGGGATTCGTCGGGCGGGGTGCGGAGTTGGCCCGCTTCCGGGAGAACCTCGACCTGCCGCCGGACGACGACCGACACAGCTTCCTCTTCCATGTCCACGGCACGGGAGGCGTCGGAAAGTCTTCGCTGCTGGGGAAGTTGGCCGAGATCGCGACGGCTGCCGGGGCGCTGACGGCCACGCTGGACGAGACGGTGCAGGGCGTGCCGGAGGTGCTGGGGGCAATCAGCGCCCAATTCGCCGTGCAGGGCGCAGAGTTGCCGGAACTCGACAAGAAGCTGGCCGCCTACCGTCAGCGCCGCCAGGAGGCGGAGTCCGCCTGGGCGGAGCCGGACGCGGACCCCGACGCGCGCTTTCGTACCGGCGACGACGTCCAACTGGCCCTGGAGCCACTGAAGGTACTGACCCCGGTGCTGGTCTCGGAACTGAATCGCATCGCCGAACGCCGGTCCTGGATCGCCCTGTTCTTCGACACGTACGAGCGCACGGGCCCCTTCCTGGACGCCTGGCTGTTGGACCTGACGATGACCGGCCGCTACGGCACGCTTCCCGCGAACACCGTCGTCACGCTCGCCGGCAGGGAAGGCCCGGACCCCGCCCGCTGGGGCGACTACGCGGGCTTCGTGACCGAGTTCCCCCTGGAGCCCTTCACCGAGCCGGAGGCCCGCGAACTCCTTTCGGCCAAAGGGCTGGTGGAGGAGGGGGCGGTGCGGGAGGTGTTGCGGCTGTCCCACCGGCTGCCGTTGTTGGTGTCGATCCTTGCGGAGCAGCCGGGCGGGGCGGTCGGCGAGGCGGACGATCCCACGGCCACGGCGGTGGAGCGGTTCCTGAAGTGGGAGCGGGATCCGGGGCGTAGGGAGGCGGCACTGGCGTGCGCGTTCCCGCGTCGGCTCGACGGGGACGTGTTCGAGGTCGCGGTCCAGGACGCGGGGGAGGGGTCGTACGGCTGGTTGTGCGAGCTGTCGTTCGTGAGCGAGCGGGCGGGCGGGGCCCGCTACCACGACGTCGTGCGTACGGCGATGCTCCGACTCCAGCGGTCGCGCGCGCCGCGCCTTTGGGCCGGGCGGCATGCGCGGCTGGCGGAGGCGTATGGGCGGTGGCGGGCGGATGCGGGGGACGGGATCGCCGAGGAGAGGCTGTGGTTCGACGGGACGTGGCGAGAGCTACGGGCGGAGGAGCTGTACCACCTGCTGTGCGCCCGGCCCCGTGCGGCCCTGAGCCAGGCTCTCGCGGACGTGGTGGAGGCGTGTCGCGAGGACTTGGCTGCCGCGGGAGCGTGTGCGCGGGCGTTGGCTGACGCGGGCGCGGACGCCGGGGCGAATGAACTGTCGGTCTGGGGGCGGGAACTCCTGGACGCTCTCTCGGGGGAGTCGGGCGGCATCCTGGCAACAGCGGACCTGGTGCTGAACCGTCCAGGGCCCGACACGCGGACGCGAGCGGCGGCACATGCCTTGCGGGGGAGGGAACTCACGAAGGAGGGGGAGTTCGCGCGGGCCATCGACGAGTGCAACCGGGCCCTGGCCCTGGATCCGCAGTCCGCATGGGTCTTTCACGACCGAGGCGTCGCCCTTGCGGCACAGGGCGATGTCACGGCGGCACTCGCTGACCTCGAACAGGCCGAAGCGCTCCGGCCCGACGACGTACGAATCCTGATCAACCAACAGCCGATCCTTCAGATGCTGGGACGGCACGAAGACGTGGTGGCGGGCTGCGACCGTGTGATCGCGCTCGATCCGATGCAAGCGCGCGCTTGGGCAAACCGGGGGCAGAGCAGACATGCCCTGGGTGATTCCACCGGAGCACTGAGCGACTTCGACCGGGCGCTGAGCATCGAGGGCGACTATCTGTGGGCCTTGGTGCGCCGGTCCAGGGTGTACCGATCCCAAGGGCGGCTGGACGAGTCGTTCGCTGATCTGGACCGCGCGGTGGACCTGGCTCCGGCCAGCGCATGGCTGGCGTCAGAGCGCGGGGACGCCTATCGGCTGGTGGACCGGTTCGAGGAAGCGGTGCGGGAACTCGGGCGGGCCTGTGAACTCGTTCCCGACTACGCCTCGGCGCACGCGGGGCGCGGCTACGCGCTGGCGGAACTGGGCCGTCATGAGGAAGCGCGGGCGGCGTACGACCGGGCGATCGAGTTGAACGCCGACTACCCCTGGGCGCTCGTGCACCGTGCCTCCCTCAAGGGTGAACTGGGCGACCAGGAAGGGATGTTCACTGACCTGGACCGGGCAGTGGCGATCGATGGCTCCGGTTGGGCCATCGTGAGGCGCGCGGCGGCCCACCAAGGCGTCGGTCACCACGCGGAGGCATTGGCGGACGTCGGCAGGGCGGAAGAGCTGGGGCGGAGCGACCCGGAGCTGCTGGTCCTACGGGCGGGCATTCTGTACAGACTGGGCCGGACCGTAGAGGCGGTGACTCTGCTCGACCAGGCATGGCCACAGCCGGACCGGACCGTGGCTCTGAACCCCCGCGACGTGGCCCTGTACGCCTTGCGGATAGGGATGTGCCTCACGCTCGGCCGGCTTCCCCAAGCCTTGGCCGATGCCGAGCAGTTCGATCCGCGGGATCTGGAGAACCCGGGCATGGTTCAGCTCAGCGCACTTGTCTTCATCCTGTCCGGTCGGCATGACGAGGCACGCCGTCTGTTGGACGGGCTGTGGGAGGACGCGGCACGGGAGGAGAACTGGCCCATCGCTCAACTGTGTTGGCTCTCGGCCGCTGTGGCGGGGCGGTGGGACCAGGCATCCGGCATTGCCACGTGGATGCGGGACCACGCGGACCCCGTCTCGGTTCCGCCGTTCGCGGAAACGGAGGAGTTCCGCCCCTTCGAGCCGTTGTTCCGGTCGCACCCGCAGAGGACAGACAACGCCGACATGATGATCGCTTACGCCCGTGGCGAGTGGGCGGCCGCCGACAGCGCGCTCGCCGACATCCTGGCCCGCACCAGCGAATGGCTTCCGCTCGCCCAACTGGCCAACTACCTCCGCATCCTGGCCCACTGCCCTGGCGTCGACTGGACCCAACTCGCCTCCCGCGTCAGGGAGGTCGAGAACGCCCGCGACGCCGTTCAGGCGCGTTACGCGGAGTAGGTGTTGACGAAGGTCGACCAGGCGTCGTTGCCGAAGGCGAGTTGGGCGCCGTCTCGGTTCTTGGAGTCGCGTATGTGGATGGTGGGGGCGGCGGGGGATACGGCGACCTCGACGCAGTCGGGGCCGTCGGCGCTGCTGTAGCTGCTCTTGAACCACGTCAGCGGGGTGGGGGTCATGTCTCCTCCAGCACCTTTTCGATGAAGGCCAGTGACTCGCGAGGTGAGAGAGCCTGCGCTCGGATCATTCCATAGCGCGACTCCAGGACCCGGACCTCCCGTGGATCACTCAGCACGCGGCTGTGCAGCTGAACCTCCAAGTGCCCCAGTGTCTTGCCGTTCTGGAGTTTCAGCAGTCGGAACGGGCCGCTCAGACCGGCGTGATCCTCGAGATCCGTCGGCATCACCTGGATCGTCACGTGGCTCAACCGGCTGATCTCCAACAGGTGTTCGAGCTGGCGTCGCAGAACCATTCTGCCCCCGACCGGCCTTCGCAGTGTCACCTCTTCCTGGACAAAGGTGATCTCCGGGCGGGGCGTGCGATCGAAGACGGTCTTTCGCGCCATGCGTGCGGCGACATGACGCTCGATCTCCTCTTCCGTGTACGCCGGACGCCGCAGCGCGTACACGGCCTGGGCGTACTCCGCCGTCTGGAGCAGGCCATGGATGTGAAGGGCGGTATAGGCACCCAGCTCAACCGCGTCATCCTCCAGCTTCGCCAGATCCCGAACGTTCTTCGGATACCGCGCCTCCTCCACATCCCCCTTCATCGCCGAGATCTTCCCGCCCGCCCCGAGCTTCTCGTCCGCCTTGTCCAAGAAGTCCGGCCTCGGGATCCGCTTGCCGCGCTCCACCGCCGAGACCATGTCCTCGCCGTACCCGACCGCGTCCCCGAGTTCCGTCTGCTTCAGTCCCGCGGCCTCTCGCCACAGCTTGATCTGGCGTCCCACCGCCCTGAGTACGGCCGCTGCTTCCTCGTCCTCCACACCGCCACCTCCCTTGCTGCTCAGCGTAGATGGATCAACCACGCTCAGTTACATGACCAGGGAAACAGGATCACCTTGGTTCACTTGGTGCACCTGAACCGACCGTTCCTGGTCGATTACAGTGCTGAACGTGGGTGCGACAGGAGGCGCCGTCTGGGGCCGCTCCGAGCAGCAGGACTTCCGTAGCCGGGTGCGCGGGACGATGCTCGGTGCTGCCGTGGGCGATGCGCTGGGCGCGCCTGTGGATGCCATGGGGCTCGCGGAGATCCGGGAGGCGTACGGCGCCGAGGGGCTGGTCGATCTCGGGGTCGGGTATGGCCGACGCGGTGCGGTGACCCACCTCACCCAGCTCGCTTTGTTCACGGTGGACGGGTTGATACGGGCGCAGGTCCGCCGGGACACCGGCGCCTGGCATCCGCCGACGGATCTGCACCGGGCGTATCTGCGGTGGGCGGCGACCCAGCGGGACTGGGGTCCCGACGAGCGGCGTAAGGAAGACGGCTGGCTGGCCCGCGAGGAGTGGCTGTACGCGCGGAGGGACCCCGCGAGATCCCTGATCGTCGGGTTCGGCGACGAGATGATGGGCACCCTGGACGCGCCCAAGAATCCAGGGGAGGCGGGTCCGGAGGCGGCGGCGCGGTCGGGGCCCTTCGGGCTGTTGGTCGGCTGGGAGCCTCAGCTGGTGGCGCAGTTGGCGATCGAGTGCGCGGCCCAGACCCACGGCCACCCCGTGGGGTACCTGTCGGCGGGCGCGTACGCGGTGATCGTGCACGCGCTGGCCTGCGGCGACAGCCTGGACGGTGCCGTACAGCGCGCGCTGGCGCTGCTGGCCGCCCGGCCGGGCCACGAAACGGTTTCTCAGGCCCTCCAGCACGCGCTCGGCGCGGTGCGCCAGGGCATGCCCGCCCCGGGGCGGGTGGAGGAGCTGATGGGTGCGGCCACGGCGGACGGGGTGCTGGCGGCGGCGGTGTACTGCGCCCTGGTGGGTGAGGACGTACGCCATGGTCTGTGTCTGTCGGTCAACCACGACGGTCCGTCGGGGGCCACCGCGGCGCTGACCGGTGGTCTTCTGGGGGCCCTGCACGGCGAGACGGCCCTCCCGCCGGCCTGGCTGGCCGAGCTGGAGGGCCGTCCCACGATTCTGGAACTGGCCGACGACTTCGCGATGGAGATGACCCAGGGCCCGGCCCTGCACGGCCCGGCGGGCTCGGCCCCGGGCTGGCTCGCCCGCTATCCGCGGGGCTGAGCCACCTCGTCCACGGGTCCGGCCGGAGTCGGGACGGCCGCGGCCGCCGCCCCGTCCCCGTCCGTGTTCACCTTGTCGATGATGGCCAGCCGCTCCGGGGTGTCCTCCGGCTTGATGTAGCCGATCAGGATGTACAGGACCAGGGAGACGGCGAGCGGGATCGAGACCTGGTACTGGAGCGGCACGCCGCCGTCGACGTTCCAGTGGATCGGGTAGTTGACCAGCCAGAAGGCCAGCAAGCCCATCGACCAGCTGGTCAGCGCCGCGGTGGGACCGGAGCGGCGGAACGGGCGCAGCAGGCCCAGCATCATCGGGATCGCCATCGGGCCCATCAGTCCGGCCACCCACTTGATCACGACCGTGATGATGTCCCCGAACGTCGGCGAGTTGACCTGCGTGGCCGCCGCCATGGACAGGCCCAGGAAGACCACCGTCGTCACACGGGCCACCTTGAGGCCCTGACCCTCGCTCCAGCTACGCGCCCGGCGCCAGATCACCGGCGCGCAGTCCCGGGTGAACACCGCCGCGATGGCGTTGGCGTCGGACGAGCACATCGCCATGGTGTGGGAGAAGAAGCCGACGATCACCAGGCCCAACAGGCCGTGCGGCAGGAGCTGTTCGGTCATCAGGCCGTAGGAGTCGGAGCCGTCCGGCTTCTGCGACTCCACCAGCAGCGGCGACATCCACATCGGGAAGAACAGCACCAGCGGCCAGATCAGCCACAGCGCCGCCGACAGCCGGGCCGAACGCTCCGCCTCACGCGCGCTCGGCGTGGCCATGTACCGCTGGGCCTGGTTGAGCATGCCGCCGTTGTACTCGAACAGCTTGATGAAGAGGAACGCGAGCAGGAAGACCGTTCCGTACGGCCCGACCAGCGGTTTGTCGTGGCCCTGGAGCGCCGGCTCGTCCCAGGCCCCGAAGAACCCGATGCCCTTGTCGTCCAGTTCGACGACGACGGCCACGAACATCGCGACACCGGCGAGGAGTTGGATGACGAACTGCCCCAACTCGGTGAGCGCGTCCGCCCACAGGCCGCCGATCGTGCAGTACACGGCCGTGATGCAACCCGTGATCAGGATGCCCTGGTTGAGCGAGATCCCGGTGAACACGGAGAGCAGGGTGGCGATCGCCGCCCACTTCGCGCCGACGTCCACGATCTTCAGCAGCATCCCGGACCAGGCCAGCGCCTGCTGGGTCTTCAGGTCGTACCGGCTCTTCAAGTACTCCAGCGGGGAGGCCACATGGAGGCGGGACCGGAGCCGGTTGATCCGCGGGGCGAAGAGTTTCGACCCGATGGCGATGCCCAGGGCGATCGGGAAGGACCAGGTGACGAAGGATGTGACGCCGTAGGTATAGGCGATGCCCGCATAACCCGTGAACATCACCGCGCTGTAGCCGGACATATGGTGCGAGATCCCGGAGAGCCACCACGGCATCTTCCCGCCGGCCGTGAAGAAGTCGCTCACGTTGTCCACGCGTTTGTGCGACCAGATGCCGATCGCCACCATCACGCCGAAATAGCCGATGAGCACGGCCCAGTCGAGACCGTTCATGTGCGCCCTCCCAGGGTTCGACCCGGCGCTCATCGTGGGCGCTGCCTCGTGAACACGACAAGTGAGCGTAAGGTCAAGGGGAGGTAAAAGTATTCGCGATGGTGGTTCCGGTTTATGTATGTGAACTCAACGCATCAGCTCCCCCGCGTTGACCAGCAACGATTGTCCGGTGATCGCTCGCGCCCGATCCGACACCAGGAACACCGCCGCATCCGCCACATCACCGTCCGTGGCCAGCTCCGGCAGTGCCATCCGGTCCGTCAGCCGCTTCAGCACGGCAGGCTCCCCGACCCCTTCCGTCTGCGCGGTGAATTGGACGTACGCCTGCACCGGCGGCCCCCACATCCAGCCCGGCAGCACGGTGTTGACCCGGATCCGCTCCGGGCCCAGCTCCCGCGCCAGCGAGTACATCGCGCTGGTCAACGCTCCCTTGGACGCGGCGTACGCGGCCTGCCGCACTTGTGAGGGCGCCGCCACCGCCGACTGCGTCCCGATGAACACCACCGAGCCGCCGCCGCCCGACTTCAGCGCCGGAAGGCACGCCCGCGTCATCCGCAGCGAGCCGAGCAGGTTCACGTCGAGCACCGACTGCCAGGTGGTGAAGTCCGCGTCCGCCAGGCCGCCGAAGTAGCTGTCCCAGGCGGCCACATGGACGACCCCGTCGATCCGCCCGAACCGCTCCAGCGCCAGCCCCGCCAGCGCCTCGCACTGCCGCTCGTCGGTGATGTCCGTCGTCCGGTACGCGGTGTGCGCCCCGCCCGGATCGATCTCCGCCGCGCTCTTGGCGAGGTTGGCCTCCGTCCGCGCCCCGAGGACCGCGTTCCCGCCGTCCCGTACGACCGCCGCCGCGATCTGATGGCCGAGTCCGGGCCCGACCCCCGACACGACCACGGTCCTGTCCGCGAGCAGTGCCATTTCGTCCCCTCCTGTCCCTGGACCTCTATCTGACGGAGCGTCAGAGTATGGGCGACCGCTGGAACAGGAAAGGGGAACCGCATGAGCGACGACACCCGCGGCGACGACACCCGCAGCGACGTCTACGCCGAACTGGCCGCCGTCGGCCCGTACGGAGTCCGCCCGGGCCACGCCCTGATCACCATGGTCGAACCGCACCCGGGCCATGAGTACGCCTACAACCGCTGGTACGAGGACGATCACTACTACGCCGGCGCCATGGCCATGCCCTGGATGTACTCGGGCCGCCGCTGGGTCGCCACCCGGGATCTCCAGCTCCTGCGCGAGCCCGAGAAGTCGGCCGTGGCCCAGCCCGTCACCGCGGGCTGCTACCTCTCGACGTACTGGATCACCGCGGGCCGCTACGCCGACCACATGAAGTGGACCGTCGCCATCAACAAGCGCCTCAACCGCGACGCCCGCGTCTACCAGGACCGCACCCACGTCTTCACCGCGTTCCAGGACCACGAGGCCACGGTGTACCGCGACGGCGCCGCCGGACCCCGGGACTTCCACGCGCTGGACCACCCGTACGCGGGCCTGGTCCTGGAGGTGATCGACGCCGAGTCGGCCGAGCAGCGCGCCGAACTTCTGGAGTGGCTGCGCGCCCGCCACCTCCCCAAGCGCCTCGCGGGCTCCCCGGCCGCCATGGTGACGATCTTCCGGCCCACCCCGCTCCCCGGCGACCGGATGACCTACGTCAAGCAGGTCGAGGGCGTGGACACGCGGCTGACGCTGCTGTGGTTCCTGGAAGCGGATCCGCGGGAGTGCTGGGAGCCGTACTTCACGGGCCTGAGCGCGGAAGGGCTCGGGCGGATCGAGTTGCTGGCCCCCTTCGTCCCGACGGTCCCCGGCACCGACAAGTACGTGGACCGACTGCGGTGAAGGACTACTTCAGCTCGTCCGGACACGGGGTGCCCCGCTGCACGTCGTAGGGCGCCGCCAGCCGGTAGACGCCCGCCTTCGGGGCCACCAGCATCGTCCACTGGTCCCCGAGCGCGTCCTCCTCGGTCTCCAGCAGGCAGCCGTTGACGTTGTCGTACGTCTTCGGCTCGCCGTCCGGGCGGTCCTTGGACGCCTCCGTCTCCTGGGGCGGATCGAGCTTCTTGCCCTCGGCGTCGACGAGGCTCAGCCACGGCGAGTACGGGATCCGGATCAGCACCCGGCCCGGCTCGCTCACCCGCATCGTCCACTCGCCCTGCTCGGCCCGTTCCACCACGGTGTTCGGCTCGGCCAGCGGCGCCGGGTCGATCACCTGGAACAGCTGCCAGTTGGCGTCGCCCCACACCTGCTTCAGATACGGCATCCCGCGCTGCACCAGCTGCCGCTCGCGCTTGCCGCCGTCCCCGTCCGGCTCGTCCTTCGGCACCACCACGAAGTGCACCGCCCAGCGGTTCAGCCACTCCAGATAGTTCGCCGAGTTCAGGGTGTCGTCGTAGAAGAGCGGGTTGCGCTCCATGTCGGCCTGGCGGTTCCAGCCGCGGGCGAGATTGACGTACGGCGCGAGCGCGGACGCCTCGCGGTGCGAGCGGGCCGGGACGACCTCCACCCGGCCCTTCTCGGCGCCGACCTCCTGGAGCTCGTTGACCAGCGGCGCCAGCTCGCGGGCCCAGGAGGCGGCCGGGGTGGTGTGCACGATGTCGACGACCGTCTTCGCGCCGATCCACACCGTGAACCCGACGACGGCCAGCACGGTGGCGTACCACTTGCGCGAGCGCGGCACCGTGAACGGCAGCGCGGCCACCAGCGCGACGCCCGCGAACAGCATGGACAGGCGGGTGATGTTGGAGCCGATCTGCGAGCTGATCAGCCACACCAGCAGCACCGACAGCGCGTAGACCGCCGAGGTGAGCCGGACCGTCGTCCACTCCTTGGGGACGAGGAAGAGCACCAGCACCGCGGAGGCGAACGGCAGCAGCACCGAGGCGACGTTCATCGGCTGCGTCCCGGAGAAGGGGAACAGCAGCGCCGACACGGCCACCACCGCGGCCGGCGCGAGCCCCAGCGCCCAGGCGCCGGGCCGCCGCTTCTGGAGGAACAGCGCCACCGCGACCAAACCGACGAACAGTCCGGCGACCGGCGAGGCCATCGTCGCGAGCGCGGCCAGCGGGGCCGCGGCGAGCGCCTTCGCCCAGCGCTTGTAGCGCCAGCGGTACGGCCAGCAGAACACGACCGCCACCGCGCCGAGCGCGAACATCGTGCCGAGCCCGTAGGTGACCCGGCCCGAGGCCGCGTTGCACAGGAGCGCGAACACCCCGGCCAGCGCGGCCCACAGGGGATTGCGCACGGAGCGGCTGCGGATGAGGACGAGCGTGAGGAGCCCGGCGGAGACGGTCCCGGCGATCATCATCGTCGTCCGGACGCCCAGCACGGACATCAGATACGGCGAGACGACGCTGTACGACACCGGATGCATGCCGCCGTACCAGGCCAGGTTGTACGCGGAGTCCGGGTGGCGGCCGACGAACTCGGCCCAGGCGTCCTGGGCGGCGAGGTCGCCGCCGCTGTTGGCGAAGGTGAAGAACCAGACGATGTGCAGGACACCGGCGAGGGCGGTGACGGAGAGGACGGGGTGGCGGAGGAGTCGCTCACGGAGGGTGAGGAAGGCGGCCCTCGGGCCGGTCTTCTCCGGCTCCCCGGCCGGCTCCTCTGCCGGGGGTGCGGGCACGCGTATTCGCGGGCCGGTTCCCGGGCCCGTCTCGGCGGCGTCGTTGTCGGCGCGCGTCGGCTCAGCGGTGGCCACCGTTAAGGCACTCCCCGTGGTGTCCTGTGTTCTGTTCTGGCCGCGTCGAGTTTCCCGCGTGTTGTCGGCCCTGTCCCTGAGGTTTTCCCGGTCGTGCCTTGTGGGCGGCGACCTGACCCGTTTCGTGACGCTAGCACGCAGCCCGCCGAGCGGCTCCCGGGGTGGGGGCGGCCGACGGGCTGCGGTGCTTTTGTCTTCTAGAGGATGCGAGTGAGCTTCGCCATGAACCCGGGCTCGACGAGGTCGGTCCGGAGCGCCACCGGCACCTTGACCGCGCCCGCGGTACCGCCGTCGCCGACGGTGAGCGTGCCGACCTTGGTACCGGCCTTCGCCTCGTGCGGTACCTCGTCGGCGGCGAAGTCCAGCTCCACCTTCAGGCCCGACCAGCCGGCCGCCTTGACGTCCTTCGTCGCGACGACGGCGGTACGGCCGCCGAGGCCGTCGTCGACGTATCCGACGACGTCGCCCTTCTTCAGCAGCGTCGCCGACTCCAGGGCGTTCTGTGCCGCGGTGATCAGCTTGTCGCCGGAGTCGAGCGCGGCGGCGAGGATGCCACCGCCCGCGTCCGGCTGCCGCACGACGGCGCCGACGATGGTCCGCGTCTCGCCACCGACGTCCTGCTTCGCGGCGAACACGAGGTTGCCGAGGGCGGAGGTGGTGGTGCCGGTCTTGATGCCGACGACGTTGTTCTTCCCCACCAACTGATTCCAGTTGCCGTGGTTCTGCCCCTTGTAGTCGTCGTAGGACATCATCGCGGCGACTTCGCGGAAGGCGGGGGACTCCATGGCAGCCTTGGCGAGCTTGACCTGGTCGACGGCGGTGGAGACGGTGGTGTCGTTGAGCCCGGAGGGATCGGTGTAGGTCGTGTTGCTCATCCCGAGGTCCTCGGCGGCGGAGTTCATCTTCTCCACGAAGGCCTTCTCGGAACCGGCGTCCCAGCGGGCAAGCAGCCGGGCGACATTGTTCGCGGACGCGATGAGAATGCTCTCCAGGGCCTCGCGCTGAGTGATGGAGTCACCGGCGAAGACGTCCACGGTGGATTCCTGCCCGGCGTCCGACTGCTCCTCGGCAGCCTGATCAATCTCGATCTTGGGGCCCTCTTCCCCACTCTTGAGAGGGTGATCGCGAAGGATGACGTAGGCGGTCATGACCTTGGCGACACTGGCGATCGGCACGGGCTTCTGCTCCCCGGAGGAGCCGAAGGTGCCGATGCCCTGGACATCGAGCGCGGCCTGTCCGTCGGCGGGCCAGGGGATGTCGACCTTGGACCCCTCGAAGGTGTAGGAGGACTCCGCGGTGAGGTCGAGGGTGGGGGTGGGTACGGGCCGCACGGACTGCACGATCGCGAACACGATGACGAGCAGCAGTACGAGCGGGGTCCAGATCTTCACCCGCCGCACCAGGGTCCGCACCGGCGTCTCCGGCGGCGGCGGGGTGTTGGTCAGCTCGGCCAACAGGTCGAGCGGCGGCTTGGGCGGCAGCGGCTGCTGCGTCGTCCGCTCCGGGCCGACCTGGGGGATGGCGGTGGTGATGTCCGACTTGAGCGGCACGAACCGCAGCGCGGTGGTCGGCTGATCAACGGCCTTGGCTCCGCCATCGCCCGTCTTCTTCCCACCCGCACCATCCCTGCGGCTTGCGTCGCCGGGTGCGGGTGGCCCCTGCGGGGCGGACTCGCCGTCGGCGGGCGCGGGTGGGGTGGTCTTGGGTTGGGTGGGGGCGGGGGTGGCCTTGCCGGCGGCGGGCGCGGGCGCGGCGGACTCGGCATCGGCCGGCGCGGCCGGGGTGGCCTTGCCTTCGGCGGGGGCCGAGGTGGCTTTGTCGGCGGCGGATGCGGGCGCGGGCCGGGCGGACTCGTCGTCGGCGGTGGCGGGCGGGGTGGTCTTGCCCTGGGTGGGCGCCGGGGCGGCTTTGCCGTCGACGCGTGCGAGCAGGGTGGTCTTGGCGTCCACGGGCGTGGAGGCGTCGCGCGGGGCGCCCTTGGCGGCGTCGGGCTCGGCCGTGGGCCGGGCGTCGCCGGTGGCGGGCGCGGCTGCGGTCCGGGGGTCGCCGGTGGCGGCGGTGGTGTCTCGTTCGGTGGTCTTGGCGCCGCTGGTGGGTGCGGGGGCGTCGGCCGACGGGCTCTTGTCGGCTGTGTGGGCGGGCTGGGCGTCCTGGGCTGGGGCCCTGTCGTCCGTGGCGTCCGGCGCCTCGTCGGCGGCTTCCGGCTGCTCCTCGGTGGACGTGGCGGCTTCCGGCTCGGTGTCCGCGTCGGCGTCCGAGTCGTCGGCGGTGGCCTCCGACTCGGGCTTTGCATCCTGGGGCGCCTCGTCCTTCGCGGCGGGGTCGGTGTCGTCGTCCGACTCATCCCCGGCAGGGGCGTCTTCGCTGTCAACCTCAGCCCCGGGCTTCGCGTCCTCGGGGTCGGTGGCAACCCGCTCTGCCTCCCCGGCGCGGGTGACATCGCTGTCGGCGTCAGCCTCGGCGGCAGCGTCAGCGTCGGTGTCGGCTTCCGCCGTACCCGCCGCCTCGGGCTCCGCCGCCTCCGGCGTCTCCGTGCCCCCGGTCGCGCGCTCGTCGCCGCTTGCCACCCAGGCCGCTACGGCGGCGCGCAGGCGGTCGTTGGCGGGCGGGGTGGCGGCCTCCGCCTCGGGCTGGGTCGGTTCCTCGGAGGCTTCGGAGGTCTCGGACGACTCGGACGGCTCCGAGGGGTCCGGGGTCGACTTCCTGGCCTCTGCCAGGTCCTGGGCCGACAACACTCGGGTTGCCGTGTCCACGCCTCCGCGGGACATCGCGAGGCGGGGGTCGGTGGAATTGTTCCGGGGTTCCGGAACCGCACCCGCGCTCCCCGACGTCGGTTCTGCCGACGACTCGCGCTGCTTCGAACTGTCGGGGGACTCGCCCGCCACCGATGCCTCCTAAACCGTGCTAAGTCTGAACCGTCGCCGCCCTGGACACCGCTCCGCAGCGCTGTCCGAACCATGTACCAGTGTCCTGTGTGCGGGCTTGCCTGACGCTGAAGACGAGAACGACATACCTACTGGTTCCCTTACAAACAGGTCACGCACCCTCGACAGACCAATGTGAGAGGGGTCACCCTGTCTTTCATCCACGCGGGGAGGCATGGATGGGCAGGAGCCGCAGAACAATTCCGGAGGAGCTTCTGCTGCTGGCACTGGACCCGGCCACGGGTACCACTGCACAGCCGCAGTCGCTCGACCTCGGTCTGGCCGGAGCACAGCTAGTGGAGCTGGCGCTGGCCGGACGGATAGCCCCTGACGGGGATCGTATCGCCGTGGTGGCACCACGGCCGACTGGAGATCCGACTTTGGACTGTGCGTTGGAGTTGCTGCGCAGGCGTGGCGCTCCCGTACGTGCCGTCCACTGGATCGGCGGGCCCCGCCTGGGGCTGCGCCAGACCTACCTCTCGCATCTGGAGCGGTGCGGCATGGTCGCCGCCGTACCGGGACAGATGTGCGGGGTGCTGCCGACGACTCGCTACCAAGCGACGGACACCGAAATCAGCCGGGAGATCAGGGCCCGGCTGGACTCCGCGATCCGCACCGGCGTACCGCCGGACCCGCGGACCGCGGCGCTCGCCGCACTGGCACACGCGGTCGGCCTCGGCAAACACCTGTACCCGGGCAACGAGGGGCGTTCCTCTCGATCCCGGTTGCGGGACCTGATCAGGCACGACCCCATGGGCGGTCTCGTCGCGCACGCCGTGATGGACGTCCAGAACGGCGTCGCGGCCCAGCCGCGCCGCAGCCCCGCTCCGGCGGGCCGCCAGCCGGCCCCAGGAGGCAGGGCGGCACCGGAACCCGCTCGTGGCGTTCCGATGCAACCGCGCCGAGGCTCGATGGCACGCGTCGTGGCTCACTGAGCCGCAGTTCCACGACGTAAGCCCGCACGTCAGCACCGTCCCCCAGACCGGTACGGGAGCCGCTGGTCCGCGCGGGGCGACGGGACCGTTGTGTCCGGACGGCGACACGGTCCCGCCGCCCCGCGCGGCCGCATGTCCGGGCAGGGTTGGGCAAGTCCGGGGAGGGCCGAGCAAGTCCGGGGGTGCCCCGGCAACTTGGCGCCGTGCCCCGAACTGGCGCGTATGCAGCGCATATCCACCGTTTCCCAGCGGTAGAAAGCACCTTGGTGGCAGTCTGCTCAACAGCAGATACGCAAAGTCGCAAGCAGTACTTGCAGCCGGAGGTGCACGTCCCGTGGCGTCCAATGTCAATCCCACTGTCAGGCGCCGCCGGCTGGGTCAGGAGTTGCGCCGGCTCCGCGAACTCAAGGGCATGACCGCCGAAGAGGTGGCCGAGCGGCTGCTGGTCTCCCAGTCGAAGATCAGCCGCCTGGAGAACGGCCGCCGCAGCATCAGCCAGCGCGACGTGCGTGACCTGTGCGGGGTCTACGAGGTCGAGGACGTCCGGATCGTCGACTCCCTGATGCAGATGGCCAAGGACTCCCGCCAGCAGGGCTGGTGGCACTCGTTCGGCGACATCCCGTACAGCGTCTACATCGGCCTGGAGACCGACGCGGCGAGCCTTCGCGTGTACGACCCCCAGGTCGTCCCCGGTCTGCTCCAGACGAAGAGCTACGCGGAGTCGCTGATCGCGGGCGCGCTGCCGGAGGTCACACCGACCGACATCGACAAGCGCGTCCAGGTGCGGCTGCGCCGACAGGAACGTATCTCTGCCCCGGAGAACCCGCTGCGCCTGTGGGCCGTCCTGGACGAGGCGGCGCTGCGCCGCGAGGTCGGCAGCCGGCACGTGATGATCGAGCAGCTGGAGCACCTCATCGAGATGTCCCGGCTGCCCCATGTCACCGTGCAGTGCATCCCGTTCAGCATGGGCGCCCACCCCGGCGTGAGCGGCCAGTACGCGATCCTGGAGTTCCCGGACGCCGCCGACTCCAGCGTGGTCTACATCGAGGGCGTGACCAGCGCCCTCTACCTGGAGAAGGCGCAGGACGTCCAGAAGTACAGCGTGATGTACGAGCACTTGCGGGCCCAGGCTCTCAACGCCGACCAGAGCCGGGAGTTCATCGCGAAGGTGGCCAAGGACTACGCCTCCTGAGGCGCGGCGCCGGAGGATACAGGTTCGCCCGGCCGCGGCGGAAGTCCCCACTGGAATATGCCATCCAGTCGAGTGAATAGTCGCTCCGCACATCGATGTTGGCGAGTAGCGTCGATCACGCCATCGAGGAACACCGATTGGCGCAAACGTGCCGTGCGGACAGCACATCCCGTACGGCACGCGGACAGCAACTCAGCAACTGGTTACCGGAGCGAACATGGCAATCAAGCAGGGTGTCACGGACACGTGGGTCAAGTCCTCGTACTCGCAGGGCAATGGCGCATGCGTCGAGATCAAGTCCCCTGTCGTGTCGGCAATGGCCGTACGGGACTCCAAGGTCACCGAGGGTCCCGTCCTGGCGTTTCCCGCGAGCGCGTGGAACGCCTTCGTGGCCTCGGTCAAGGCGTAAGGGGGCTGCTCCCCTGAGCCTCGACCGATGACGATCGACAGACGATCGACAACTGCACAAGCACCACCCAAGAGCCCTCTCGACCAGCCCGCCGTCCTTGCCGAGGGGGCTCGGCTTGTGCCCGGCAGCGCAGCACAACGCGCCTGCCGGGCACGGCCGTTCATCACGCGGCGGCAACTACCTTATGGCGCCGGTCACTTCACCGGGAAGGCCACGTCGCACACCGCGTCCTCGGGGCCCGCGGCGTCCCAGTCGGCGAAGTAGATCTCCCGGCACGGGCCCGCCATCCGCAGCCCCTGCCGCGGGATCCACTCCTCCACCGCCTCGAAGGCGGTCAGGATCTGCGGATGGGCCACCTGGGCCTTGGTGATCCTGGTGTACGCCAGCCGCTGGGCGGGCTCCACCCGCACCTTGACCGCATGGGTACGGCCCTGCTTCTCGACCCACGCGCGGGCAGCGGCCTCGTCGGCGACGGGCACACAGGACTCGGCGGGTCCGTCACTCTCCATGGACACATCGGAGTGATAGACGACGAAGGGCGCGCCGGTCATGCCCCCGCACTCCCGTGACCCCTCCTCCAGCCGGCCCAGCGACGAGCCGATCCACGCGGGCAGCTCGCCCGCGAGGACATGCCGCGTCTCGGTGATCAGCACCTGCTCGGGCGCGTCCACCGTCTCGACCACGAACTTCTCGTACATCTCGGAGTTCCTCCCCGACAGTCGTCCACGGAGGTACTCGGCCAGCGTCCGCTGCCCCGCCACCCGCGCCTCGACTTCCGTCCAGAACGCGTCGAGCCGGGTCACGGCCGTGGCCCCGTCCGGCGCCTCGACGACCTCGGCGATCCGCGCGAGCGGCATGTCGAGCTGGCGCAGGAGTGCCACGAGGCGGGCGCCCTCGATCTGGTCGGTGCGGTAGTAGCGGTAGCCGCTGACCTCGTCGACCTGGGCGGGAGCGAGCAGTCCCAGCCGGTCGTAGAGCCGCAGGGCCTTGGCCGACAGCCGCGCCCTTGCGGCAAACACACCGATGGTGAGCAGTTCGTCCTCGTCCACGGCCTCATCCTCCGTCACCGGGCGGCACTTCCGCCCGGTGCCAAGGAGGCTCGGCTCTGCCCCAGGGGCAAGGTCAACCAGCGATGCGCGCCTCGACCGCGGCCACGAGCTCCGCGGCCTCGGGTTCGGTCTGCGGCGAGAACCGCCCGACGACGCGCCCGTCCCGCCCGATCAGAAACTTCTCGAAGTTCCACCGGATGTCGCCGCTGTGCCCGTCTCCATCGGCAAAGGGCGCCAGCCGCTCATAGAGGGCATGCCGCCCCTCCCCATTGACCTCCACCTTCTCGGTCATAGGGAAGGTGACGCCATACGTCGCCGAACAGAACTCGGCGATCTCCTCAGCACTCCCGGGCTCCTGCCCAAGAAACTGATTACAGGGCACACCGAGCACGGTGAACCCCTGCCCGGAGTACCGCTCGTGAAGCTTCTCCAGCCCCGAGTACTGCGGCGTAAGCCCACAGCGAGAGGCCACATTCACAACGAGCACAACCTGCCCGACGTACTGCTTGAGCTCCGCGCCCCCACCACCAAGCGCACCGATCTCAACATCCAGAGGGCTGCCATTGCTGCTGTCTACAGTCATGCCCCGGATGCTAGCCCCGCCCGGCAAGGCCCGCCGAGCCGCCCAGCTGCGGGCAGTCGTGCCGCTGGGGCGGCGCCCGTCCCAAAGCAAGGCGGCACCCCGCCAGCCCGGGCGAGCGCACCCACCCCGGGTCACCCCCGACCGGCCTCCACCAGCACATCCCCCGCCGCCGTCCGCACATACAGCACCGACCGCCCCGCCCGCCGCCGCTCCACCAGCCCCGCATCCAACAGCACCCGCAGATGCCGCCCGACCGACCCGAGCCCCTGCCCGGTCACGGCAACCAACTGCGTCGTACTCATAGGCGGCCCGAGCAGCACCAGCAACCCAGCCCGCGCAGCCCCGAGCAGCGGCCCGAGAGCCGACGGCACCGCCCGCCGCCCATGCTGCTCGGCCAGCACCCCGGTGCAGGGATACACGACGGCGTAACGCTCCCGCCCCTCCTCCCACGACACCCACCCCGTCTTGGGCGTCACCGGCACGAACACCAGCTCCGCACCGGAGATCTCCCGAGGCGGATACTCATGCCGGTTCACCTGGAACCGACTCTCCCCGAGCCACCGCGTCCCCGGCCGCAGCGAATCCAGCACCGCCGCCCACCCACGCCGACTCACCTGCACGGTCCGCGCGACCACATCCGCCTCCAGCACCCGCCGACGCCGGTCCCAGTCCGGCCGTACGGCCTCCTCCCAGACGTACCGCAAGAGCCCAGCCGCCCGTTCCGGCAGATCGTCGCGCTCCAGCTCCGCGGGCAGCGGTCCGGCGAGGGAGAGGGCGAGATGGGCCCGGGCGTCCTCGGGGCGTACAGAACCCACCCGGGCGACCCCCTCCTCGAAGGACTCCCCGTCACGCGGCGTGGGCGTCAGGAAGTCCGCGATCCAGTCCCGCCCCAGCCCGGCCCGTACCAACAGCGCGGTCACCGGATCGGCGGCCAGCAGCGCCCGGTATCCGGGCCGATGTACCCGCAGCCAGTCCCGCTCCCCGGGATGCGCCCCCACCCCCGCGTGCAGCAGCTTCAGACTCGCGAAGGTCTCCGCGAGCGGCGAGAGCACGAACCGACTCCGCGCAAGCGTGTCCGCATTGACCTGCCACCACCCCATGCCCCCACCTTTCGCACCTGCGCGAAACATTAACGGCACCCACCAGAGCCCCCCGAGACTCCGCCCATGCCCGCCAACAACGCCAACAGCACCAACAGCTACCAATCCCTCTTCCGCACCCCTGAGTTCACCCCCCTCTTCCTCACCTCCTCCGCCCACGTCGCCGCCCAGACGATGGCCGGCCTCGCCCTCGCCACCCTGGTGTACCGGGCCACCGACTCCCCGCTCCTCTCCGCGGTGAGCATGTTCGGCCCGTCCCTGGCCCAGGTGCTCGGCGCGACCCTGTTCCTCTCCGGCGCCGACCGCCTGCCCCCGAGGGCGACCCTGACGTACCTCTCCCTGGCCTTCGCGGCGGCCACGACCCTCCTCGCGGCCCCCGGCCTGCCGATCTGGGCGGTGTTCGTCGTCCTCCTGGCCCAGGGTCTGATCGCCTCCCTGGGCGGGGGAGTCCGCTGGGGCCTGCTGAACGAGATCCTCACCAAGGACGGCTACCTGCTGGGGCGTTCGGTCTTCAACATGATGAGCGGCATCACCCAGATCACCGGCTACGCGGCAGGCGGCGCCCTGCTCACCCTCCTCTCCCCCCGAACCTGCCTCCTCCTCTCCGCCCTCCTCTACGCCCTGGCCGCGGCCGGAGTCCGCCTCCACCTCACCGCCCGCCCACCCCGCGCCACCGGCCGCCCGTCGATCGCCACCACCTGGCGCACCAACGCCCTCCTGTGGTCCTCCCGCCCCCGCCGCACCGTCTACCTCGCCCTGTGGCTCCCCAACGGCCTGATCGTGGGCTGCGAATCGCTCTACGTCTCCTACGCCCCCGAATCCGCCGGCACCCTCTTCGCCTGCGCGGCACTGGGCATGCTGATCGGTGATGTGACGGTGGGCCGCCTGATCCCACCCGCGCGGCGCGCCCGGCTCGGGGTCCCGCTACTGGCCCTGCTGGCAACGCCGTACGCCTTCTTCGCGCTCGGCCCGCCCGTACCGCTCGCCGCGCTCGCCGTGGCGCTGGCGTCGGTGGGGTTCGGGGCGAGCCTGGTCCAGCAGGAGCGGCTGATGGCGCTGACCCCGGACGAACTGAGCGGGCACGCCGTGGGGTTGCACTCGGCGGGGATGCTGACCTTGCAGGGAGTGAGCGCGACGCTGGCGGGCTCCGTGGCTCAACTGACCTCTCCCGCGACGGCGATGACCGTACTGGCGGTGGCGTCACTGACGGTGACGGCGGGACTGGCGAGAGGACTGCGCGTACCGGTGTCCGTGTCGAAGGCAGTCGAACAACGCCCAGCGTCTTGACGTGTTCCTGGCGACCCGGATACATGTGTGGGAGCGCTCCCATATCTCCTCTCTCGTGCCCCTCCCATGTTCCTTCTGATGCTTTCCGGTGCTCACTTCCTCAGGAGTCGCAGTGAGAACACACAAAAGCGCGCCGACGGCGAGACTCTTAACCGCCCTGGCCACCCTTCTCGGCCTGCTGATCCTCGGGGCGACCCCCGCCCAGGCCGCGCCCGCCCCCGTCACCCTCCGGGCCACCGGCCTGCACATCGGCGACGGCCGCCTGCTCGAGTCCAACGGCAACGACTTCGTGATGCGCGGCGTGAACCACGCGCACACCTGGTACCCCGGCGAGCCCCAGTCCCTCGCCGACATCAAGGCGCTCGGCGCGAACAGCGTCCGGGTGGTCCTGTCCAACGGCCACCGCTGGACCGAGAGCACCCCCGAGGACGTGGCCGCGGTCATCGCGAACTGCAAGGCCAACCGCCTGATCTGCGTACTGGAGGTGCACGACACCACCGGCTACGGCGAGGAGGCGGCGGCCGCCACGCTCGACTCGGCGGCCGACTACTGGATCGGTCTGAAGGACGTCCTGGCCGGCCAGGAGAACTACGTCATCGTCAACATCGGCAACGAGCCCTGGGGCAACACCGACCCCGCGGGCTGGACGGCCCCGACGATCGCCGCAGTGCAGAAACTGCGGTCGGCGGGCCTGGAGCACACGATCATGGTGGACGCCCCGAACTGGGGCCAGGACTGGCAGAACGTCATGCGCACCAACGCCCAGTCGGTGTACGCGGCGGACCCGACCGGCAACCTGATCTTCTCCGTCCACATGTACAGCGTGTACGACACGGCGGCGGAGATCACCGACTACCTGAACGCCTTCGTGGCGGCGAGGCTCCCCATCCTGATCGGCGAGTTCGGGGGCCCCGCGGACCAGTGGGGCGACCCGGACGAGGACACGATGATGGCCGCGGCCCAGAACCTCGACCTCGGCTATCTGGCCTGGTCCTGGAGCGGCAACACGGACCCGATCCTCGACCTCTCGCTCGGCTTCGACCCCAGCCGGCTCAGCGGCTGGGGCCAGCGCGTCTTCCACGGCGCGAACGGCATAGCCCAGACGTCGAAGGAGGCGACGATCTTCGCCGGCTCCGGTTCCGACACCCAGCCCCCGACGGCACCCGGAACCCCGACCGCCCCCGCGAAGACGGCGACGTCGGTGACGCTGACCTGGCCGGCCGCCACGGACGACGTGGGCGTAACCGCGTACGACGTCGTACGCGTCACCGGCAGCTCGGAGACCCCTGCGGCCTCCTCCACCACCGGCACGGCGACGATCACCAGCCTCACCGCGAACACGTCGTACACCTTCGCGGTCTACGCCCGTGACGCGGCGGGCAACCGCTCACCACGCTCCACCACGGTGACGGTCACCACCGATGACACCCCCGCCGGCAACTGCTCCGTCGGCTACCGCGTGACCGGCGAATGGCCAGGCGGCTTCCAGGGCGAACTCACGATCCGCAACACCGGCACGACGCCCGTGAACGGCTGGACCCTGGCCTTCGCCTTCCCCGACGGCCAGACCGTCACGAACATGTGGGGCGGCACCCCGACCCAGAACGGCAGCGCGGTATCGGTCGCCTCGGTCTCCTGGACGAGCACGATCCCGGCGTCCGGTTCGGTCACGGTCGGCTTCACCGGCACGAAGGGCACGGCGAACGGCTCCCCGACGACCTTCACCCTGAACGGCACGACCTGCACGACGACAGCCTGACCGCAGGCCGGAGGCCCCCGGGGCCTCCGGCCCGCTACTTACTGAGGGCCTCGACGAGGAGCACGAACACACCGACCCCGAGCAGCCAGGCGACCACGAGCCCCACCACGACCACCGAGCAGCACCCGGCGACCCCCGTGGCGACCCACCCCCGCCGCACCACCTGCCGGTACTCGGCGTCGTCGTCCCACCCCTGCCCGCTCATCCCGCGCCCCCGCCCTTCATCGCGCACCGTTGTCAGTGCCTGAGGTTAAGGTCCCCAGTGCGCGGCCGGCTTCCGGGGGTTCCAGCTCTGTAGGGAGTGGTTGCATCCCCGGTCTGTACGGGGGCGGCCCGGAGAAGTCGTCCGGGACCCAACCGACGACCGGGCTTCGCCGATGGCCAGGCAGAGACCTGCCAGCGCCGGCCGCGCACACCATCGTGGTGCGTCCCCGGCTAGACTATGACGGTTGTCATAGTCGATCGGTGGTTGGTCGGCCGGGGAAGCGCACAGGTGGGTGGTGTCGGTGTCCAAGGAAAGCGCGCCGTCGCGGGAGCGGATCGTGGCCGGTGCCGCGGACATGATCAGCCGCCGCGGTCTGAGCGCCACGAGCATCCGGGAGATGGCCAAGCACGCGAAGGCGCCGCTGGGTTCGACGTACCACTACTTCCCCGAGGGCAAGCAGCAGCTGGCCACGGAGGCGGTCCGCTACACGGGCGAGTGGGTGGCCCGGCGCCTGCGCAAGGAGCTGGAGGCGGGCCCGGTAGAGGGACTGGTCGCTTTTCTTTCCCTGTGGCGCACGATCGTCGTGGAGAGCGACTTCCATGCGGGCTGCCCCGTCCTGGCCGTAGCCATCGAGGAACCCCCCACCGAAGAGATCCCACCCGCCCTGACGGCAGCGGCGGAGGTCTTCGCCGAGTGGGAGTCCTTGCTGGCAGCGTCCCTCCGGGCCCACGGCACCGAGCCCGACCGAGCGAGACAACTGGCGACGCTGGTCGTGGCGGCGGTGGAGGGCACGGTGGCCATGTGCCGAGCGCAGCGGAGCGTGCGCCCGCTGGACGATACGGCGGAGCAGTTGCGGTCGCTGATCGCCGGGGCGATCGACCACTGACCGACACGGTCACGCCGTCCCCGCCAGCGGTGTGAGGGCGGCGCAACTGAAGTCCCCACGGGGTCTAACAGCACGGAAACCGCCCGCAGTTGGCGTCGGGCTAGCGTCGTTGCCATGAGGGTGTGGATGCCATTACGGCCGCTGCCCGGCAGGCTCGGCGCAATCGGCAAGGGTGGTTCGGGGCGCCGCCCCGTACCGGGCTGGGGCAGCATCAAAGGCCGGGTGGCGGTGGTCATCACGGTCCCGATCTGCCTGCTGCTGGCGGTGGCGGGCCTGGCCGTACACGGCCGTGCCGAGGCCCTGGGCGACGCGCGAGCGACCCGCGCCGAGGTCGGCCTGAGCCTGCGGGTCCAGGCGCTGGTGCACCAGCTGCAACGCGAACGCGGCCTGACGAACGGCCTGTTGGGCGGCGAGGACCGATTCCGCACACCACTGGCCACCACGCGCGAACGCGTAGACACCGCACTGCGAGCAATGCGCCCCGAGCAGGCCGTCGAGGGGGTCGTCCAACGGCACCTGTCGCGCCTCGCGGCCGTCCGAGCCGCTGCCGACGAGGAAGCCGCGGGCACAGGCAAGGCCTCCCGGACCGCCACACTCACCTTCTACACGACAGCGGTCGACGCCCTGAACGCCGTAGACCCGGTGGCGGGGACTGCGACGCGCGCCGACCGTCAACTGAGCGACGGCCTGATGGCGTTGCGGGAGCTGGCCGTGGCCAAGGAATCGGTGGCCCTCGAACGAGGCCTGCTCAACGGTGTGTTCGCCGAAGGCGCCTTCCAGGGCGGCGAGTACATCGCCTTCACCGAGGAGCGCGCCACCCGAGAAGCCGCCCTCACCCGCTTCCGCCAGGTCGCCACGGCACCCCAACGGGCCTCTCTGAAGAAGACCTTCGGCACCGAAAACGCCCAACGCGCCACGGCCTACGAGAACCAAGCGCACGACGCAGCCGACGGCTCCGCGCTCCGGGCCGACGCCGGCGCATGGTGGGACGCGATGACGGCACTCGTGGACGATCTGTACGCGGTCCAGCAATCGGTCGGCGACGACGTGCGGAACCGGGCGGACCGCCTGAGTCACGACGCGGAGCTGGCCCTCGCCGCCTATCTCATCGCGGGAACGCTGATAGCCGCCCTGGTCGCGGGCCTGGCCGCGTTCGCCTCCCGCTCCCTCACCCGCCCGCTGGGCGCACTGGCCGAGGCGGCTCACGAAGTGGCGAGGCACCGACTGCCCGCAGCGGTTGCCCGCATCCAACAGTCCCCGGAGACGGACGTCCCGGACGCCCCCGAGTTGCGGATGCCGGGCGGCGCGGCGGAGATCGCCGAGGTGGCGGAATCCCTGCGCCAGGTGGAGCAGACGGCCCTCCGCCTGGCAGCCCAACAGGCGGGCCTACGCCGCAACACCACCGAATCCCTCGCCAACCTGGGCCGCCGCAACCAGAACCTCGTACGCCGCCAACTCGCCCTGATCACCCGCCTGGAACGCCAGGAGCTCGACCCTGACGCCCTGGCTGAACTCTTCGAACTCGACCACCTGGCCACGCGCATGCGCCGCAACGCCGAAAGCCTGCTGGTGCTGACCGCTCAGAACCCGCCCCGGCCGACAGCCGCCCCCGCCGAGGGCCTGGAGGTAGTCCAGTCCGCGGTGGCAGAGGTGGAGCAGTACCAGCGGGTCGTGATCGCGCCGGTGGAGCCGGTGCGGGTACGCGGACACGCCGTGGCCGACGTGGCCCACCTCCTGGCCGAACTGATCGAGAACGGACTGAACTTCTCACCGCCGACGGAACCGGTGGAGGTGCACGGCTGGCACGACCCCGAGGACGGAACGTACTGCTTCGCAGTCGTGGACCACGGCATCGGCATGTCCGCCCCCGACAAGGAACGAGCGACGGCCCGTTTCTCCGGCCCTGACGATTCAGCCCTCCTCACCACGCCCACCCGCTTCCTGGGCCACCTCGTGGTCGGCCGACTGACCCACCGCCTCGGCGAAGGAGCGCAGGTCGAACTCTTCGACTCAACAGGCGGCGGCCTGTCCGCACTAGTAGTCCTCCCCAGCCGCCTACTGGCCCCCGCCCATGAGGCGGCAGCGCCAGCAACCCCCCGCCCCGCCACCTCCCTGCTCAACGGCTTCAGAGCAGGTGTCGCCCGTGCCGAGGCCAGAAGCACACAAGGAGTGTCATCGTGACGACCGCCGTCCAGAGTTTCGGCTGGCTCATCTCGGAATTCGCCCGCACCACCGACGGCGTCACGGACGCCGTCGCCGTCTCCGCGGACGGCCTCCTCATGGCCGCCTCCGACAACCTCACCCGAGACCGCGCCGACCACCTGGCCGCCATCGTCTCCGGCATCACCAGCCTCGCCCAGAACGCGGCCACGGCCCACGGCTTCCACGGCATGAAGCTGGTCATGATCGAGATGTTCGACGGCTTCATCATGCTCAGCCGCATCCGAGACGGTAGCTGCCTGGGCGTCCTGGCCGCCGACGGCTGCGACGTAGGCCTGATCGGCTACGAAATGACGGTCCTGGCCGACCGAGCCGGCACCTTGCTCACCCCGCAACTGATCCACGAACTCAACTCCACGCGCCTGGCGGCGGGTTAGAGGTGAACCGTCAGGGCGTTGGCGTTGCACGGGAGTCGTAGCTCTCACGGTTCCCGAGGACCTCGCCCATGTTCGCCTGCGCCCAGCTTCTGAGCCCGCGCGTCATTTGGTGGAGCGAGAGACCGAGGTCGGTCAGCTCGTAGGTGACGGTGACCGGAACGGTCGGCGTCACGGTACGGGTGAGCAGCCCGTCGCGCTCCAGCGACCGTAGCGTCTGGGTCAGCATCTTCTGACTGACACCGGCCAGGAGACGAGCGATCTCGGAGTAACGCATCGCGCGCGGACCGTCTGGGTGCGCCGCACCGGTCTGGGCCGCCTGACGAGGACTGCCGTCACCGCCCAGCGCACAGAGGATCAGGACGACCCACTTGTCCGAGATCCGATCGAGCAACTGCCGACTGGGGCAAGCGGCCAGGAACACGTTGTACTCCACTTTGGCCTGAGCCCTCTTCTGAGCCGCCTTCGTCGTACTCACAGCTCGCACCTCTCTCTGCTGGGCGGGTTGCGCACTTCAAAGTGCCTACTTCCCTACGGGAAGTTCCTCTCCAATGCTGATGCAGGGAGCCAGAAGGCACCACTCCTTCTCCAAGCACGGCGGCGAAAGGCAAGGAAGACAGATGAGCACACCCGCGCCCTCCCTCCCGGGCGGCACCTGGCCCCTGGGCGACCTGACCGTCACCCGGTTCGGCTACGGCGCCATGCAACTGGCGGGCCCGTGGGTCATGGGCCCGCCCACCGACCGCGAAGGCGCTGTAGCCGTCCTTCGTACGGCGGTCGACCTGGGCATCACCCACATCGACACGAGCGAGGCCTACGGCCCCCGCATCACCAACGAGTTGATCCACGAGGCACTGCACCCCTACCCCGAGTCACTGCACATCGCGACCAAGGTGGGCGCGACCCGCGACGAACAGGGCGGCTGGCCGGTGGCCCGACGCCCCGAAGACCTACGCCGCCAGGTCGAGGACAACCTGAAGTCCCTCCGCCTCGACGCACTCGATCTGGTCAACCTCCGCCTGGGCAACGCGGAGGGCCCCCAACCCGGCTCACTCGCCTCGGCGTTCGAGACGCTCGCCGAACTCCAGCAGAAGGGCCTGATCCGCCACCTCGGAGTAAGCAACGCCACCGCGGAGCAGGTCACCGAGGCGCAGAGCATCGCGCCGATCGTGTGCGTGCAGAACATGTACAACCTGGCCCACCGCCAAGACGACCGGCTCATCGACCACCTAGCCACGACCGGTGTCGCGTACGTCCCCTTCTTCCCCCTGGGCGGCTTCACCCCTCTCCAGTCCGCAGCACTCTCGGCAGTCGCCGCCCGACTGGAAGCGACGCCGATGTCCGTCGCCCTCGCCTGGCTGCTGCGACGATCACCGAACATCCTGCTCATCGCTGGCACATCATCGACGGCACACCTGAGGGAGAACATCGCGGGCGCGGGGGTCTCCCTCTCCGCAGAGGACTTGACCGAACTGAACGAGATCAGCCGCTGAACGCCCGAGTGCTGTCCGCATTGGGCACACAAAAGCCTTCCAGACAGTCCTGGAAGGCTTTTGTTAATGCTGCCCTTGTTCTGCCCTTGATCTTCTGCGCGAACGAGTCAGCCGCAGGCGTGGCCCCACGCCGTGTCGGGCGACCAGGTCTCCTGGCCGGTCGAAGCGCCCCGCCAGCTGAACGTAGCCACGGCGCCGAAGGAGTTGGTGGGCCACCTGCACGGGTCGACGGCGCTGGTGCCGGCCGTGTCCTGGGTGTCGTGCCAGCCGTCGTAGTCGTCCGCGGAGCGCACTGTGATCCACCCTTCGCCGTTGAAGCGCCGGAGCTTCACGTTGGTGACCTTGACCTGGTAACTGCGACCACCTTCGACGTCGACGATCTTCGCCCGCGCCTTGTAGGTGTCGTTCGTCCGGTCCCAATAGACGACAGCGCACCGCTTGACCGCGGTGCCGTGGCATTGCCAATCGACAGCCGCGGAGGCCGAGGCCGGGGTAAAGACGACGGACGCACCGAACGCCGCGGCCACCAACGCGCCGGCAGTTCCCAGCCGGCCCACACGCTTGAGTCCCATGGGATCCCCCTTGTGATCTGTCTTGCGATCAGTCGGAAATTTCAGCGGGAGCCTATGCGGAGACTCGGGTCACTCCCTGCTTCTGTGCAGGCTGGTGGCTCTCCTGTGACAAAGTCAGGGTTTGATCCTCAACTGCGAGGTAGGCCGCGAACGAGTTTCTCCAGGGACTGAGGGGACTGTGGTGGCTGCGACAAGGAACCCAAGTTCCGCCCCCGTACCCGAGCCCGGCTGCGTACGTCAGGCGCCCCACCTGACGTACGCACAGTAGTGGGACGCGTCGAGGTCGCCTGTGCGGGTGTAGAGCGGCCACTTGATGGCCTTGCGCGTGTTGTCGCCGTAGACGCCGTCCACCACAAGACCTGCGCCACTGACCGCGTTCTCCCAGGTCTGGGCGTTCTTCACGGCCTGTTTGGTGGCCGAGCCGAAGACACCGTCCAGCGCGATCTGTTGGTTGTAGCACTTCCGGAGGACGTTCTGGAGGGCCACGACGCCCCAGCCCTGGCTGCCCTGGCCGAGGACGCACCGGGCGTCGCCTGTCCCGTTCTTGGTCGGGACGAAGGTCACGCGGGTGGCGCTGGTCCATGTCCACCAGGCGCTGTCGCAGGACTCCGCCTGGATGACGACGTCACCGGTGGCGTGGGGAGTCGCGATGGCGGGAACGGCGAACGTGCCCATGAGGGCGAGCGCGGCGAGCGAGACGCCTGCGGTGCGAACGGAGTACGGGTTGTGTGTCATCGCGCCTCCTCTAGGAGAGTGTCCAGCACCGGTTCTGAGTGTTGACGAACTCCATGTAGTACGCGGTGTTGGGGCCGTACTGACCGTCCACGGCCAGTCCCGCGTTCTGTGTCTGGTTGTGGAAGCGCTGGACGTTCCTGACGCCTTCCGCGGTGCGCGTCCCGTACTTGCCATCGGCGCCCGCGGAGCCGAGGTTCTGCCCGTAGCACTGGATGAGCGCACGCTGGAGAACCCAGACGGCATGCTGTTGGTCGCCACCCGCGTAGCCGTCGCCCTCGGTGAGAAGGCACCGCCAGTTCCAGTCGTTCGGGGTCGCGGTGGGCATTTCGTTGTACTCGCTGCCCTCGTGCAGGAACGATGTGGCGTGGCAGTGCGGGGTGGCGGCGTACGCGGCGGGGGCGGTGGCGACGCCGCAGAAGGTCAGGGCGACGGCGGACAGGGTGACGATTGCTGATCGACGTATCTGCACGTGTGCTCTCCTTCGGAATGCAGCGGCGGACAATCGCTCAGCCCGGCAGTCTGGCACCGGAGGCGCCCTTCTTGAAGGGACGCGAACAAGATTGTGTCCGTCAGGTCCCTGGCTGACGGAGAATCCGGTGGAGCCGAGATTCAGGTTGCCGATGACGGGGAAGCCGAGCGGGCCGAAGGCAGGAGCGCGGGCGCAGCCGGGGCTTGATGAAGTAGGGAAGGTCATCCCGCTGGGATTACCAGGTTTGCGCGGTGCCCCTGGAGGGCTTGCAGCGGAAGGCCAAGGCCACGATGCGCCGCACGACACCCATCGCGAAGCCACGAGCCGCGTGGATTGGCTTCTGCGGAAGAGGCGCCCTGGTCGTGACTGACCGCTCGCGTTGATGTCAGAAGTAGATGCCAAAGGCCCCGGACCAAGATCGGTCCAGGGCCTTTTCGCTGGTGCCCCCGGCAGGATTCGAACCTGCGACACCCGCTTTAGGAGAGCGGTGCTCTATCCCCTGAGCTACGAAGGCGACAGGCGTCAGCGTACCGGATGTGGTCGGGAGGGGGTCAGGTCATCGGGACGTGGGTGAAGCGGGTGGTGGTGCGGAGGTCGGATTCGATGGCGGTGGCTGTGGTGAGGAGGGGTGGGAGGAGGTGGGTCTCGCAGGCTTCCGGGGTGTGGCGGGCCGCGTGGAGGGAAATGCCTGCCGCGGCGACCACCTTGCCCGCGGCGTCGTGGATAGGGACCGACAGGGTGCGTAGGCCCTGTTCCCGGTCCTCGTCCAGGAGGGCGTGGGGCGTGCCGGTCAGGAGGACCTGGCCCAGGGACGTTGCCGGTGCCGGGAGGCGGGTGCCTGGGGGGATGTCCACGCTCATCACGCCGGGGGCCGTGACTGTTGCCGTGTAGTGGATCTCCTTGCCGTCAGGCGTGAGTACTGCCAGTGACGTCGACTCTTGGATGTGGGTCGTCAGGTCCTTCAGGTGCGGCGTCGCCAGGCGGGGGAGTGTCGTGCGGGACAGTGGGGGGAAGCCCAGGGCGAGGACCGGGGGCGTCAGGGCGAACTTGCGGTCCGTCGGGCGCGTCACCAGGCCCAGGTGTTCGTACGTGATCAGTGACCTTCGGGCCGTTGCCCTCGCCAGGCCCGTTGCCTCGGCGATTTCTGTCAGGGTCAGCTGAGGGCCCGCCTCGTCGAACGCCGTCAGGACCGTCAGGCCCCGGGCCAGGGATTCCACGAAGTCTCGGCCCAGTTCCTGCTTCGAGGAGCCTGTCCACGACGCCAGACCGGAGGGCGGCACCGAGGGCCGCGGGGGTGGTGCCTCGCGCAGGCGGCGCTCCATTGCCGCCACCGCCTTCCGCAGTCGCGGAAGCAGCGCCCTGCTCAAGTCCGTCGCCGTGTGGCGGCTCGTGTGGCTCACCACGCTTGCCACGCAGGCGATCCGGTCACCGGCGGGGGCACGGACGGGGGCCGACAGTGCCACCAGGCCCGGTTCGATCAACTGGTCGTCCAGCGACCAGCCTTCCTCCCGAGCCCAGGCCACACGCCGACCGAACTCCTCCTCCCCGCCCGCCCGTTCCCTCCTCGGCGGTACCGCCGAGAAGCCCCGGTCCTCCGGGTCCCGCGCTCGGCGTTCGCGCCACGCCTCCCACTCCTCGTCCGTCCACTCCGTGGCGAACAGTGGGCCGGGAGCGGTGCGTTCGGCCGGGAGGAGGTCGCCGATGCGGAAGCTGAGGGACATGGCCCGGCGGCGCGTCGCCTGGTGGATGAAGCGGATGCCGTCTCCGTCGGGGACAGCCAGTGAGACTGACTCGTCCAGCTCGTCGGCCAGGGCGTCTGCCGCAGAAGCCAAGAGAGCCGGCAGGCGCAGGGATGCCAGGTACGCGTTGCCCAACTCCATCAGGCGGGGTGCCAGGACCGCGTCCCGGCCGTCGAGACGGACGTACCCCATGCGTGCCAGCGTGGACGTGATGCGGTCGACCGTGGAACGGGCCAGCCCCGTGGCGCGTTCCAGCGCGCTGGGGCTCATCCGCCCGCCCGCCTCCGTCAGCTCCCGCAGAACCGCGACCCCGCGTATCAGCGGCGCGACCGCCTCGGGCGGTACGGCGTCCCCATGGGCGGTGGGCGTGGTCTGTACGGGCATCGGCTCTCCGGTACGGCGATCTCGGCAGCCCTACCGTAATGCCGGGCAGTCGCAGCGCCGGGCCACCGTCATGCCCCTACCCTCGCGCAACCCGCACCACATGCTCCCTACCCTCGCGTAACCCGCACCACATGCTCCTCCGATGACCCCGACGACTCCTGCCCCACACTGATCCGCACGCCTCTCCTCGGATCCCGGAAATCTTCCCCGGGAGTAAAGGGAGCGTCGGACAGTTCCGCGTGGACGTTCGGGCTCCGGGTGCAGCCGCCGCTGTCCTGGAGGCTGTCGTAGACGCGGACCGGGCCCTGGCCGGTGTCCACGTCGGCGTCGACCCGGTAGATCAGGATGCCGGGGCGGCAGACCGCCTCGTCGTTGCCGCCCCGGGCGCGCAGTTCGACGGCGTAGCCGGTGCGGCCGTCGAGGGGGACGAAGATCATCTTGGGGCCGCCGCGGCGGAACAGGGGGGTGAGGGTGTACTCGGTCGTGCCGGAGGCCGTCGCGCAGCGGATCTGGGACGTGTCCAGCCAGCCGAGCTTCCACTTGTGCCAGCCGAGGAGGTCGTTGTTGGCGCCCCAGTCCTCGCTCATGATGTCCCAGTGGCCCACCGCGCCCCCGCCCTCCTGGGTGTAGAGGTCGGGGAGGCCGAAGACATGGCCGTTCTCGTGCGGCAGGACGCGGTAGCCGGTGCGGTCGTAGGTGCCGGAGCCGTCGTCCTGGCGGGAGTAGACGAAGGAGGCGTTCGCGACGGGGACGCCGTCGGCGACCGGGGCCTCGGTGTTGCCGGCGAAGGTGACGGACAGGACCGTGTCCAGGGCCGAGGGGCCGGCGTTGGGGGTCATCAGGACGTTCACGAAGTCGTAGCGGCGGAAGTCCACCTTCGGGTCGGCCGCCGCCACGATGTCCTGGACGAGCTCGCGGTAGCCGGGATCGAAGGGGGCGCCGCGCTCTATGCCGTACTCCTCGAACGGCTTCGGCATGCGCAGCCAGTTCGGGACCGGGGTCTCGGCGCGGTAGTCGAGACGGCCGTAGGAGCTGGTGCGGAACCAGTCCTGGGTCTGGGGGAAGAACTCCCGGAAGCGGTCGAGGGCGCGGCCCTGGCCGCGGGCGTCGGAGAAGTCGACCATCAGGGTCAGGGCGCGGACCTTGCCGGTGGAGCGGGAGTAGCCGCTCGTGGTGGGCACGCCCTCCGACATCTGTACCGACGGACCGCCGGTGATCATGCAGGGGCCGAGTGCCGAGGAGTGGGCCAGCGAGATCGGGCCCGCCTTCGCCGTCGTACCCCGCGCCGAGAGGTGCCCGGAGCCCGCCGAGGTGCTGACCGCCAGGGTCAGCGCGGTCACGGTGGCGAGGGCGGCGACTCGGCGGGGGCGTATCCGACGGCTGGACGGCTGCATGCAGGGGCCCTTCGGTCCGCGGCAGCCGCCGGTCCGACTGCGCCCTTGCGATCACCCTCGGCCGAGGGGGGCGTGGGCGCGCGCTGGAGGAGCCCGAACGTGGCACCCCCGAGAGCTGTGACTCAGGTCACAGGAAATCTCTCGGAAGGTGGGAAATAACCGGGGACCCTCTCCCCGTTTAGACGTGTGTTCGCGTGAAACGGGGAGTGCTTCCCCGGATCGCGACCGAAGGCCGATCAACCACCCGAGGAGGTACGCCGTGCAGACCGCGATCCCCGTCCAGCGCAAGGTGACCCGGCCGCGCGCCGACGCCCTGCGCAACCGGGAGCGGATCGTCTCCGCGGCCCGGGAGATGTTCGTCGAGCACGGTCCGGACGTACCGCTCGACGAGATCGCCCGCCGGGCCGGCGTGGGCAATGCCACGGTGTACCGCAACTTCCCGGACCGCGACGCGCTCGTCCGCGAGGTCGTCTGTTCCGTCATGGACCGTACGGTGGCCGCCGCCGAGACGGCGCTCGCCGAGAACGGCGACGCCTTCGAGGCCCTGGAGCGCTTCGTGCACAGCGCCGCCGACGAGCGGATCAGTGCCCTGTGCCCGATGATCTCCAGCACCTTCGACCAGAACCACCCCGATCTGGAGGCCGCCCGCGAGCGGACCGAGCAGATGATCGCGATGGTCATGGAGCGCGCCAGGGCGGCCGGACAGCTCCGTGCGGACGTCGGTGTCGGTGACCTGATGGTCGCCTGCGCCCAGCTCAGCCGGCCCCCGGCCGGTGCCGGCTGCCTCAGCGTCGACCGATTCGTCCACCGCCATCTCCAGCTGTTCCTGGACGGACTGCGGGCCCCGGCCCGCTCCGAGCTGCCGGGCACGGCCGTCACCTTGGAGGACCTCCGCCAAGTCTGAGTCCTGCCGGGGCGACCGATGAGTCCGGCGCCCGACACCAGTCCCCATTCGCACACCTTTATTCACGTCTTTTTCCGTCACGAAGTCCCGAAGTGGGTACCTCCATGTCTCAAACAGCCGTCAAGGCTCCATCCGTCCCCGATTCCAATCGCTGGAAAGCGCTCGTCTTCATCGCGCTCGCCCAGCTGATGGTGGTCCTCGACGCCACCATCGTGAATATCGCGCTGCCCTCCGCCCAGCAGGACCTCGGCATATCCGACGGCAACCGGCAGTGGGTCGTCACGGCCTACGCCCTCGCCTTCGGTGGTCTGCTCCTCTTCGGCGGCCGCATCGCCGACCTGTGGGGCCGTAAGCGCGCCTTCGTCGTCGGCCTGGGCGGCTTCGCCGCGGCCTCCGCGCTCGGTGGCGCCGCCACCAACGAGGCCATGATGTTCGGCGCCCGCGCCCTCCAGGGTGTCTTCGGCGCCCTGCTCGCGCCCGCCGCGCTCTCCCTGCTCGCCGTGATGTTCACGGACGCCAAGGAGCGCGCCAAGGCGTTCGGCATCTACGGCGCCATCGCCGGTGCCGGCGGTGCCGTCGGTCTGATCCTCGGCGGCTTCCTCACCGAGTACCTGGACTGGCGCTGGACGTTCTTCGTGAACATCCCGTTCGCCGTGATCGCCGCTGCCGGTGCCTGGTTCGTCATCCGTGAGCCCGAGGGCGGCCGCAACCGCAACCCGCTCGACATCCCCGGCGTCCTGCTCTCCACCCTGGGCCTGGTCGCGCTCGTCTACGGCTTCACCCGCGCCGAGTCCAACGGCTGGGGCGACGCGGTGACGGTCGGCATGTTCGTCGCCTCCGGCGTCCTGCTGCTCGCCTTCGTCATCACCGAGGCCAAGGTCAAGGCCCCGCTGCTGCCGCTGCGCGTGGTCACCGACCGCAACCGCGGCGGGATCTACCTCTCGCTGGGCCTCGCCATCATCGGCATGTTCGGTCTGTTCCTGTTCCTGACCTACTACCTCCAGATCGTCCAGGGCTACTCGCCGGTCAAGACCGGCTTCGCGTTCCTGCCGATGATCGTCGGCATGATCACGGGCTCGACCCAGATCGGCACCCGTCTGATGACCCGGGTCGCCCCGCGGCTGCTGATGGGCCCCGGCTTCCTGGTCGCCGCGGTCGGCATGCTGCTGCTGACCCAGCTGGAGGTCGACTCCTCCTACGCCGGTCTGCTGCTGCCCGCGATGCTGCTGCTCGGTCTCGGCATGGGTACGGCGTTCATGCCGGCCATGTCCCTGGCCACCATGGGCGTCAAGCCGCAGGACTCCGGTGTCGCCTCCGCGATGGTCAACACCTCCCAGCAGGTGGGCGGCGCGATCGGTACGGCGCTGCTGAACACGATCGCCGCCTCGGCCACCACCTCCTACGTCGCCGACCACATCGGTGGCGCCGCCTCCAAGTCCCAGCAGCAGCTGGTCCAGCTTGAGGGCATGGTGGAGGGCTACACCAGCGCGATCTGGTTCGCCGTCGGCATCCTGGTCGCCGCCGCGCTGATCGCCTTCACCTTCGTCAACGCCGGCAAGCCGGGCAGCGGTCCGGCCACCGCGTCCGCGGACGGTGCCGAGGAGGAGCTGGCGGTTCCGGTCGTCGCCCACTGACGACCCGGACCCACCTCTTCGGGACGGACCCGTACGTACGGGGAAGGGGACGCCCCGTACGTACGACCCAGGATCGGCCCCGGTTCCTGCCGAGTGAGCGGCTCGGCGGAACCGGGGCCGATCTGCGTCCGGGGCGTGCTCAACGCAGCCAGGGCAGATCCGCACCCGCTTCGTTCGGCTGAAGTCCCTCGGCGACGATCTGCATGATCTCGCCGAGGGACTTCTGCTGTTGCGGGGTGAGCCGGTCGAAGAGCGCGCTGCGTACGGCGGTCACATGGCCCGGCGCGGTCCGCTTCAGCTCCGTCAGGCCCTCGTCCGTCAGCACCGCGAACTGGCCGCGCTTGTCGGAGGGGCAGTCCTCGCGGCGCACCCAGCCGTTCTTCTCCAGCCGGGCGATGGCGTGCGAGAGCCGGGAGCGGGTGATCTTCGCGTGCATCGCCAGCTCGGTCATCCGCAGCCGCCGCTGGGGGGACTCGGCGAGCTTGACGAGCAGTCCGTAGTAGATGTGCGGCATGCCCGCGTCGCGCTGGAGCTGGCGGTCGAGGTGGTCCTCGAGAAGGGTCGTCGCCTGGACGTACGAGCGCCAGACGCGCTGTTCCTCGTCGGTGAGCCAGCGGGGCTCTTGAGCAGGTGCGGGTGCGGGTGCGGGTGCGGGTGCCGTGTTCATGGCTCCACTGTACGAGCAGTCTCCTTGAAACTTAAACGAACCGGGCCTATTCTGAGGTAGAGATTTAGAATTCAAGTAATACGTCAGCCGGAGGAGCCGCCGCCATGATCGCCGCCAGTCAGGAGCGCATGCCCGCGCTCTACCTCAGCCACGGCGCCCCGCCCCTCGCCGACGACCCCGTCTGGCCCGGCGAACTGGCCGCCTGGTCCGCCGGCCTGCCCCGCCCGAAGGCGATCCTGATCGTCTCCGCCCACTGGGAGGAGGCCCCGCTCGCCCTCGGCGCCGTGACCACCGTCCCGCTCGTCTACGACTTCTGGGGCTTCCCCGAGCACTACTACCAGGTGAAGTACGAGGCCCCCGGCGCCCCCGAGCTCGCCGAGTCCGTCCGCAAACTGCTGCGCGCCCCCGGCATCCCCGTGCAGGACATCCCGGACCGCGGCCTCGACCACGGCGCGTACGTCCCGCTCGTGGAGATGTTCCCGGCCGCCGACCTCCCCGTCCTCCAGATCTCCATGCCGACCCTCGACCCGGTCCGGCTGATGGAGATCGGCCGCAAGCTCGCGCCGCTGCGCGACGAGGGCGTGCTGATCGTCGGCTCCGGCTTCTTCACCCACAACCTGGCCGCGCTGCGCCAGGGCGGCATCCCGACCTGGTCGGCGGAGTTCGACGACTGGGGGCGGCGCGCGCTGGAGAACCACGACTGGGACGCCCTGCTGGACTTCCTCCACAAGTCCCCGGCCGGCCGGTACGCCCATCCGCGCACCGAGCACTTCGCCCCGCTGTTCGTGACCATGGGCGCCGCCGAGGCCGGGGGCGAGCTGGACGCTCAGAAGTCGGTCATCGACGGGTTCTGGATGGGGCTGGCCAAGCGGTCGGTGCAGTTCGGCTGACCGGGCGCGGGTGCCGCGTGTTCCCTGGTCATGTGAGTTTTCTGTGAGGTCGCTCGCCCTGGCAACCGTCAGGGGGTGCCGTCCGTCTTCACGGGTGAAGAGTGGCCGACGGCGACGCTCTTCCGGTGTGACCGGGGTCTCGCGTACGCGGGGGTTTCAGGGGTAGGTGAGGGCATCGAGGTGCCCCTCGGTTCCTGGGCTGACCTGCACCTCTTTAGGGGCCGATGGCACCGTCCAGCCCTGTGCGGTTCGACAGGGTACTGCATGATCAGAAAAATAGGGGGACGGGTTGGGAATTCTGTCCTGATTCCAGTCGTTGTTTCCATCGGATGCAGGGCACCCGAGCAGAGTGCCGGGCAACCAGGACCACCCGCCAGCCCACCATCGCAAGGAGCACGCATGGCAACCCGTGCCGTCGCCCGTCGTCAGTCCGCCACCGGCGAGACGGCCGACCGGGCAAGCAGTGTTCGCGCTGTTCGCGCCCATGGCGGCGAGATCGCCGATCGCGACCTGGTCGGCATGTACCTCGACGAGATCGCGCGCACACCGCTGCTCGACGCCGCCAAGGAAGTCGAGCTGAGCCAGATCATCGAGGCGGGTGTGTTCGCGCGACAGGTCCTCGACGGGGACGAGGAGTCCCAGGCGGACGCCTCCCGCGAGGAGCTCGAGGCGCTGGTCGCCGAAGGGGAGCGTGCCAAGGACGTCTTCATCCGCTCCAACCTCCGCCTGGTCGTCGCGGTGGCCCGCCGCTATCCGCGCAGCGGCCTGCCCCTGCTGGACCTGATCCAGGAGGGCAACGCCGGCCTGGTCCGCGCCGTCGAGAAGTTCGACTACCGCAAGGGCTTCAAGTTCTCGACCTACGCGACCTGGTGGATCCGTCAGGCGATCACCCGCTCGATAGCCGACCAGTCCCGGACCATCCGGCTCCCCGTTCACCTGGTGGAGGAGCTCGGCCGGATCCGGCGCGTGCAGCGCGAGTTCAACCGTGAGCACGGCCGGGACCCGGAGCCCGCCGAGATCGCCGCCGAACTCGGCTCCACCCCGGAGCGCGTCGCGGACGTCCTCGACTGGGCCCGCGACCCGGTCTCGCTGAACATGTCGGTGGACGACGAGGGCGAGACCCAGTTCGGCGACCTGCTGGAGGACACCTCGGCGGTCTCCCCGGAGCAGTCCGTGCTGACCCTGCTGCGCAGCGAGGAACTGGACGACCTGATCGGTCGCCTCGACCAGCGCACGGCGTCCATCATCAAGATGCGGTACGGCATCGAGGACGGCCGCGAGCGCACGCTCACCGAGGTCGGCAAGGAGCACGGTCTGACGCGCGAGCGCATCCGGCAGATCGAGAAGCACGCGTTGCTGGAGCTGAAGAAGCTGGCCCGGGACACCGGGTTCGACGCGGCCGCGTAAGAGTCGACCGAGCGTCTGGGGGCGTACGGGGAGCACCGCCGCGTACGCCCGGTGGCGCCGGGTGGCGAAAGACCGCGCAAACATGGCGGTGTAACGCCGCTTCAACCGCCAGGGCCCTGGGAACAACCTTTCAGGGTCCAGGAGTTCGGGCCCGCGATCCCCCCTCGCGGGCCGATCCTGAACCAAGTCCCGTCGCGATAACCCCCCCCGGCGCCGGGACTCTCCCGAGCCGGGTCTCGGCGCCCTAACCCCCCCTGGGCGCCGGGGTCCGGCTCCTTTTGTGCCCAGGGGTGGGCGCCGACTGGGCGCCGCTGGTGGGGGCGGCTGGTGGGTGTGGCTGGCGGGTGTGGCTTGTGCGGCCCTGGCGCCGGGACATGCTGGAAGGCGGGCCACCCCGTACCTGAACCCCGGGGTGGCCCGCCGGATGGCAGATTGTGTCACATGGGCATAGCCTGCCGAATGTGAGTAGCCCCACCCCAGCACCAAACTCCGCCGTACCGCTCTCCCTGACGGAGCGGCGCAAGGCGGAGACGCGTATGCAGATCGCCCGCGCGGCCGCCTCGCTCTTCGTCCGACAGGGCCTGCGCGCCACCCGCGCCGAGGACATCGCCCAGGCCGCCGGCATCGCGCCGCGCACGTTCTACCGGTATTTCGCCACCAAGGAGGAGGCCGTCGCGCCCCTCTACGCGGCGGGCGCGGAGCGCTGGGCACAGGCCGTGCACCTCGCTCCCGCGGAACTGTCCGTCCCCGAGGCGCTGGAACACGCCGTACGGCACACCCTGACGCCGGGGGCCGGGGTGTCGGCGTCCTCCTGGGAATGGGTGCGGACGCTGATCCGACTTGCCGGGTCGAGCCCTGCGCTGGGGAAGGTGTGGGCAGAGGTCTGTCATGCGTCCGAGGGGACGTTGGCGGAGGTTTTGGCCGGGCGGATGCGGGCGGGTTCCCTTAGGACGGGCGCGGTCGACAACGTTGCCGGTGGGTCCGAGCTGAGGTTCGCGGCCGCCGTGGCCGGGGCGGCTGTGCGGGTGGCCGTGGAGTCCTGGGCGGCGGGGGAGGCGCAGGCTGGGGGGCCGGAGGGGCCCGCGGAGTTGGCGCTGCGGAATCTGGCGGTGCTGCGGGACTTTCCTTGGGGGGAAGTGGCGGGGGTGCAGCGGGCGTAGGGGCGCGGGCTGTTGGGGCGTATGTGCGCGGGCTGTTGGGTCGTAGGGACTCCGATTGGTCCTGTTGCTCAGGTGGTCGTGGCCGCCGCTCTTGTCAGGCGGCCGCCCAAGTCCCGTACGCATTGGATCAGTTCCGCGGGCTCGTGGACGGTGAACTCGCAGTCGACCATGGCCAGGCGCACCGCCAGCCACTCCACCGCGTCGCCGGTCGTGGCGCGGAGGCGACAGGTGTGGTCGTCGACCGGCTCCGGGGCGCCCAGCCACTTGGGTACGCGGGCCGCGATGAACTGGGCCGGTGCGGCGAAGGTGACCGCGAACTCGTAGGTCTCCTGGCGTCGGTACATCGACTGGCGTAGGTAGTCGGCCGCGTTGCCCGTCGGGAGCTCGCGGGGGGTGAAGCGGGCGCCCGTGGCGAAGGGTTCGGTGACGCGGTCGACGCGGAAGGTGCGCCAGTCCTCGCGGTCGAGGTCGTAGGCGACGAGGTACCAGCGGCGGCCGGTGGAGACGAGCCGGTAGGGCTCGGCGAGGCGGCGGGACTCCGTGCCGTCGCCCGCGCGGTAGGCGAACCTCAGCCGTTCCTGGCCGGCCACCGTCGAGGCCATCACGGTCAGCGTCTCCGGGGCGATGCTCGCTCCGTCGCCGCTGGTCAGCGGGGTGGTCGCGGCCTGGAGGGTGGAGACGCGGTGGCGCAGGCGGCTGGGCAGGACCTGCTCCAGCTTGGCGAGCGCCCGTACCGAGGCCTCGTCCACGCCCTCGACCGCGTGCCCGGCGCCCGCGCGCAGGCCGACCGCGATGGCGACCGCCTCCTCGTCGTCGAGGACGAGCGGCGGCATCGCCTTGCCCGCGACCAGCCGATAGCCGCCGTCGGCACCCTTGGTCGCCTGTACCGGATAGCCGAGCTCACGCAGCCGGTCGATGTCCCGGCGGACCGTGCGCCGGGACACCCCGAGCCGCCCGGCGAGCTCGCCGCCGGGCCATTCGCGGGGCGTCTGGAGGAGGGAGAGGAGCTGGAGGAGCCGGGCCGGAGTATCTGTCGTCATGCATCCGAGGATGCCGCAGAACTAGGACACGATCTGACCTATAGGGGTCCTATCTTCTTTCACATGACCTCCAGCCAGCCTCATCCCGAAACATCCGCGGGCAGCACATCCGCAGGCGAAGCCTCCATGGGCGACAAGCGTCGGTGGTTCGCCCTGGCGATCGTCATGACCGCCGCCTTCATGGACCTCGTCGATGTCACGATCGTCAACATCGCGATCCCGTCCATCCAGCAGAACGCCGGCGCCACCGAGAGCCAGATCCAGTGGATAACGGCCGGTTACGCCCTGGCCTTCGCCGCGGGCCTGATCACCGGCGGACGTCTCGGCGACATCCACGGCCGTAAGAAGCTGTTCCTCATCGGCATCGGCGGCTTCACGATCGCCTCCGCGCTGTGCGGATTCGCGGCGAACCCGGAGATGCTGGTCGCCTCCCGCATCCTCCAGGGCGGGATGGCGGCGCTGATGGTGCCGCAGGTCCTGTCGATCGTGCACGCGACCTTCCCGGCGCACGAGCGCGGCAAGGTGTTCGGGCTGTTCGGCGCGGTCGTGGGGCTCGGCGCGGTCAGCGGTCCACTGCTCGGCGCGCTGCTGACCGAGTGGAACCTCTTCGGTCTGGAATGGCGCCCGATCTTCCTCATCAACCTGCCGGTCGGCATCGCCGGCCTGATCCTCGGCAGCCGTTTCATCACCGAGTCCAAGGCGGCACGCGCCCCGAAGCTGGACCTGGTGGGCGTGGCCCTGGTGACCCTCGGCCTGCTGATGCTGCTCTACCCGCTGACCCGCGGCCGTGAGCTGGACTGGCCGGTGTGGGGTTACGTGTCGATGGCCGGCTCGCTCGTCGTGCTCGCGGTGCTGGTGGCGTACGAGCGGCGCAAGAGCGCGCGGGACGGGTCGCCGCTGGTCGAGCTGTCCCTGTTCAAGGTGAAGAGCTTCGCCGCGGGCATCGCCGTACAGACCGTGTTCGGTGTCGCGCTCGGCATCTTCTTCCTGGTGTGGACGCTGTACATGCAGATGGGCCTGGGCTGGAGCCCGCTGAAGGCGGGTCTGACCGGGGTGCCGTTCTCGATCGCGGTCTCCACGGCGGCGGGTCTTTCGGTGCAGAAGCTGGTGCCGCGGTTCGGGCGGGGCGTCCTCCAGGCGGGCGCGCTGGTGCTCGGGCTCGGTGTGCTGCTCTACATGTGGGAGTCCGAGCGGTACGGCCTTGGCATCGAGCCCTGGCAGATGGCGTTTCCGCTGGTCGTGATGGGTGCGGGGATGGGTCTGATCGTGGCTCCGCTGACCGACGCGATCCTCTCCGAGGTGCCGCGCGAGCACGCGGGGTCGGCGTCGGGGCTGATCAACACCGTGCAGCAGATGGGCAATGCGCTGGGGCTCGGTCTGGTGTCGGTGGTGTTCTTCGGGGTACTGGACGACAAGCTCGGGGGGCTGGGCTCGGGGGAGTCCGAGGGTGCCGCGAGTGCCGCCGCGCAGACCGTCGTCGGGTCGGCCTTCGCGGACGCCTTCCAGAACGCGCTGGGCTGGGTGGCAGTGGTGATGGGCGCCATCTTCCTGCTGATGTTCGCGCTGCCTCGGCGGACTGCGCAGCATGTGGAAGGGGCCGCCGACGAGGCTGAGTCGGCGGAGGCCGTGGGCGAGGCGCGGGAGACGGTGGCGGTCGCCTGAAGCTGACGTAACACCTGGAGCAAGGGCCCTGCGCTGTCGAGCGCGGGGCCCTTCCGTCTGCGCGGAAGTCCGTTCATGCCCGTCTGCGTCCGCGCCTCATGTCTGTTCATGCCCGAGTTGCGCCCGAACCTGTTTACTTTCCGGAAATCCCGGCGTAGCCTCCGGGTGAATCCACAAGTTCGGGCACTGGTCGGAGGCGAACGGACATGTACGCACCGGAGCGGCAACAGGAGATCCTTCGGCTCGCGCGCGACGGCGGCCGGGTGGACGTGCTGTCGCTCGCCGAGGAGTTCCAGGTGACGGCGGAGACGATCCGCCGGGACCTGAAGGCCCTGGACCGCGCCGGCCTGGTACGCCGGGTGCACGGCGGCGCCATCCCCGTCGGCCGCCTCGACTTCGAGCCGGACCTCGCCGAACGCGAGTCCACCGCCGCCGACGAGAAGGACCGCATCGCCAAGGCCGCCCTCGCCGAACTCCCGGCCGAGGGCACGATGATCCTCGACGCCGGTACGACCGTCGCGCGGGTCGCGGGCGCCCTCCCGCTGGAGGCCTCGCTCACCGTCGTCACCCACAGCCTGCCCATCGCGGCCCGCCTCGCGGACCACCCCGGCATCCAGCTCCATCTCGTCGGGGGGCGCGTACGACACCGTACGCGCGCCGCCGTGGACGCCTGGGCGCTGCGGGCGTACGGCGAGATCCGGGCCGATGTCCTCTTCGTGGCCGCCAACGGCTTCTCCGCCGACCATGGTCTGACCACCCCCGACCTCGCCGAGGCTGCGGTGAAGCGCGCGGCGGTGGCCGCGGCCCGCCGGGTGGTGCTGCTCGCCGACTCCTCCAAGCACGGCCAGGAGCACTTCGCCCGCTTCGGCGACCTGAGCGACGTGGACCTGTTGATCACCGACAGCGGGCTGAGCCCCGAGGACGCCGCCGCCATCGAGCGCGGCGGCACGGAAGTAGTGCGCGCATGATTCTCACCGTCACCCCCAACCCGTCCCTGGACCGCACCTACGAGGTTCCCTCGCTCGACCGCGGTGAGGTCATCCGCGCCACCGGCGAGCGCATGGACCCGGGCGGCAAGGGCGTGAACGTCTCGCGCGCCGTCGCGGCCGCCGGACGGCGCACGGTCGCGGTGCTGCCCCTGGGAGGTGCGCCGGGGGCGCTCGTCGCCGATCTGCTCGACGCGCAGGGCATCGAGGTCGCGCCGGTACCGGTCGCCGGAGCCACCCGCTCGAACATCGCGCTCGCGGAGTCGGACGGGGTGCTGACGAAGATCAACGCGCCGGGTCCGGAACTGTCGGCGGAGGAGCAGGAACTGCTTCTGGAGACGGTGCGGGCGCAGTCGCGTGACGCGGACTGGATCGCGTGCTGCGGGAGCCTGCCGCGTGGGCTCGCGCCGGCGTGGTACGCCGATGTGGTCGCGCGGGTGCACGCGGGGGGCGCGCGGATCGCGCTGGACACCTCGGGGCGTGCGCTGCTGGAGGCGCTGCGTGAGCGGCCGGATGTGGTGAAGCCGAACGCCGAGGAGCTCGCGGAGGCCGTCGGGCGCCCCCTGTCGACGGTGGGCGACGCGGTGAAGGCGGCCGAGGAGTTGCGCGAGATGGGCGCGCGCGCCGTGCTCGCGAGCCTGGGCGCGGACGGGCAGCTGCTCGTGGACGGCGCGGGCGCCTGGTTCGGCAGCGCGCGCGTGGATGTCGTGCGCTCCAACGTCGGCGCGGGCGACTCCTCGCTCGCGGGCTTTCTGATCGCGGGCGGCAGCGGCCCGGAGGCGCTGGCCTCCGCCGTCGCGCACGGCGCCGCCGCCGTGCAGCTGCCCGGCAGTGTCATGCCGTCGCCGGCCGACCTGGACGCGTCCGCGGTGACGGTCACGGCGGAGGTGCCGGTGGATCGCGTACTGAAGGAGCCGGTGTCATGACGTACTTCCTGTACTCCGAGGCGCCCCTCACGTTGACTTCGAAGCGGCGAGGCTCCCCGTTACTCGCCGCGGACCACGGGACGCAGGGCCACCTGAGCCGCCCTGCTTCCCGAGGGAGGCGGGGCTTCCCCGGCCCCGCCTCCACCCCCTCCCCTCACTGCACCACCCCCGTCCCCACCCCCGCCCACCCCGCTCCCCGGGCGATACGCGTGCGAAGGAGCCCGCGATGACCGACATGATCACCGCGGACCTGGTCGACCTCGACCTGTCCGCCGAAACCAAGGAAGCGGCGGCCCGTGCCCTCGCCGAGCGCATGGTCGCCCTGGGCCGGGTGACCGACCTGGACGGCTTCCTCGCCGACGTCGCCGCCCGCGAGGCCCAGATGCCGACCGGCCTCGACGGCGGCATCGGCATCCCGCACTGCCGCAGCGAACACGTCACCGAGCCCACACTCGCCTTCGGGCGCAGCGCGGCCGGCATCGACTTCGGTGCGGCGGACGGTCCGGCGGACCTGATCTTCCTCATCGCGGCACCGGCGGGCGCGGACGACGCCCACCTCACGATCCTTTCCTCCCTCGCCCGGCAGCTGATGAACGCGGAGTTCACGGACGCGCTGCGGTCGGTGGGGGACGCGGGGTCGGCGGCGGCGCTGATTCGGGGGGAGGAGGTGCGGGGCGCTGGCGCTGGCTCTGGCGTGGGGGCGCCTGCTGTTTCTGAGGGCGCTGCGCAGGGCGTGCACGGCGCTTCGGACGGCGCTTCCGAGGGCGCGCACGGCGCTGAAGGGAGCGCTAGCGGCGCTGTTGGGGGCTCACACGGCGCGCAGAGCGTCGCCAAGGACTCCGCTGCGGCGCCGGGGGCGGCCTCCGCCGGCGCCGCAGCGGGCAGCACGGCCCCGGCGCCGGGCGCGGACGCCGAGAGCGCAACCGCCCCGGCGCCGGGCGCCACCGTCACCACCGACGAGCGCCCCTTCCGTATCGTCGCCGTCACCTCCTGCCCGACCGGCATCGCCCACACCTACATGGCGGCCGAGTCCCTGGAGAACGCCAGCCGCGACGCGGGCGTCGAACTCGTCGTCGAGACCCAGGGCTCGGCCGGATTCACCCGGCTCGACCCGGCGGTCATCGCGGCGGCGGACGGCGTGATCTTCGCGCACGACGTACCCGTACGCGACAAGGACCGCTTCGCCGGCAAGCCGACGGTCGACGTCGGCGTGAAGGCGGGCATCAACCGCCCGGCGGAACTCATCACCGAGGTGCGCGGGAAGGCGGCGCGCGGGGAGGTGAGCGCGGGAGCACCCGCGGGAGCGGGCACGCCGGTCGAGCGCGCCGGTGACGCCGGTGAGGGCTACGGCACGAAGCTGCGCAAGTGGCTGATGTCCGGCGTCAGCTACATGGTCCCGTTCGTCGCCGCAGGCGGTCTGCTGATCGCCCTCGGCTTCGCGATCGGCGGCTACGAGATCAACAAGGCGCCGTCGGTGATGGACCACTTCGTGTGGACCCAGGCCGACAGTTGGGGTGCGCTGCTCTTCCAGATCGGCGGCGTGGCCTTCGGCTTCCTCGTCCCGGTGCTGGCTGGTTACATCGCCTACGGCATGGCGGACCGGCCAGGTCTCGTGCCCGGATTCGTCGGCGGCGCGATCTCGCTGACCATCAACGCAGGCTTCCTGGGCGGCCTGGCGGCCGGTCTGATCGCCGGTGGCGTGGTGATGGCGATCCAGCGCGTGAAGATCCCGGCGTCGCTGCGCGGCATCATGCCGGTGGTGGTGATCCCGCTGATCTCCTCGGCGATCGTCGGCTTCCTGATGTTCGTGGTCATCGGCAAGCCCATCGCCGAGGCGCAGAAGGGCATGACCGACTGGCTGAACGGCCTGTCCGGCACCAACGCCCTCCTGCTCGGCGCCCTGCTCGGCCTGATGATGTGCTTCGACCTCGGCGGCCCGGTCAACAAGGTCGCCTACGCCTTCGCCACGGCCGGGATCGCCGTCGCCGACCCGAGCGACTCCGCGATGAAGGTCATGGCCGCGGTGATGGCCGCCGGTATGGTCCCCCCGCTGGCAATGGCGCTGGCCACGACGGTCCGCGGCAAGCTCTTCACGCAGACCGAGCGCGAGAACGGCAAGGCCGCCTGGGTCCTGGGCGCCTCCTTCATCTCCGAGGGCGCCATCCCGTTCGCCGCGGCGGACCCGCTGCGTGTGATCCCGGCCTCGATGGCGGGCGGCGCGGTCACCGGCGCGCTGTCCATGGCCTTCGACGCCACCCTGCGCGCCCCGCACGGCGGCATCTTCGTGGTCCCGCTGATCGGCAACCCGCTGCTGTACCTGGTCGCCATCGCGGCGGGCGTCTGCGTCACCACCGCCCTGGTCGTCGTCCTGAAGGGCATGCGCAAGCCCGCCCCGGGCGCGACACCCACGGGCAACGGCACCGGCACGGCGACCGCGGCCACGGAGCCCAAGCAGCCGGTGGCCGCCTGAGCCCGGGGGCGCCCCTATTAAGGAGCTGTGAGTCGTTCACGGCACCTGCGAGATACGTCACGGTCCGGGGCCAAAGTCCCGGACCGTGGTGTGTACTGGGGCGCATGCCTGAGGACGTCTCGATCTTCCAGCTGCTGGGCGCGGGCCTGCTCGCCCTGCTGACTGTCGTCTGGGCGATCGGCCTGGCCCGCGTCCTGCGCGCCACCCGCCCCGACGCCGCACGCCGGCCCACCGACCCCGCGCTGTCCGCCCTCCCGCACCAGCGGCAGGCGGGCCCGCACCGGGAGTCGGTACCGCTCACCCCGGCCGAACAGGACGCGTTCGCAGGCTTGGTACGGCAACTCAGCGACGGGCGCTGAGCCGCGGGCGCCGGCGCGCGCTACGACACCTGCGCCGCCCGCCGCTCCATCGCGTCCCGCGCCTCGTCCTCGCTGACGTACACCTCGCACATGTGCCGCCCGTCCGGCGTCGCCGTGTGCTCGACCTCCCACAGGGAGATCTCCTTGCCGTCGCGCAGCAGGAAGGCGTGCTCGTAGAGCGAGAAGCACAGCGCGGCGCGCACCGCACGGCACGGGCGCCCGAAAGCCTGCGTGATCTGATGCGCGAACGCCGTGGTCAGCAGCGCGGCGGTGTCCGCGTCCGGCCGGTCGGTGTTCTCCGCGCGGCGCAGGAGCCGGCGCGCGTGGTCGGCGGAGTCGTCCGGCACGTACGCGTGGCGCGGCGCGTGCACAGGGGACAGCTGCACCGTCACGGGCAGCTCGAAGTCCGGGGCGTCCGGCGGCAACGGCAGGCGCGCGGTGGCGGCGCGCAACTCCTCCTCGTCGACGTACACCTCGTGCTGCGGCGCGCTGCCCGGCGCGGTGTTGTGAACGAGCTCCCACAGGGTGAGCGCCGAGCCGTCGGCGAGCAGCCAGGTGTGCCGGTACGTCTCACGGTGCCGGCCCGCGCTGTGGTGCGCGGAGTGCAGCGAACTGTCGTGCGCCAGCACGCAGTCGAGTCGCCGTATCACCTCGTCCGGCAGCTCGAAGGAGTTCAGGGCACGGCCGAGCAGTCGCGCGAGGTGCTCCTCCGGAGACTCCGGCGACTCGTGGGGTTCGTACGCTGCCGTCTCGTACGGAACGCTCAAGGCTTCTCCCGGCGTTGCTGCATGTCACCTTGTGGGTGCATACCGTAGCCCCTCGGTCGGACATCATGTCCGGGAACCGAGAAAACGTACGCACTTAAAACGTCGGGGCCGCGCGGTTGGTTCCCGCGCGGCCCCGACGAACCGTCAGAACGACCTGCTCAGGCGTCACTTCCCGCAGTCCACTCGCTCCACGGCAGGTTCCACCCGTTGAGCCCGTTGTCCGGCGCCACCGACTTGTCGGGGGAGTTCTTGACGATCACCACATCACCGATGAGCGAGTTGTCGTAGAACCACTTCGCCGTCGTGTCGCCCTGCGCGCCTTGCACGTCCTGAAGCCCGACACAGCCGTGACTGGTCCCCGCCTGCCCGAACGGCGGGTTGCCCTTGTTGTACCAGTAGTTGCCGTGCAGGAACGTCCCCGAGGTCGTCAGCCGCATCGCGTGCGGCACATCCGGGATGTCGTACGCGTCGGCCAGATTCACCGTCTGGCTGTCCATCCGCGTCTCCACGAGCTTCTCGGAGATCACCATCTGCCCGTTGTACGTCGGGAACTCCGCGCTCCCTGCCGAGATCGGCACCGACTTGAGCGTCTTGCCGTCCCGCGTGACCGTCATGGTCTGCGTGTTGACGTCGACCGTGGAGACCTGCGACCGCCCGATGGTGAAGGTCACGGTCTTCTTCTGCACCCCGTGCACGCCGTTCGCGCCCTCGACCCCGTCCAGGTCGATCTTCATCGTGACCTTGGAGCCGGCCTTCCAGTACTCCTCGGGCCGGAAGTCGAGCCGCTGCTCTCCGAACCAGTGCCCGACGACCTTCTGCCCGCTGCTCGACGTGACGGTGATGCCCGACTGCACGGCCTTCTTGTCGCTGATCGCCTTGTCGAAGGTGAACGACACCGGCATCCCGACGCCCACCGTCGTCCCGTTGTCCGGCGTGTACGTCCCGATGAAGCTGTTCTCCGGCGACACCGTGGTGAAGCTGGACTTGGCGGCCGCGCTCTTCCCGTCCTCGCCCTTCGCCTTCGCCGCTATCTCGTACTCGGTCCCGCGCTCCAACTGCTCCTTCGGCTTCCAGCTGCCGCCGTCCGCCGATATCGCCCCCGGCACGGCCTGCCCCGTCTCCGCCACCGTCATCTTCACGTCGGTGAGCCGACCGCCGCTGACCTTCACGCCGGTCGAGTTGATCGACGCCCCCGACGAACCGTTCTTCGCGGAGATCACGATCTTCGCGCCCGACGTCTTGGCGGCGTCGCCACCCTTGTCGTCATTCTTGGCGTTGGCGCTGCCGCCGCAGGCGGTCAGGGTGAGGGCGCCGACCACCAGGACGGCACAGGTCCCCAGTACGCGCCGCGCTGCTTTGTCCGGCGTTGTCACAGGCTGCTCCATGTTCGCGTGATGTGCGTGGTCCGATCCGGTGCGTGCAGATAGAGGGGATCCCCGAGGGGTCGGGTTCCCTCCGTTCGCCATGAACGCCGTCACGTGACAGAACCGGGACATTCGGGAGTGGGAGTGGGGCGGGTGTGACCCGGGAGGCGGCGCACGGCGCACGTCATTGAGCGCGCAACCTGCATGGCTCGAACGCCGGTTGGGGCACCGCGCTTCGCTGTGCGCGCCGCCCGCCTCCGCCTCTGCCCCACCTCCGCCTCACGCGGCCGCGCCCGGCACGGCGGCGCGCAACCCAACCCCCGCGCCAGCGCGACACCCAGGCGACGGCTGCCAGAGCGCCCGCCCCCCCACTACCGCTCGGCTCGCGCCGCCTGACCCCGTCAGCCCCTACCCGCGGGGCGCCCTCCCGCTGCCCCGCGCCCCCTCAAGACCGCCCGCCACCCCGTACAACTCCCCGTACGACGGCCACACCCCACCCGGCCCGTCCACGGCCTCAGCAGCGCGCACCGCACGCACAATCGCGCGCGTCACCACATCCGCGCCCGCGGCCAGGATCGCGTTCAGCGCGAGCGGGCTCGCGGCATCGAGCGCGCGCCCCCCGGTTGCCAGCGCAAACACCGTGTCACCGTCGTTGAGCAGATGCACCGGCCGCACGGCGCGCGCGATGCCGTCGTGCGCCGTACCGGCCAGCTTCTGCGCCTGCGCCTTGGTGAGCTCCGCGTCGGTCGCGACGACGGCGAGCGTCGTGTTCAGCGGCGGGAGCGCGTTCTTCGCGGCGCTCTCCGCGAGGCGCAGGCGCGCGGCTTCCTGGACACGCGCCTGCGGGTACTCCACACGCCCCTGGAACAACTCGCCGTACAGCACGCCGGTTTCCGGATCCAACGCGCTCCCCACCGCGTTCGCCACCACCAGCGCCCCGACGGTGACCCCCGAGCCGAGCACCACGCTCGCCGTCCCGACCCCGCCCTTCATCGCCCCGACCACCGCCCCCGCACCGGCGCCCACGCACCCTTCCTCGACCTGGGCGCCCGACGCGCTCGCCGCGGCCGCCTCGACCGCCGCCCGCCCTGTCGCCGCGTCCGGCCGCGCCCGGAAGTCGCCGCCGCGCCCAAGGTCGAAGACGCACGCCGCGGGCACCACGGGTACGACGTGCGCCGGATCCGGCCCTACGCGCACCCCGCGGCCCCGCTCCTCCAGCCAGGCCATCACACCGGAGGCCGCGTCGAGTCCGTACGCGCTGCCCCCGGTGAGGACGATCGCCTCGACCTTCTGCACGACATTGCGCGGGTCTAGGGCGTCGGTCTCCTTGGTGCCGGGCCCGCCGCCCCGCACATCGACCGCGGCGACGGCCCCGCCCTCCGGAGCGAGGACGACAGTGGTGCCGGTGAGCCAACCGTCGCCGGTGCGCGTGGCGTGACCCACCCGCACACCGGCGACGTCCGTCAATGCGTCAACTGTCATGGGGTCAGTGTCGTCCAGCCCGGGGCGCGACCCCACGACATCAGCCGGAGAGCCTTGCCGCCGACGGCGACCCGCCCCTGCTTTCCCGCGCGGTCATGCGCGCCGTGAGCGTCGTGCCGACTGCCACCGCCAGCGCCGAGACGATTCCCGCCGCGGGCACTGCCCAGTCGCCGAAGAACGTGCAGGCGATGACGAGCAGCGCCGTCGTCGGCAGCACCAATTGCTGGGCGGTGCCCACCTTGAAGTGCCGCGAGTGCAGCGCCCACACCGTGAGCAGATACAGCGCCGTCGGCAGCGTCACCGCCGCCGACGCGGACAGCGTGGAGATGTGCGCCTCGCCGACCGCCTGCTCGACCGCGACTTCCAGGCCGGCGCCGATCGCGGCCGCCGACGCGAAGATCACGTAGTGGCCGTAGCCCCAGAGGAAGGACTGCCTGTTGGAGCGCAGATGGCCGTGGATCGGCACCACGAAGTAGATCCACCAGGCGGAGAAGATGATCAGGAGCCCGCCCGCGGCGATCGGCAGCAGTTCGCCGAGCGCGTCGTTCTCGTCGATGGCGGTCTTCACGGCGACCGTGGCCGCGGCGATCGTCTCGCCGAGCACGATGATGGTGAACAGGCCGTACCGCTCGGCGATGTGGCGCGGATGCCAGGACGTCGGCTGGTCCTTCTCCGCGTACGCAGGCACGCACATCTCCAGGATCGCCATCACCAGGAACACCCAGGGCCGGGCGTCCTCGGGCAGGACCAGCAGCCCCAGCCAGCCGATCTGACAGAGGAACACTCCAGCCGCGTACCGCAGGGCCGTCGTTCTCTCCGGGCCCTCACCACAGGAGCGTGCCACGCGCAACCACTGAGTCGTCATCGCGAGCCGCATGATCAAGTAGCCCAGCCAGACGGCCAGGAAGTCATGGTCCTCGAACGCCTTGGAGACCCCGGCCGCCAGGACGAGCACGCCCGCGATCTGTACCAGGGTGACGACCCGGTAGAGGACGTCATCGTTGTCGTAGGCGGAGGCGAACCAGGTGAAGTTCATCCACGCCCACCAGATGGCGAAGAAGAGCATCGCGTAGTTGAGGATGCCCTCACCGGTGTGTGCCTCCGCCACGGAGTGCACCAGTTGCACGCCCGCCTGGGCGATGGCCACGACGAAACACAGGTCGAAGAAGAGCTCGAGCGGTGTGGAGGCGCGGTGCGCCTCGTCGCGGCCGCGCGCCGTGAGTCTGCGCAGGGGGCGGTGGTTTCCGGGCGCGCCGGGTGTGGGCGACGCGGGAGTCGAACTGGACGTCATGAGTCCAAGCAGAGCAGATAGGCCGCCGAATTTCTTGTGAACGGATTCACAAGTGCGCTGAGGTCCAATGTCCCTACGAAAAGGCCAGGTCAGACGGTTGGGTCGTCGATCTGACGGTGCACTGACGGGACCATTGGGCCGCAATCGGGGACCAACGCGGCCTCCGGACCGCTCCGTCCGGGCGTGCAATGGAGACGTACCGGCGAAGCCGAGAGGAAGGTGCCCGCCATGACTGCCAGCCCTGCGGAGAGCACGACCACCACCCCTGCCGCACAGACGATCCCTGAGACGGCGGCGGACGCCTGGTCCGGCTTCCGGGGCGGCCTGTGGCGCGACGCCGTCGACGTGCGCGACTTCGTCCAGAACAACTACACCCCCTACGAGGGCGACGGCGCCTTCCTCGCCGGACCCACCGAGCGCACCACCAAGGTCTGGGACAAGCTCCTCGCGATGTTCCCCGCCGAGATCGAACGGGGCATCCACGACGTCGACGTCACCACCCCGTCGCGCATCGACGCCTTCGCGCCCGGCTACATCGACCGCCGCCTCGACCTGATCGTCGGTCTTCAGACCGACGCACCCCTCAAGCGCGCCATCATGCCCAACGGCGGCTGGCGCATGGTCGAGAGCGCCCTCAACTCCTACGGGTACGAGGCCGACCCCGCCGTCCGGGAGATCTACACCAAGCTCCGCAAGACCCACAACGACGGCGTCTTCGACGCGTACACCCCCGAGATCCGTGCCTGCCGCTCCTCCGGCATCATCACCGGCCTGCCCGACGCCTACGGCCGCGGCCGCATCATCGGCGACTACCGTCGCGTCGCCCTCTACGGCGTCGACCGGCTCATCCTCGAAAAGCGAGCGGACAAAAGCGCACTCGAAGTCCAGTGGCCGAGTGCGGATGTGATCCAGGAACGCGAGGAAACCGCTGAGCAGATCCGGGCCCTCGACGAGCTCAAGGCCATGGCCCTCTCCTACGGCCACGACATCTCCGGCCCCGCCCGCACCGGCCGCGAGGCCGTCCAGTGGCTCTACTTCGCCTACCTCGCCGCCGTCAAGGAACAGAACGGCGCCGCCATGTCGATCGGCCGCATTGACGCCTTCCTCGACATCTACCTCCAGCGGGACATCGAACGCGGCCTGCTCACCGAGGCCCAGGCCCAGGAACTCATCGACGACTTCGTCATCAAGCTCCGCATCGTCCGCTTCCTGCGCACCCCCGAGTACAACGAGCTCTATTCCGGCGACCCCACCTGGGTCACCTGGTCCATGGCCGGCCTCGGAGAGGACGGGCGCCCACTGGTCACCCGCACCACCTTCCGCGCCCTGAACACCCTCTACAACCTCGGTCCCGCCCCCGAACCCAACCTCACCGTCTTCTGGTCGCCGCGCCTGCCCGAGGGCTTCAAGCGGTACGCCGCCCAGGTCGCCATCGACACCAGCGCCCTCCAGTTCGAGTCCGACGAGCTGATGCGCCCCAAGTACGGCGACGACACCGCCATCGCCTGCTGCGTCTCCGCGATGGCCATGGGCCGGCAGATGCAGTTCTTCGGCGCCCGCGTGAACGTCGCCAAGGCCCTGCTGTACGCCGTCAACGGCGGCCGCGACGAGGTCTCCGGCAAGACGATCGTCGAGGGCTTCGAGCCGATCACCGACGAGTACCTCGACTACGACACCGTCCGTACGCGCTACGACGCCATGCTCGACTGGCTGGCCAAGACCTACGTGCACGCGCTCAACGTCATCCACTACATGCACGACAAGTACGCCTACGAGCGCCTGGAGATGGCCCTCCACGACCGGCAGATCCTGCGCACCATGGCGTGCGGCATCGCCGGCCTGTCGGTGGCCGCCGACTCCCTGTCCGCCATCAAGCACGCACGCGTGAAGGTGATCCGCGACGAGACCGGCCTCGCCGTCGACTACGTCGTCGAGGGCGACTACCCGGCATACGGCAACAACGACGACCGGGCCGACGACCTCGCGCGCTGGATCGTCCACGACTTCATGGAGAAGGTCCGACGGCACCCGACGTACCGCGACGCGGTGCACACCCAGTCCGTCCTGACGATCACCTCGAACGTCGTCTACGGCAAGAAGACCGGCAACACCCCCGACGGCCGCCGCGCCGGCGCCCCCTTCGCGCCGGGCGCCAACCCCATGAACGGCCGCGACGAACACGGGTACATCGCCTCGGCGCTCTCCGTCGCCAAGCTCCCGTACGACGACGCGGAGGACGGCATCTCGCTGACCAACACCATCACCCCGGACGCCCTGGGCCGCACCCCCGAGGAGCGCGTCGCCAATCTCGCGGGCGTCCTGGACGGCTTCATGGCGAGCGACGGCTTCCACATGAACGTCAACGTGCTCGACCGGGCGACCCTGGAGGACGCGATGGAGCACCCCGAGAAGTACCCGCAGCTGACCATCCGGGTCTCGGGCTACGCGGTCAACTTCATCCGCCTCACGCGCGAGCAGCAGCTCGACGTCATCAACCGCACCTTCCACGGCTCGCTGTAAGGGAGCTGGGCGATGACCGCGCTTCGTCCGTCCGCGCCGGCCTCGCCGGCGCGGGCCGGGACCGCCGCCGCGACGGCCGGCCCGTGCACCCCGGCTGCCGCGGCGACCCGCCGCCCGGCCGTGGGGTCGGTCCACTCGTGGGACCTTTCGACCGGCGTCGACGGGCCCGGCACCCGCTTCGTCACCTTCCTGTCCGGTTGCCCGCTGACCTGTCTGTACTGCCACAACCCCGACACCTGGCGGATGCACGACGGCAAGCGCACCACCGCCGACGAGATCGTCGCCGAGGCGGGCAAGTACACGCGGTTCATCGCGGCCGCGGGTGGTGGCGCCACCGTCAGTGGGGGAGAGCCCCTGCTCCAGCCGGTGTTCACGGGCGAGCTGCTGCACCGGTTCAAGCACGAACTCGGGCTGCACACCGCCCTGGACACCTCCGGCTACCTCGGTGTCCGGGCCACCGACGCGCTGCTGCGCGACACCGACCTGGTCCTGCTCGACATCAAGTCCTGGGACCGTGCCACCTACCGCAAGGTCACCGGCCGCCCGCTGGAGCCCACCTTGGACTTCGCCCGGCGCCTGGCCGATCTCGGCAAGGAGGTCCACGTCCGGTTCGTCCTCGTGCCCGGGCTCACCGACGACCCGGCCAACATCGAGGGCGTCGCCGCGTTCGCCGCCTCGCTCGGCAACGTCACACGCGTCGACGTCCTGCCCTTCCACAAGCTCGGCGAGGCCAAGTGGCAGGCCCTCGGCCGACCCTTCGCATTGCACGACACCCCCTGCCCCACCCCGGAGCAAACGGCCCTGGCCAGGGGATTCTTCTCGGCGCACGGCCTGTACGCCGTCTGAATCCCCGCCCGGCCCGCCACGGACGTCCCCGCCAGGGCCGTACTCTGGAGGCATGGACACCGCCCCCGCCCCCGAGCCGCGCGAGCCGAAGGCCGCGCTGGTCTTCGACGACCCCTTGGACCAGCAGTCCGCCGACGACACGGACCACGGGTGGGGCGACCGGCCGAGCGCCACGAGCGACAGCGCGGCCGACCTGAAGCGCTTCCTCGACGAGAAGCCGCCCCACCACATCTGAGCCCGACGGGCCCAGCGGGCGCCCGCCCGCACTGCCCCTTCGAGCGCCGCTACGACTCGTTGTGGCCCGAGCCGCGCTGCGCGACCAGCGCGTCGCGGATCTCCTTCAGCACCTCCAGCTCGGTCACCTCGATGACCTCGTGGGTGCCTTCCTTCGCCTTCCGGCGGGCCTCCTGCCGCGCCAGGTACTTGGCCATTGGCAGGACCATCAGGAAGTAGACCACCGCCGCGGTGATCACGAAGCTGAGCGTCGCTCCCAGGACCGAGCCCCAGAGGATCATCACGCCGCTCGAGACAGTGCCGTCCGCGGCCTTCTCGCAGGGGCCCTTCAGACACGAGCTGTAGCTGTCGAGGTTCTTGGTCCCGATCGCCCCGACGAGCGGGTTGATGACGCCCCTCACCACCGAGTTGACGATGTTGGTGAAGGCGGCGCCGATGACCACCGCCACTGCCAGATCGACGACGTTCCCGCGCATCAGGAAGGCCTTGAAGCCGTCCAGGAGGCTCGGTTCCTTCTTCTCGCTCACTTGGGGGACTCTCCTCGCACGCGCAAGTTGTGGAACAGATCGCTCCGCAACCTACGTCAGGGTTGAGCCATCCTGTCCAATCCGATAGCTCGAACGTGCGACTTGACAGGCACTCACGCACCAGGCGGTACACACGGTTCAGCACAGCGTCACCGCCAGCTGTGCCGTCGCACTCGCGCCGACCAGACGCGCCGCGGTGGTGCGCGGCACCGTGAGGACGACCAACGCGCCACTGTCGACCGCGTCGTCCAGGGCCTCGGGCACCTTCGTCACCCGCACTCCGCGCGCGACCACGCGCGCGTCCCCGGCCGACGCCTCCTCGGCCGCGATGACGTCCACCCGGTCCCCCGGCCGCAGCAGCCGCACCGTCGCCCCGTCGGCGATCCGCACCGGCGCCGTCACCATCTCGACGGCGCGCCGCTCGCGTACCGGCTCGGTCGCCGGATGGCCGCGCGCCCGATCCGTGTCCCGGGGGCCTGCCGCCACCAGCGCGGCCGCCGTGACCGCCAGCCCCGCGGCGACGGCCCGCCGCCGATGCCGTACGAGTCGGCTCAGGGGGAACCGTCCGCCGCGCACCCGCACCGGTGCGAAGTGCGGCACCTCGCACGTCGGAGGCGCGTCCGTGCCGAGCGGGCGCGGAGGAGAGGAAGAGACGGACGAGGGTGAGAAGGGGGAAGGGGTCGGAGACGGACCGTAGGACATGAGGAACCACCACCTGCCACGAGGGAACGGCTTGCGAGGCCCACGATGAGGCTTCGTGCCGCCGCCCGCTGAGGGCGGTGGAGGAGCAAGAGGTTGTGGACAACTCCCTCACCCGAACGGGAGGTTCCGCCCAGGAGAAGTGCCCTGTGAATCCACAGAGACCCGCGGATCCACAGAGGCCCGCTGTTCAGCCCTACGGCAGCTCGAACCCGGGGTCCATCCCGCCGAGCGCGGACGTGCACAGGCAGTCCCGCTCCTCGTTCGAGGGCAGCGCGGCCACCGCGTCGAACAGCACACCCCGCAGCCGGTCCACGTTCGCGGCGAACACCCGGAGCACCTCGTCGTGCGAGACGCCCTCGCCGGTCTCGGCGCCGGCGTCGAGGTCGGTGACCAGCGTCATCGACGTGTAGCAGAGCTCCAGTTCACGGGCGAGCGCCGCCTCGGGATGGCCGGTCATGCCCACCACCGACCAGCCCTGCGCCTGGTGCCACAACGATTCAGCACGGGTGGAGAATCGCGGCCCCTCGATTACCACCAGCGTGCCGCCGTCCACGGGCTCCCAGTCCCGTCCGCGCGCCGCCTTCAGCGCGGCGGCCCGGCCTGCCGGGCAGTAGGGGTCGGCCAGCGACACATGCACCACGTTCGGAATGGCGCCGCCAGGCAGTGGCAGCCCGTCGAAATACGTCCCCGTCCGGGACTTCGTACGGTCGACCAGCTGATCCGGCACGAGCAGCGTGCCCGGACCGTACTCGGGGCGCAGACCGCCCACCGCGCACGGCCCCAGGACCTGGCGCACACCCAGCGAACGCAGCGCCCACAGGTTGGCCCGGTAGTTGATCCGGTGCGGCGGCAGATGGTGGCCGCGTCCGTGCCGGGGCAGGAAGGCGACCCGTCGGCCGGCGATCTCGCCGAGGAAGAGGGAGTCGCTCGGCGGTCCGTAGGGGGTGTCCACCTGGATCTCGGTCACGTCCTCGAGAAACGAGTAGAAGCCGGAGCCGCCGATTACACCGATCTCTGCGTTCGCCATGCGGTCACACTAGCTGGCGGCCCTTCGCCACCGAGAGGCCCTCCGGGAATACGAAGGACCCCGCCGTCCTACGTCGGCGGGGTCTCGTGAGAGAGGTGTTACGCGGCGGAGCTGCTGCTGGTCGAGGTGCCCGAGCTCGACGGCTTGGAGTCCGAGGAGGACGAGGAGGAGGACGTCGACGACTTGGACGACGACGCCGGCGAGCTGCTCGAAGACGAGCCGCGGCTGTCGTTGCGGTAGAAGCCGGAGCCCTTGAAGACAATGCCGACCGCTGAGAACACCTTCTTCAGGCGGCCACCGCAGTTGGGGCACTCGGTCAGGGCGTCGTCGGTGAACTTCTGCACCGCCTCGAGGCCCTCGCCGCACTCGGTGCACTGGTACTGGTAGGTAGGCACTTGTCTTCCTCCTGGCACTCTCACTCAATGAGTGCTAACGACGGTCCATAGTGACGTATTCCTTCGGATCAGTCCACCGTGACCGGCACGCGGTGACCGACGCCACGTGCGACGGTACGGCTGCGAGGGCGTGCCGAGAGCCGCGAGCGCAGCGCCAGAAGCGTCGCCAGGGCGATCAGCGTGCCACCCATCGGCACGAGGAATCCGGCACCGTCCCAGAAGCGGTCCTCCAGCTGTCCGGCGACCGTGACGGCGGCCGCCTGGCCGAGCGCGACCGCGCCGGTCAGCCAGGTGAAGGCCTCGGTGCGGGCGCCGGCCGGGACCAGGTTCTCCACCAGCGTGTAGCCGGTGATCAGCGCGGGCGCGATGCTCATGCCGACGAGGAGCCCGAGACCGGCGAGGACCAGCACCGAGTGCGCGGCCCACAGTCCGGACGCGGCCAGTGCGAGGGCCACGTAGCCGAGGACGAGGCGCCGCTGAGGGGCGATCTTCCACGCGATGGCGCCGCACGCTATGCCGGAGAGCATGTTGCCCGCGGCGAAGACGCCGTACAGGACGCCGTTCAGGCCGGGCTCGCCGATGGACTCGGTGAAGGCGGCCAGCGACACCTGCATGCCGCCGAAGACCGATCCGATTCCCAGGAAGGTCACGATCAGTACGCGCACCCCGGGGACCCGCAGTGCCGAAGCGTGCCTCACGCGTGCGTGCCCATCGACCGTGACCGAGGGCTGGGTGCTCTTCTGCGCGGCGAACAGCAGACCGCCGACCAACGTAAGAGCGGCCTCCGTGACCAGGCCCGCGGCCGGGTCGACAGCCGTGCACAGCGCGGTGGCGAGCAGCGGGCCGACGACGAAGGTCAGCTCGTCGGTGACGGACTCGAAGGCCGCGGCGGTGGTCATCAGGGGCGAGTCCTGGAGCTTCACGCCCCAGCGGGCGCGGACCATGGGACCGACCTGCGGAACCGAGGCGCCCGTGGGCACGGCCGCCGCGAACAGCGCCCACAGGGGAGCGTCCGCGAGCGCGAGCGCCGTCAGGGTCAGACCCGCGAGCGTGTGCACCAGAACGCCGGGGATCAGAACGGTGCGCTGCCCGTACCGGTCGGCAAGGCGCCCGCTGTACGGCGCGAACAGCGCCATCGAGACGCCGGTGACGGCCGCGGCGGCGCCCGCGGCGCCGTACGAGCCGGTGGTGTGCTGCACGAGCAGCACGATGGAAATGGTGAGCATCGCGAACGGCTGGCGCGCCGCGAAGCCGGGGAGCAGGAACGTCCAGACGCCGCGGGTGCGCAGCAGCTGTCCGTATCCCGGGCGGGAGGAGGCCGGCGAGGTCTTCGACGGCTCGGTGGTGACCGTGGACTCCACGGCCCGTGCCTTTCTGCCACCTGGTAGCGCGCCCTGTGCGGGGGGCGCCGAGAGCTGTCCTCTTGCGCGGAACTGCGGTAGATACCGGCGCCTACGTCGGAGAGCGTCCCGGCCGCCATACGGTCGCGCCAGCTCTGCGTCAGGCAGAGTTGGTTCGATCAAAGTGCGCCTTCATCGTACAGGGATCAACGGCTGGTGCGCCTGTGAAAACGAGCACCACGGCTCCGGAGTGCCTGTGAATGAATGGGGTGTGAACGGTACGAAACGCACCCTTAATAACGCGGTGCGCTGTGACTGCTGCGCGTCGGCCCGGAAAGGGGCGCGCGGCTCGGCTCGCGCGTCGTCGCGCTCAGCGCCCCGTGCGAGCCCCCGGCCCCGCCCCCGCGCCGCCCTCGTCTCCATTCGACCCCAGCCACCCGGCCAGCTTGCCCCCACGCCCCACGGCCCGCAGCCGCCGTTCCGCGGCGTCCCGCACCGGATCCGTCGCGACCACGAGCAGCTCGTCCCCACGTCGCAGCACCGTCGTCGGCAGCGGCACGAACGAGGTTCCGTCCCGCACGACCAGAGTGACGGCGGAGCCGGCGGGCAGCCGGAGCTCGTTGATCTCGACGCCGTGCATCTTCGAGCCCTTGGGGATCACGACCGACAGCAGGTGCCCCCGCAGCCGCTCCAGCGGTGCCGACTCGATGCCGAGGTCGGAGGCCGCCTCCGCGTCCTCGCCGAGCTTCAGCGTGCGGGCGAGCCAGGGCAGCGTCGGCCCCTGGACGAGGGTGTAGACGACGACCAGGACGAAGACGACGTTGAAGATCCGGCGGCTGTCCTGGACGCCACCGACCATGGGGATCGTGGCCAGAATGATGGGGACGGCGCCGCGCAGACCGGCCCAGGACATCAGGGTCTGTTCCTGCCATGGCACCCGGAACGGCGTCAGGCAGAGCACGACACTGAGCGGGCGGGCGATCATCGTCAGCGCCAGGCCGATGACGAGCGCGGGCAGGATGTCGTCGCCCAGTTCGTGCGGGGTGACGAGAAGGCCGAGCAGGACGAACATGCCGATCTGGGCCAGCCAGCCGAGTCCTTCGGCGAAGCCGCGCGTGGCCGGCCAGTGGGGCAGCTTGGCATTGCCCATCACCATGGACGCGAGGTAGACCGCCAGGAAGCCACTGCCGTGGGCCAGGGCGCCGGCCGCGTAGGCGACGACGGCGATGGCCATGACGGCGATGGGATAAAGGCCGGAGGCGGGCAGTGCCACGTGCCGCAGGCCCCAGGAGCCCAGCCAGCCCACCGCGAGGCCGATGGCGACGCCGATGGCCAGTTCCAGCAGTATCTCGGCCACCAGCACGTACCAGTGCTCGATGGGGCCGGTGTGCGAGAAGGCGACCACCAGGATGACCACGGGGGCGTCGTTGAAGCCGGACTCCGCCTCCATCGTGCCCTTCACGCGCGCGGGGAGGGGGATTTTCCGCAGCACGGAGAAGACCGCGGCGGCATCGGTGGAGGACACCACCGCGCCGATGATCAGTGCCTGACGCCACTCAAGGCCCGTCAGGTAGTGCGCCGCGCACGCCGTGACACCCACGCTCGCCGCGACGCCCACCAGTGCCAGCGCGGTGGCGGCGGGAAGGGCCGGTTCGATCTCTTTCCACTTCGTGCTCAGACCGCCCTCGGCGAGGATCACGACCAGGGCCGCGTACCCGATGACCTGCGTCAGCTCGGCGTTGTCGAACTTGATGTCGCCGATGCCGTCCTGGCCCATGAGGACGCCGATGCCGAGGTACACGAGCAGGCTGGGGAGCCCGCTGCGCGAGGAGATCCGGACCGCGGCGACGGCGACGAGCAGGACGAGCGAGCAGACGAGCAGGAGCTGATTGAGGTCGTGGACAGTCAGCGGCCGTTCCCTTCCCTGGCTCACGGGCACGCGCGCGTGAGCTCACGTACATAGGACACGAAGTGGTGGAACTTCGTACCCAACTACTTCGTTACCTTACCTAACTCTTGACGATTTCTTGACGCTCGGCCGGGCATGATCGAACGCTCGTGCGCGCGGGTTCCCTACTCCGCGTCAAGTGGCACCTGGCCCTGCGCCTATGGTTGCTCCAGCACTCCAGGACCGCCTGCCGCTCGCGTTAGGACAGCAAGGACAGCGATGCCCCCCAACACCACCGCCTCTACGGGTCAGCAGCCCGGCAAGTCCGGCAGGAAGAAGGGGCGCAGAGCCCGCCTGATCGTCATCGTCCTCGTGCTGGCCATCATCGGAGGCGTCGCGTACGGGGCCTACTGGTCCATCAGCACCGTCCGCGCGTCCTTCCCGCAGACGACGGGATCGATCACGATCGACGGTCTGTCGGGCCCGGTCGACGTGAAGCGCGACGGCTACGGCATCCCGCAGATCTACGCCTCCTCCGACGAGGACCTGTTCATGGCGCAGGGCTACGTCCAGGCCCAGGACCGGTTCTACGAGATGGACGTGCGCCGTCACATGACCTCCGGGCGCCTGTCGGAGATGTTCGGCAAGGGCCAGGTCGACAACGACGAGTTCCTGCGCACCCTGGGCTGGGACCGGATCGCCAAGGAGGAGTACGACAGCAAGCTGTCGGACGACACCAAGAAGTACCTCCAGGCCTATGCCAAGGGCGTGAACGCCTACCTGGAGGGCAAGTCGGGCGAGGAGCTCTCCCTGGAGTACGCCGCCCTCGGTTTCGCCAACGACTACAAGCCCGCGGAGTGGACCCCGGTCGACTCCGTGGCGTGGCTGAAGGCGATGGCCTGGGACCTGCGCGGCAACATGGAGGACGAGATCGACCGCGCCCTGATGACCAGTCGTCTGGGCCCGAAGCAGATCGATGACCTCTACCCGCAGTACCCGTACGACCGCAACAAGGCGATCGTCCAGGAGGGCCAGTACGACGAGCTCACCGAGACGTTCGAGCAGGGCGGCGCCACTTCCACCGGCGGCGCTTCCGCCGACGGCACCGCGACGGGCGGAACGTCCACCGGAGGCACTTCCACGGCCGGAACGTCCACGGACGGCGCCACGGGCCTCCAGAGCCAGCTCTCGGGCCTCTACGGCGTCCTGGAGGACCTCCCGACGGCCGTCGGCGTGAACGGCAACGGCATCGGCTCCAACTCCTGGGTCGTCTCCGGCGATCACACCATCACCGGCAAGCCCCTGCTGGCCAACGACCCGCACCTGTCGGCCTCGTTGCCGTCCGTCTGGTACCAGATGGGCCTGCACTGCCGCAGCGTCTCGGACAAGTGCCAGTACGACGTCGCGGGCTATACGTTTGCGGGCATGCCCGGTGTGATCATCGGTCACAACAAGAACATCTCCTGGGGCATGACCAACTCCGGTGTCGACGTCACCGACCTCTACCTGGAGAAGCTCACCGGCAGCGGCTACCAGTACGACGGCAAGGTCAAGCCGTTCACCACGCGCGAGGAGACCATCAAGGTCGCCGGCGGCGAGTCCAAGACGATCGTCGTCCGCGAGACGAACAACGGCCCCTTGCTCTCCGACCGCAACGACGAATTGGTGAAGGTCGGCAAGAAGGCCGAGGTCGACACCTCCGCACCCGACCGCGGTGACGGCTACGGCATCTCCCTGCGCTGGACCGCCCTGGACCCGGGCACCTCCATGGACGCCGTCTTCGCCATGGACAAGGCCGCGAACTGGGACGACTTCCGCGACGCGGCCGCCCTGTTCGACGTGCCCTCGCAGAACCTGATCTACGCCGACACCGAGAGCCACATCGGCTACACCCTCCCCGGAAAGATCCCCACGCGCGCGCAGGGCGTCGACGGGTCGATCCCGCAGCCCGGCTGGAACTCCAAGTACCGCTGGACCGGCTACATCCCGCAGAACAAGCTGCCCTTCGAGTTCGATCCCGCGCGGGGCTACATCGTCACCGCCAACCAGGCCGTGATCGACGAGGACAAGTACCCCTACACGCTCACCGAGGACTGGGGTTACGGCACGCGCAGCCAGCGCATCACCGACCTGATCAAGTCGAAGATCGACGACGGCGGCAAGATCTCCACCGACGACATGCGCCAGATGCAGCTCGACAACAGCAGTGAGATCGCCAAGCTGCTGGTGCCGAAGCTGTTGAAGATCGACATCGACGACCCGGACGTCCGCGAGGCGCAGAAGCTTCTGGAGGGCTGGGACTACACCCAGGACGCCGACTCGGCGGCCGCCGCCTACTTCAACTCGGTCTGGCGCAACATCCTCAAGCTCTCCTTCGGCAACAAGCTGCCCAAGGAGCTGCGGGTCAAGGGCCAGTGCCTGTGGGTCGACCCGATCAACACCACCGGTCCCGCGGACGAAGTCGAGAAGGTTCGCGAGTGCGGTCAGCGCGACGCCGACCAGGCGCAGCCCGACGGCGGCGACCGCTGGTTCGAAGTCGTGCGCAACCTCATGGACGACGAGGACAGCGACTGGTGGCAGACGCCCAAGTCGGGCACCCGCCCGGCCGCCGACAACCGTGACGAGCTGTTCGAGCGCGCCCTGATCGACGCCCGCTGGGAGCTGACCGCGAAGCTCGGCAAGGACATCGACACCTGGAGCTGGGGCCGGCTGCACCGCCTGTTCCTGAAGAACCAGACCCTCGGCACCGAAGGCCCCGGTTTCCTCCAGTACGTCCTCAACCGCGGCCCCTGGAAGCTCAGCGGCGGCGAGGCGACGGTCAACGCCACCGGCTGGAACGCCGCCGGCGGCTACGGCGTCATCTGGGTGCCGTCGATGCGGATGGTCGTGAACCTCGGCGACCTCGACAAGTCGAAATGGATCAACCTGACGGGCGCCTCCGGGCACGCCTACAACGCCCACTACACCGACCAGACCGACAAGTGGGCCGACGGCGAGCTGCTCGACTGGTCCTTCACCAAGGACGCGGTCGAGGAGAGCACGAGCGACACACTGGTGCTTCAGCCCTGAGCCACTGACGGCGCGACGACGAAGGGGCCCTCCACGCACGCGTGGAGGGCCCCTTCGTATGCGGCGAGGCTCAGGTCGTGTGGAAGCGGCGCACGGCAGATGGCGTCACCACCGCGTGCACCGGCCGGTCGTGCTCCTCCGCCGGGACGCGCTCGACGACCTCCGTGTCGTACAGCAGCACCACCAGCGCGGGGTGGGCATCCGCGCGCTCCAGGCGCGCGAGCACGCGGTCGTACGAGCCCCCGCCGCGCCCCAGGCGCATGCCGCGCGCGTCGACCGCGAGCCCGGGCAGGAGCACCACGTCCGCGGCGGTCACGCCGTCTGGTCCGAGGCGTTCGCCGGCCGGCTCGAAGAGGGCCATCTTTCCGCCGTGTCGGACCCGTGCGAGGGAGTCCTCGCCGGTGTAGGCGCCCCAATCAAGGTCGTTGTCGGGCAGGAGCGCGGGGAGCAGGACGTGCACGCCCCGCGCGCGCAGCGTGTCCAGCAGAGCGAGCGTGCCCGGTTCGCTCCCCACCGAGACGTACGCCGCCACTGTGCGCGCTCGCGCCAGCTCGGGCAGGTCGAGCGCGCGCCCCGCCAACGCGAGCGCCGTTTCCCGTACGTCATCGGCCGTCAACCTGCTTCTCACCGCGAGGAACTCTCGCCGCAACGTTCGCTTGTCAGGCTCGGCCGGACGTCCGATGTGACTCATTGGTCGTACCCGTACCCCTTCAATGTGCTCATATGAGAGCCAATTAACCGGAGCCACAGATTCCCTACAAAGGCACCGGATAAGGTTGCGGGCATGACTCAGTCGCACCCTCGGATCAGCAAGGCTGTCATTCCCGCAGCAGGTCTCGGCACCCGGTTCCTGCCGGCCACCAAGGCCACTCCCAAGGAGATGCTGCCGGTCGTCGACAAGCCGGCGATCCAGTATGTGGTCGAGGAGGCCGTCTCCGCGGGCCTCGACGATGTCCTCATGATCACGGGCCGCAACAAGCGCCCCCTCGAGGACCACTTCGACCGCAACTACGAACTGGAGTCCGCCCTTCAGAAGAAGGGCGACGCCAGCCGGCTCGCCAAGGTGCAGGAGTCCAGCGACCTCGCGACCATGCACTACGTCCGCCAGGGCGACCCCAAGGGGCTCGGCCACGCGGTGCTGTGCGCGGCCCCGCACGTCGGCCACGAGCCCTTCGCCGTCCTCCTCGGTGACGACCTCATCGACCCGCGCGACCCGCTGCTCAAGCGCATGGTCGAGGTCCAGGAGCAGCGCGGCGGCAGCGTTATCGCGCTCATGGAGGTCGCGCCCGAGCAGATCCACCTCTACGGCTGCGCCGCGGTCGAGACCACCGAGGACGGCGATGTCGTCAAGGTGACGGGCATGGTGGAGAAGCCTGACGCCACGGACGCCCCGTCCAACTACGCGATCATCGGCCGCTACGTCCTCGACCCGCACATCTTCGACATACTGCGCAAGACCGAGCCCGGCCGCGGTGGCGAGATCCAGCTCACCGACGCCCTCCAGCAGCTCGCGGCGGACGAGAAGGTCGGCGGCCCGGTGCACGGCGTCGTCTTCAAGGGCCGCCGCTATGACACCGGGGACCGTGGCGACTACCTGCGTGCCATTGTCAGACTCGCATGCGAACGTGAAGACCTGGGCCCGGACTTCCGGACCTGGCTTCGCAGTTACGTAGCCGAGGAGATGTAGCCACTTTGAGCAGCGCCGCGCCCCGCACCACCGACCAGGACCACCTCTGGTCGGTGGACGAACACCTGGAGGACATCCTCGCGACCGTCCGTCCCCTCGAACCCATCGAGCTGCAACTGCTCGACGCCCAGGGCTGCGTCCTGGTCGACGACGTCACGGTGCCGGTCTCCTTGCCGCCGTTCGACAACAGCTCCATGGACGGGTACGCGGTACGGGTCGCCGATGTCGCGGGCGCGAGCGAGGAGTTCCCGGCGGTCCTGGAGGTCGTCGGGGACGTCGCGGCGGGTCAGGCGGAGCTGGTCCAGGTGGGTCCCGGCCAGGCCGCGCGCATCATGACCGGCGCGCCGCTGCCGCCGGGCGCGGAGACGGTCGTCCCCGTCGAGTGGACCGACGGCGGCCTCGGCGAGGGCCCGGTGGCCGGGATGCGCGCCCGCAGCCTTGCCCCCGAGGGCGCCACCGGGCATGTGCACGTGTACCGGCCCGCCGAGGCCCGCGCGCACGTGCGCGCGAAGGGCAGCGACGTGAAGGCCGGTGACCGCGCACTGGAGGCCGGTACCGTCCTCGGCCCGCCGCAGATCGCCCTGCTCGCCGCGATCGGCCGCGGCACGGTACGCGTACGCCCGCGCCCGCGCGTGGTCGTGATGTCCACCGGCAGCGAACTCGTCCAGCCCGACGAGGAGTTGCGCAGCGGCCAGATCTACGACTCCAACAGCTTCGCCCTCACCGCGGCCGCCCGGGACGCCGGTGCCATCGCCTACCGCGTGGGCGCCGTCGCCGACGACGCCGAGATCCTGCGCTCCACCATCGAGGACCAGCTGGTGCGCGCCGACCTCATGGTCACCACCGGCGGCGTCAGCGTCGGGGCGTACGACGTCGTCAAGGAAGCACTGGAGTCCGTCGGCGACGAGGACGAGGCCGGCAGCGGCATCGAGTTCCGCAAGCTCGCCATGCAGCCGGGCAAGCCCCAGGGCTTCGGCTCCATCGGCCCCGACCACACCCCGCTGCTGGCCCTCCCCGGCAACCCGGTGTCGTCGTACGTCTCCTTCGAACTGTTCGTGCGCCCCGCGATCCGCACCCTCATGGGCCTGGAGGACGTCCACCGGCCGCGCACGACCGCGACCCTCACGGCGGACAAGGCGCTGACCTCGCCGAAGGGGCGCAGACAGTTCCTGCGCGCGACGTACGCCGAAGGCGCCGTGAGCCCCGTCGGCGGGGCCGGATCGCACCTGGTCGCAGCCCTCGCGCACGCCGACGCGCTGATCGTCGTCCCCGAGGACGCCGAGTCCGTCGAGCCCGGCGCCGAGGTCGAGGTCGTGCTGCTCGGCTGAGCCCACGCGCGCGTGCCGGTCCTGCTCCGGTGCGCGCGCCGACTTGGCGGTACCGTGTCGCGCACAGCAGGCCCAGCGCCGCACCGCCGAGGGCCCGGACCGGGAGCGCCACACAGCATGAGTACGCAGGACCGACTGACGCACATCGACGAGGCGGGCGCCGCGCGCATGGTCGACGTATCGGAGAAGGACGTGACCGCGCGCACCGCTCGCGCCAGCGGGCGGGTCCTGGTCGCGCCCCGCGTGATCGAGCTGCTGCGCGGTGAGGGCGTCCCCAAGGGTGACGCGCTGGCCACCGCGCGGATCGCGGGCATCATGGGAGCCAAGCGCACCCCGGACCTGATCCCGCTGTGCCACCCGTTGTCGGTGTCGGGTGTGAAACTGGATCTGTCGGTCGCGGACGACGCCGTGGAGATCGTGGCCACCGTGCGGACCACGGACCGCACGGGCGTCGAGATGGAGGCCCTCACCGCGGTCTCCGTCGCCGCACTCACCGTGATCGACATGGTCAAGGCGGTCGACAAGGGAGCGGTCATCACGGACGTACGCGTGGAGGAGAAGACGGGCGGCAAGTCGGGCGACTGGAGCCGGGCATGACCGTCGGGATCCGCCGCGCCCTGGTCGTCACCGCCTCCAACCGCGCCTCCGCCGGCGTCTACGAGGACAAGGGCGGCCCGCTGATCGCCGACGGGCTGAAGGGCTTCGGGTTCGCCGTCGAGGGGCCGCAGGTCGTGCCCGACGGCGACCCCGTGGAGGCTGCATTGAGGGCCGCCGTCGAGGCCGGGTACGACGTTGTCGTCACCACCGGCGGCACCGGCATCTCGCCCACCGACCGCACGCCCGAGGCGACCCGCGCGGTGATCGACTACGAGGTGCCGGGCATCGCGGAGGCCATCCGGGCGTTCGGCCGCGAGAAGGTGCCGACCGCCGTGCTCTCCCGGGGGCTGGCCGGGGTGGCGGGCGGCACGTTGATCGTCAACCTGCCGGGCTCCACCGGCGGGGTGAAGGACGGGCTCGCCGTCCTGGAGCCCCTGCTGGTGCACGCCGTGGACCAGATCCGTGGCGGCGATCATCCGAGACCCGGCACAGGCAGTGGGGGTGCGAGCTGAACAGCCCATCCTGGCCCGTCGTGCTGGCGGACGGCGATGTCGTCCTCCGGCCGATAAAGCTGCGCGACCAGCGGGCCTGGCGCGAGGTCAACCGGCGCAACCGGGACTGGCTGCGCCCCTGGGAGGCGACCATTCCGCCGCCCACGCCGAGCGGGCCGATCGCGCACCGGCCGACCTATCGCCAGATGGTCCGGCACCTGCGCTCCGAGGCGAACGCGGGCCGCATGCTGCCGTTCGTCATCGAGTACCAGGGGCGGCTGGTCGGGCAGTTGACGGTCGCCGGGATCACGTGGGGCTCCATGTGCTCGGGGCATGTCGGCTACTGGGTGGACCAGGCGGTGGCCGGCCGCGGGGTGATGCCGACGGCCGTGGCGCTCGTCGTGGACCACTGTTTCCGCACCGTCGGACTGCACCGCATCGAGGTCTGCATTCGCCCGGAGAACGGGCCGAGCCGCCGGGTCGTGGAGAAACTCGGATTCCGCGAGGAGGGGCTGCGACCCCGTTATCTCCACATCGACGGGGCCTGGCGCGACCATCTCGTGTTCGCGCTCACCGCGGAAGAAGCGCCCGACGGCTTGCTGAACCGCTGGCGCCGGGCACACTCCCGGGGGAGGTCCTCCGACGGGCCGAGGAACCCGCAGAACACGCCGGGGAATCCCGCATAGCCCGGGGTAATTGAATAAATGTTCGAAATTGATCGCCTCGCGACCGACTCGGAGCCCTGAATTCGCCTCATCTGCGGCCAGCTGATCGCATCGGTCACAAAAAAATTTCGAAATATCAGCCAGATCGTGCGACACACCGGCTCAATTGGCAGATGGCCTCACGCAAACCCCTCTACCGTGTGAGGCGTGAGCAGCAGTGGCCTCATCTACGCAGTCATTGTCGGGGCCTGGGCCGCCTACTTGGTGCCGATGTGGCTCCGTAGGCAGGACGAGCTGAACGAGGCCCGTCCGACGGAACGCTTCAGCACAGCCATCCGGTTGCTGTCCGGACGGGCGGGGATGGAGCGCCGGTACGCCAAGGACCTGCGCGCGCGCTCCGCCGACGAGGGGGAGCCCAGCGCCGACGACCCGGACGGCGTCACCGCATCGGTGGACGTCCGGGCCTTCGCCGTGTCTCCGACGCGCCCGCAGACGGTGTCGGCGCGCGCGGAGGAGCCGGAGCGGCAGGAGCGGTCCGAACCGGCGCGCGCACGCGCGGCCGCCCCGGCGCCCGAACCCGGACCCGCACCGGCGCGGAAGTCGCGGAAGCCACAGAAAGCACAGAAGGCGCAGGCGGCGCAGAAGCCGGTCCCGGCCGCGCGGCGTACGCCCCCCTCGCCTGCCGAGGAGGCGGCCGCGGCGCGCGCCCGGCGCACAAAGGTGCTCGCGCGCCGTCGGCGCACAACCGTGATGCTCTTCCTCGCCTTCACAATGGGCGCGATCGTCGCCGCCGTCGGAGGGCTCGCGTTCCTGTGGGCACCCGGCGTGCCTGCCGTACTGCTCAGCGCGTACATCGCCTACCTGCGCTCCCAGGAGCGCCGCCGCTTCGCGTATCAGATGGACCGTCGGCGCGCCGAGGTCGCCGCGCAACAGCTCAAGGAGCGTGCGCGCCAGCCGCGCCGGCGTGTCTCCGCCGACGCCCGCGCGGACGCAGAGGAGCCTGACGAAGGCCCTGGACCACAGAGCGACCCGGGCCTTTCGACGCTGGCCGCGGACCGGCGGGCGCTCGTCGAGCAGACCGATCACGCGGAGTGGGTCGATCAGCAGCGTGAGCGCCAGCGGCGGCCGGGGCAGGGTGAGAGCTGGGATCCCGTGCCGGTGCCGTTGCCGACGTACGTGACCGCGCCCGTCGCGCCGCGCGCCACGGCGGACGTGGACCTGGGGGCGCCCGACGCGTGGAGTTCGGCGCGGTCCAGCGCGGTCGCGCCGGAGCAGGAGGCGGCGGAGGCCCGCGCGGCCGGAGCCGAACAGGCGGAGACGCAGGCGGCTGACGGTGAGGAGAAGGCGGACGGCGGCGGGCGCAGTGACGCCCGCCGGGCCGCCTCCGCCCGGCGGGCGCGTGAACGGGGGCGTACGCCGTTGTTCGACCAGTACGAGGACGGCGGGCGGCCGCGGGCGGCCAACGAGTAGGGGGCGCCCGCGCCGTCCGTCGGCGCCGGACGCCCGCCGAACCCGTCCGCACGCCCCACCTGCACCGGGCCAGTGGCCCGCCGGGGAACGGATTTCCAAGCGGGCGGATCGGGATGCTAGAGTTTCACTCGTTGCAAGGGCCTGTGGCGCAGTCCGGTAGCGCACCTCGTTCGCATCGAGGGGGCCAGGGGTTCAAATCCCCTCAGGTCCACCGCAACAACTGCACTTGAGAAATCAGGTCAGTTGATGAGATCCCGCCCGATCAGTTGATCGGGCGGGATCTTTTTTGTTCGAACACCGGGAGTGGCGGGGGCGGATGGCCCGGTGCGGATCGAAGTGGCCCGCGCGTATGTCGCGGTCACCCTCTTAAGCCGTCCGAATTCCCGCCCTGCCCCGCAGCGCCGATGCCGCCGGTATCACCGCCGCGACGACCGCCAGAGCCGCGCACGCGGCCGTCGCCGAGCCCAGGGCCTTCCACGGAAGCACGATCGGGGCGTGCACGGACAGCAGCGACAGAGCGCCCCACATGCCGAGCAGGTTGAGGGCGGCGACCAGCAGGCCCAGGAGCGCGCCGACGGCGACCACCGTGAGTGCCTCCGCGGCGATCAGGCGCAGGACCTGGGCGGTGGTGGCTCCGGCCAGGCGCAGTGCCCTCAGGTCGCGGACCCGGTCGGGTGTGGCCATGACCAGGGTGTTGGCGAGGGAGATGCCGGTGTAGAGCAGGGCTATGCCCAGGACTAGGAGGAAGCCGAGTCGGGTGGTGCCGTCGGCCGGGGGCTGGGTGGCTCGCAGCCATGCGGTGCGGGTGTGGAGCAGGCCGCCGTGCGGCTCGATCGCCGCGCGCAGGGCCCTTGCCGCGGCCGCCGTGTCGGTGCCTGGTGTGACCTTGACGTCGATGCGGTCCACGCGTGCGTGGGGAGCGTTCGCGGGAGTGACGTAGACGCCGTTGTCGCCCGTGCCCACCGGCATCACCGCGGCGATCCGCAGCGACTTGCGCGTGCCGTCGGCCAGCCAGACCGTCACCCGTTGGCCCACGGTGTGCCGCTCCCACTCCTCGTTGACGATGATCGAGTCGTCGTCGAGGTCCAGGACTCGGCCCGCGGTGAGGGGCAGGCGGGTGGTGGCGGTCAGCGCCTTCGGGTCGGCGACGCGGGCAGGGGAACGGATCAGGGCTACGCCCTCTTCGAGGACGTGTACCTCGCTCGGGGAGGTCGAGGAGACCTTTGCATTCGGGATCTTCTGGAGGCGTTCGAGCGTTGGTCTGTCGTAGCCGCCGGGTGGGGGCGTCACGACGAAGTCCGCGATGGTGCGGTGGCGGGTCTCCGTCGTTCGCGCTTCGTTCAAGGTTGCCGTGGCGCCGGGCAGGGAGCCGGTCAGGGCGACCGTGACCAGGACCGGGGCGGCTGTGGCCGCGGTGCGGCGGACGGCGGTGCTGGTGTTCTCGCGGATCAGCAGCCCGCACGCGCCGGGAAGGCGGGAGGGGAGCCACGTGAGCAGGCGGGTCAGGGGGCGTACGAGGAGCGGGGCGAGCAGGGCGAAGGCGGTGATCAGCAGCATGGGGCGGCTGACGTACGTCTTGCGGTGCAGCAGGTCGGACGGGTCGGTCGCCAGGGCCAGGAGCAGCATGACGGCGGCCGTGGCGAGGAGGGCCGTACCGAGTAGGCGACGGGTCCAGGGCATCGTGCCCTGGTCCACGGATGCCTCGCGCAGCGCCTGCGCGGGACCGGTCCGACCCGCTCGCCACGCGGCGGCCGCCGCTCCCGTCAGCGCGACGAACAGGCCCGTCCAGAAGGCCAGAAGGTACGGCCAGACGTGGTCGCCAATGGTGAACCAGGCCGGTGCGAGTCCGCCGTCCACGACCCATGCGGCGAGGTACGGCGCCGTGAACGCGCCCAGGGCGCAGCCGGCGGCCGAGGCGAGGACGCCGATCAGGAGGGCCTCCGCCAGCACCGTGCGGCGGATCTGGCCGGGCGTGGCGCCCGCCGTGCGCAGCAGCCCGAACTCGCGGCGCCGCTGGGCCACCGCGAAGGCGAACGTCGACGCCACCACGAACACCGACACGAAGCCGCTGACCCCGCCGGCGGTGCCGAACATCGCGTTCATGGCGGTCAGGGCCTCGCGGTCGCGGTCCGGATCGGCGTCCGCGAACCGTCGGTCCGCACCCGTCAGCACCTCGGCGCCGGAATCCGTGCCGACCGCCTCGCGCACGGCCGCCGCGTCCGCCTCCACGACCAGTTGGGTGCTGACCGGCGCCAACTGCGCGGCCCGCGCGGGGGTGAGGAACACGGCGTTCTCGAAGCCGAGGCCGCGCACCACGCCGACCACCGTCACGGTTCCGGAACCGGTGCGCAGGCGGTCGCCCTTGACGGCCCAGCCCGACGTGACGACCACCTCGCCATCCGCCCGCGGCTCGCGCCCGTTCACCGGGCCGTACGGCGCGAAGGCCGCCGTGGGCCAAGGGTGGCCCACCAGATCGGCGGGCCCGTTCTCGGCCCGCACGGCGAAGGAGCGGTCCTCGGTGACGGGGCCGAGGCGCTTCAGGGCGGCGATCGTCCGCGCGGGCACGGCGTTCGGCTGGGCCAGCGGCTGGGTGCGGTCGCCGTTCGGTGTCGGTACGCGCAGCGTGTCCCGGCCCTGCACGACGACTGGGGCCGCCGCGAACCGCTCCGGCCGGCGTTCGGGGGCCTGGAGCGACGAGGCCAGGGCCAGCCCCATCACGGCGATCAGCGCGACGCCGAGGGACAGCGCCACGAAGCTGCCGGTGAAGGTGATCCAGCGGGTGCGCAGGGTGTGCAGGGCTACGGTCAGCATGGGATGGCCTTCGCGTGAGGGGCGGGCAGGAAGCGGGCGGTGATCAGCACGCCACCGCCTCCAGACCCGCCATCCGCGCGGCGACATCCCCCGCCGACGCCTCCGTCAGCTCATCGGCCACCCTGCCGTCGACGAGGAACACCACGCGGTCCGCGCACGAGGCGGCGAGCGGGTCGTGGGTGACCATGACGATCGTCCGGGCCTCCGTGTCGACCATGTCGCGGAGCAGGGCCAGAACCTCGCGGCCGGTGCGGGAGTCGAGGGCGCCGGTCGGTTCGTCGGCGAAGAGCACCTCGGGGCGGGCGATCAGCGCGCGGGCCAGCGCGACGCGCTGCTGCTGACCGCCGGACAGCTCCGACGGGCGGTGTCCGCACCGGTCGGCGAGGCCGACCTGGCGCAGGGCCTCACGGACACGCGCGCGTGGCGGGCGGCGACCGGCGAGGCGCAGGGGGAGCGCGACGTTCTGCTCGGCGGTCAGCGACGGCAGCAGGTTGAAGGACTGGAAGACGAAGCCGATCCGCTCCCGGCGCAGCCGTGTCAGCCGGGTCTCGCTCAGCGTCGTCAGCTCGGTGCCGCCCAGGGACACCGAGCCGGACGTCGGCCGGTCCAGTCCGGCGGCGCACTGGAGCAGTGTGGACTTGCCGGAGCCGGAGGGGCCCATGACAGCGGTGAACGTGCCTCGGGGGAAGGCGAGCGAGACCCTGTCGAGCGCGGTCACGGGGCTGCCGCCCGAGACGTACTGCCGTGTCACGGCGCGCAATTGGATGGCGTGGTCGGTCATCTGGCCCTCGAATCATGGGTCGTTGCGGTGTCCCTCAACCCAATCGCCGCAACGGGGCCCGGCGCAGTGCGGCAGGACCGACAACCGGGGTAGGGCCAGGCATACCCCTGCTCCACCCGCTGGACCGATGGCCCGCGCGTAGGGGCGGCTTCTACGGTGAAACGGTGATCTCTACGCATCCCGAAAGACCCGCGCCCGCGGACACCGTGTGGCAGGTCCTGGCCCGGCCGGGCTTTCTGCTGTCGCCGTGGCCCTGGCGTGCCGCCGCCTACTTGCTGACCGGCGTGGTCACCGGGCTCGCTGCGCTGGTGGCGATCGTGACGCTGGTGGCGGTCGGCGGGGTTCTGGCGATCGTCCTTGTCGGGCTGCCGTTGCTGGCCTGCGCTGCCCTCGCCGGGCTGCCCGTGGCCGCGGTGGAGCGGCGCAGGCTGCGGCTGATCGACGCAAGGCCCGCGCGGGGGAGGCATCGCGAGCCCGCCGAGCCCGGACTGTGGTGCTGGTTCACCACGCGGCTGAGGGAGCGGCAGACCTGGCGGGAACTCGGGTACGCGCTTCTCTTCGCCGTCCTGCTTTGGCCCGCGGACGCGCTAATCGTCACCATGGCGCTGCTGTTTCCGGCGTCGATGGTCGCCACCCCGCTGCTGATGGCGACGGTCGGCGACGGCCAGGAGGCCAAGGTGCTCAAGCAGTGGACGGTCACCGACTGGCCGGCCGCCGTCGGTGTGGCCCTGCTCGGGGTGCTGCTGCTCGCCGCGGGCGCCTATGTGCTCGCGGTGACGGCCGGTGCCCGCGCGGAGCTGACCCGGCTGCTGATCGCCCCGCGTGATGCGGATCTCGGTGAGCGGGTCGTCGAACTCGCCCGCTCCCGGGTGCGGTTGGTCGACGCGTTCGAGGCGGAGCGGCGCCGTATCGAACGCGATCTGCACGACGGCGCCCAGCAACGCCTCGTGGCCCTGACCATGACCCTCGGCCTCGCCCGCCTGGACGCCCCGCCCGGTCCCCTCGCCGACCAGCTCGCCAAGGCCCACGAGGAGGCCGGGCGAGTCCTGGAGGAACTGCGCGAGCTGATCCAGGGCATCCACCCGCAGGTCCTCGCCGACTACGGCCTCGGCGCGGCCGTGGCCGACGCCGCCGACCGCAGCGCGATCCCCGTGGACGTCGACCTCGACCTGCCCGGGCGTATGTCGCGGGCGGTGGAGAGCGCCGCGTACTTCGTGGTGTGCGAGGCGCTCGCCAATGTGGACAAGCACAGTGGCGCCCGGCGCGCCCGGGTCAGCGGTGGTCACGACGCCGGGCGGCTGGTGCTCCAGGTGCGGGACGACGGCCGGGGCGGTGCGGACGCGGTCAGGGGCAGCGGGCTGACCGGTCTCGCCGACCGGGTGTCAGTGCTCGATGGCAGACTCTCCTTGTCCAGTCCGCCGGGCGGACCGACCCTGCTGCGTGTGGAGATTCCTTGCGAGCTGAAGCGGACCGAGCGCACGGAGACCGCCGGACCCACCGGCCGCTCCGCGTAGTCCTGGCCGAGGACAGCGTGCTGCTGCGCGAAGGCCTGATCGGTCTGCTCGACCGCTGCGGTCATGACGTGGTCGCGGCTGTCGGCGACGCTCCGGCGCTGCTCGCCGCCGTCGAGGAGCACGAGCCGGACATCGTGGTGACCGACGTCCGTATGCCGCCCGGTTTCCAGGACGAGGGGCTGCACGCGGCCGTCCGGCTGCGCGAGAAGCGCCCCGCGCTGCCGGTGCTGGTGCTCAGCCAGTACGTGCAACGGACGTACGCCGCCGACCTGCTGGACTCCGGCGACGGATCCGGCGTCGGCTACCTGCTGAAGGACCGGGTAGGTCAGGTCGAGGAGTTCACGGCCGCGCTGGCCGAGGTCGCGGCCGGTGGCACGGTCGTCGACCCGGAGGTCGTACGGCAGTTGCTGCGGCGGCGCCGGGACCCGCTGGAGCGGCTCACCCCGCGTGAGCGGGAGGTGCTGGCGCTGGTCGCGGAGGGCCGGTCCAACGGCTCCATAGCCCGCGCGCTGGTGGTGTCCGAGGCCGCCGTCGGCAAGCACATCGGGTCCATCCTCACCAAGCTCGACCTGCCGCCGGCGGAGGAGACCCACCGCCGGGTCCTCGCGGTACTGGCCTATCTCAGAGGGTGAGCGGCTTGGCGTAGCACAGGCTCAGTTCGTGGAACCGGTAGTAGCCGAACTTCTCGCACGGCTCATAGCCGCTGGACTCGTAGAGGGCGACGGCCTCGGGTTGCTTGGTGCCCGTCTCCAGCACCATGCGCAGTCGGCCGGCCCCGCGGGCGTCCTCCTCCAGAGCGGCCAGGATGCGCCGGGCGAGACCGTGGCCACGCATGCCGGCGATCACGTACATGCGCTTGATCTCGGCGTCACCGTCGATGTTGCCCTCGCCGTTCGTGTCCTTGACACGCCAGCCGCCCGAGGCGACCGGGGTGCCGTGCTCGTCGTAGGCGAGGAGGTACACGCCGTTCGGCGGGTCGAAGTCGGCCGTGGCCATGACCGTGGCGTCGCCGTCGTCGCCGTAGCGGGCGGCGTACTCGGCCTGGACCGCGTCATTGAGCTTCACGGCGTCGGGGTGGTCGAAGGAGACGCGACGTATGTGCATGCACACAACCGTACAGTCATAAGCAGTCGGAATCTGGACTTGGTCCAGCCTGCCGGTATCGTGCCCGGGTGCTCACTGTGACCTCCGTGAATGTGAACGGGCTGCGTGCCGCCGCGAAGAAGGGTTTCGTGGAGTGGCTGGCCGCGACCTCCGCCGATGTGCTGTGCCTCCAGGAGGTGCGCGCCGAGGCGAAGCAGCTGCCGGACGCCGTACGGGAGCCCGACGGCTGGCATGTCGTGCATGCGCCCGCCGCCGCGAAGGGGCGCGCAGGCGTCTCCCTCTACACCCGGCGCGAGCCCGACCGCGTGCAGGTCGGCTTCGGGTCGAGCGAGTTCGATGCCGGCGGGCGCTATGTCGAGGCGGATCTGCCCGGTGTGACGGTCGCCTCCCTGTACCTCCCGTCCGGTGAGGTCGGCACCGAGCGCCAGGACGAGAAGGTCCGCTTCATGGGGGAGTTCCTCGCCTACCTCAAGGACCTGCGCGAGCGCGCCGCCGCCGACGGGCGTGAGGTCGTCGTCTGCGGCGACTGGAACATCGCCCACGAGAAGGCGGACCTCAAGAACTGGCGAGCCAATCAGAAGAGCTCCGGCTTCCTCCCCGAAGAGCGCGCCTGGCTCGGCCAGGTGCTCGATCCGGAGGAGGGCGGGTACGTCGACGTCGTGCGCGCCCTGCACCCGGACGTCGAGGGGCCGTACAGCTGGTGGTCGTACCGGGGGCGCGCCTTCGACAACGACACGGGCTGGCGCATCGACTACCAGATCGCGACGCCGGGGCTCGCGGGCCGGGCGGTCAAGGGCTTCGTGGAGCGCGCGGCGACGCATGCGGAGCGTTGGTCGGATCATGCGCCGGTGACAGTCGTCTACGAGTAGGCGCGTGGCGGGGCGTCTGCGCGCGGGCGTGCGCGGGCGCAGCCATTGTGTGGCCGTGCGCGGGGCGTTGCCCTGTGCGCCGGCGCGCGCCGGTGGGTAGGAGCGTGGGCGTGCGCTGTGGGCGGTTTCGGCACGCCCCGCGCCGCGTGTGCCACCCATGCCCCCAGCGCCCTGTACGCCGAGGGGCGCCCGCCACACCGCACGCGCCCCCTCGGCCCCGCCCACGCCCCCGCCCCCGCTACGACCGCTTCCGCAGGCGGCGGTCCAGGGCCAGGGACATCTCCGCCTCCACCACGCTGCGCGCGAGGGGGCGCAGGCGGGGGAGGTCCTCCTCCGTGCCGTGGCGGAGGATCAGGTCGGCGAAGAGATCGGCGAGGACATCGGCGTGGGCGCGCAGTTCCTTGCCCGCGGCCAGTACCTCGGCGAGCGGGATGCCCTCGCGGACCAGGGCGGCGGAGACGTCCAGCAGGCGGCGGCTGATGTGGACGATCTCCTCGCCGTCGGTGGCGAGATAGCCGAGTTCCAGGGCGGCGGCGAAGTTCTCCGGGGTGACGTCGCCGGCGAAGCGGTCGGCGAGTTCCTCGGGGGTGAGGCGGACCGGGGTCTCCTCGGTGGGGGAGTCCATGCCGAGCAGGTCGGCGACATCGCGTCCGTGGTCGAAGGCCTCGGCGAGTTCGGCGATGCCGCTGAGGGTGTGGCCGCGTTCCAGCATCGCCGAGATCGTGCGCAGCCGGGCCAGGTGGCGGTCGTCGTACCAGGCGATTCGGCCCTCGCGGCGGGGCGGGGGGATGAGCCCGCGTTCGCGGTAGAAGCGCAGGGTACGCACGGTGATGCCGGCCAGCCGGGCCAGCTCCTCCATGCGGTACTCGCGTCGGCCCTCGGGTCGTCCAGCGTCTTGTGCCACGCCGGAAGCCTATGGCGTACCAGGGGTAACTTTCCTCGGCCCACCCCCTACCCATGAGTACGGAGCTGCTCTACCCTCCCATTGCGCCAGTGTTCACTGGCAGAGTCGCACGGCTGTGGAGGGGCTTCGGGATGACCGAACACGAGCATGTACGGGTGGCGGTGATCGGATCCGGGTTCGGCGGGCTCGGGGCCGCGGTGCGGCTGCGGCGCGAGGGCGTCACCGACTTCGTCGTCCTGGAGCGGGCGTCCAGCGTCGGCGGCACCTGGCGGGACAACAGCTACCCCGGGTGCGCCTGCGACGTCCCGTCGCACCTGTACTCCTTCTCCTTCGCACCCAACCCCGACTGGCCGCGCACCTTCTCCGGCCAGGAGCACATCCGCGCCTATCTGGAGCACGTCGCGGACGTCTTCCGGCTGCGCCCGCACATCCGCTTCGACTCCGAGGTGAAGCGGATGGCCTGGAACGCCGAGCGGCTGTGCTGGGACATCGAGACCACCGGCGGGAACCTCTCGGCCGACCTCGTGGTCTCGGCCACCGGGCCGCTGTCCGACCCCAAGGTCCCGGACGTCCCGGGGCTCGACTCCTTCCCCGGCAAGGTCTTCCACTCCGCCCGCTGGGACCACGACTACGACCTGCGCGGCAAGCGGGTCGCCATGGTCGGCACCGGGGCCTCCGCGATCCAGATCGTGCCGGCCATCCAGCCGGAGGTCTCCCGGCTCACCCTCTTCCAGCGCACCCCGCCGTGGGTGATGCCGCGCATGGACCGCGCGATCAGTGGCGTGGAGCGCTGGCTGCACCGGCAGCTCCCCTTCACCACCCAGGCCCGGCGCGGACTGCTCTGGGGCATTCGCGAACTCCAGGTGCAGGCGTTCACCAAGCACCCGAACGAACTCGGCCTGGTCGAGAAGCTCGCCCAGCAGAACATGGCGCGCGCCATCAAGGACCCGGCGCTGCGGGCCAAGCTCACGCCGGACTACCGCATCGGCTGCAAGCGGATCCTGCTCAGCAGCGAGTACTACCCGGCGCTCGCCCGGCCGAATGTCGATGTCGTCGCCAGCGGGCTCACCGAGGTCCGCGGTTCGACGGTCGTCGCCGCCGACGGCACCGAGACCGAGGTCGACGCGATCGTCTTCGGCACCGGCTTCCATGTCACCGACATGCCCATCGCGGAGCGGGTCGTCGGCGCGGACGGGCGGTCGCTCGCCGAGGCGTGGAAGGGCGGTATGGAGGCGCTGCGGGGCGCGTCCGCCGCCGGGTTCCCGAACTGGATGACGGTCATCGGGCCCAATACCGGGCTCGGCAACTCGTCGATGATCCTCATGATCGAGAGCCAGCTCAACTATCTGGCCGACTATGTGCGGCAGTTGGACGTCCTCGGCGGACGCGTCGCCCTGGACGCGCGCCCGAGCGCCGTGCGCGCCTGGAACCACCGCGTGCAGGAGCGCATGAAGCGCACGGTGTGGAACACCGGCGGCTGCACGAGCTGGTACCTGGACGCGAGCGGCCGCAACACCACGATCTGGCCGGGCACGACGGGAGAGTTCCGGCGCGCGACCCGGCGCGTGGACCTCGCGGAGTACACGGTGGTGCGCGCCGCGAGCGCGGAGGACGGCGCCGGGGGGCGTGCGGGCGCGGATCAAGGCGCCAGCGCGTCGAATGGGCGCACCAGCGCGGAGGGCAGCGCGGCCGCAACAGAGGGGCGCCAGGGCGCGAAGAACGGCGCCACCGCCACCAAGGAGCGTGCCAGCGCGAAGAAGGGCGGCAGTTCCGGCAAGGGGCGCGAAGTCGCCGACGCGCGCCCGGAGGCGGGCGCATGAGCCGCCTGATGCACGTGAGCTCCGGGCCCTACGCCCCGCCCACCCCCGCCCGCGAACTCACCGCGATCTCCGCGGACGGCGCGCGCCTGCACGTGGAGGTGCACGGCCCCGAGAACGCGCCCCCCGTCGTTCTCGCGCACGGCTGGACCTGCTCGACCGCCTTCTGGGCGGCGCAGATACGGGAGCTGGCCACCGGCCACCGGGTCATCGCGTACGACCAGCGTGGCCACGGGCGCAGTCCGGCGAGCCGGGCCTGCGGTACCGAGGAGCTCGCCGACGACCTGGAAGCCGTACTGAAGGCGACCCTCGCGCCGGGGGAGAGGGCGGTGATCGCCGGGCACTCGATGGGTGGGATGACGGTGATGGCCGCCGCGGCGCGCCCCGCGTTCCGGGAGCACGCGGCCGCCGTGCTGCTGTGCAGCACCGGTTCGTCCCGGCTGGTCGCCGAGTCCACCGTCGTACCGATCAAGCCGGGCCGGCTGCGGACCTGGCTGACCAAGCAGATCCTCGGGTCGCGGGCGCCGCTCGGGCCGGTCACGCCGCTCGCGCGGCGGGTGCTCAAGTACGGGACCATGGGGCCCGGTTCGGCGCCGCACATGGTCGAGGCGTGCGCGCGGATCGTGCACGCCTGTCCCCGGCGGGTGCGGCACGCCTGGTCGCAGGTGCTGGATCTGCTCGATCTCGACCACGGCGTACGGGAGTTGAGGGTGCCGACCGAGGTGGTCGTGGGGACCGCCGACCGGCTCACGCCGCCCGTGCACGCGCGGTCGCTGGCCGCCTCGCTGCCGACCTGCGTCGGGCTCACCGAGCTGCCCGGGCTCGGGCACATGACGCCGGTGGAGGCGCCGGAGCTGGTGAGCGCAAGGATTCGTGAACTCGTCGTCGCCTACGCACAGATCAAGGAGGGCGCATGAGCAGGATGAGCCTCGAAGGACAGGTCGCCGTCGTCACCGGAGCGGCACGGGGCGTGGGTGAGCTGCTCGCCCGCAAGCTCTCCGCGCGCGGGGCGAAGGTGGCGCTGGTCGGCCTCGAAGCGGACGCGCTCAAGCAGGTCTCCGAGCGGCTGCACAGCGACAGTGACCACTGGTACGCCGATGTCACCGACCACGAGGCGATGGCGCGGGTGGCGCGGGAGGTCAAGGAGCGGTTCGGGAAGGTCGACATCGTCGTCGCCAACGCCGGTGTGGCGAGCGGCGGTCCGTTCGTCGACTCCGACCCAGACGCGTGGCGGCGGGTCATCGAGGTCAATCTCATCGGCTCCGCCGTCACCGCGCGGGCGTTCCTGCCGGTGCTGATGGAGAGCCGCGGCTATGTGCTCCAGATCGCCTCGCTCGCCGCGATCACCCCGGCGCCGATGATGACCGCGTACTGCGCCTCCAAGTCGGGCGTGGAGGCGTACGCGCACAGCCTGCGCGCCGAGGTCGGCTACAAGGGCGTACGCGTGGGCGTCGGCTATCTGTCCTGGACCGACACGGACATGGTGCGCGGCGCCGATCAGGACGACGTCATGCGGGAGCTCAGGCAGCGGCTGCCGTGGCCGTCGAACAAGACGTACCCGCTGGGGCCTGCCGTCGACCGGATCGTGGCCGGGATCGAGCGGCGCTCCAGCCATGTGTACGGGCAGTGGTGGCTGCGCGGGATGCAGGGGGTGCGCGGGTATCTGCCGGCGCTCATCGGGACCGTCGGCCAGCGGGAGATGCGCAGGTTCGCCGACCGGCTCGACGGCATGCGGATCGGTCTTGTCGGGGCGGGCGGCGAGGCCGATGAGCAGGAGCGCGTCACGCACCGTAAGTGATCGACATGCGTAGCGTCACGGCGCGTGTGAATCTGGTCGGGCCCGATCCCCTCACCCATAACGGGAGTGAAACCTCATGGGCATGAAGGACCAGTTCCAGGAGAAGTCCGAGCAGTGGCAGCAGCAGGCCAAGGAGAAGATGCAGCAGGGGCGCGAACGCGGCCAGCAGCAGCGCGGCCAGCAGGAGCGAGGCCACCAGCGCGGCCGCGACGAGGAGACGGAGCGGATGCAGCAGGAAGAGCAGGACCGCTTCGACCAGGACTATGACGCCTGACGCTGCACGTTGAGCGGAAAGGGTGCCCCTCACCGGGGGCACCCTTTCTCATGCCCTGGACCCTTGTCTCATGCCCTGGGCGGCAGCTTCGGCCTCGACCTGTCCGGCACATGCGAGTGGTCCGGCGGGATCGCCGGAGGGTTGGACTCCAGCAGGTCCAGCGCCAGTTGCACCGCGTCGTCCAGTTGCGCGTGCCTGCCCTCCGCCCAGTCCAAGGGCGTGCGCAGGATTTCCAGGTCAGGGGTGACGCCCTTGTTCTCGATGGACCAGCCGTACGCGTCGAACCAGGCCGCGTTCATCGGCACCGTGATCACCGTGCCGTCGCCGAGTTGGTGGCGGCCGGTCATGCCGACGACTCCGCCCCAGGTGCGCTGGCCGACGACCGGGCCCAGCTTCAGGAGTTTGAAGGCGGCCGTGATCATGTCGCCGTCGGAGGAGGTCGCCTCGTCCGCGAGGGCGACGACCGGGCCGCGCGGGGCGTTGGAGGCGTACGACACCGGCTGGGCGTTCCTGGTGAGGTCCCAGCCGAGGATCGTGCGGGTCAGCTTCTCCACGACGAGTTCGCTGATGTGCCCGCCCGCGTTGCCGCGCACGTCGACGATGAGCGCGGGCCGGGAGACCTCCATGCGCAGATCGCGGTTGAACTGGGCCCAGCCGGAGCCGCCCATGTCGGGGATGTGCAGATAGCCGCACCGTCCGCCGCTCAACTCCCGTACGACCGCGCGGCGTTTGGCGACCCAGTCCTGGTAGCGCAGGGGGCGTTCGTCGATCAGCGGGACCACGGCGACCCGGCGCGAGCGGCCCTCGCCCTCCGCCGGGGTGAACGTCAGCTCCACCGTCGTACCGCCCGCCCCGGCCAGCAGCGGATACGGGCCCGTCACCGGGTCCACCGCGCGGCCGTCGACGTGGGTGAGCACCGCGCCCTCGCGGATCCCGGTGCCCGCCAGCGGTGAGCGGGCCTTGGAGTCGGAGGAGTCGCCGGGGAGGATCCGCCGTACCGTCCAGCCCGCCTCCCGGTGGACGAAGTTGGCGCCGAGCAGGCCCTGGCGCCGCTGGTAGTGGGGCGGGCCCTCGTTGCGGCGGGCCGCGGAGACATAGGCGTGGGAGGTGCCGAGCTCGCCGAGGACCTCGCGGAGCAGATCGGCGAACTCGTCCGGGGAGGCCACCCGGTCGACCAGCGGGCGGTACTGGGCCAGCACCGCGTCCCAGTCGATGCCGCACATGCCGGGGTCCCAGAAGTAGGCGCGGATCAGGCGGCCCGCCTCCTCGTACGACTGGCGCCACTCGGCGGCCGGGTCGACCTCGTGCAGGATGCGGCGGGCGTCGATCCACACCGTGGAGTCGCTGTCGCCGCTCTCCGTGGCGGGTACGGCGCGCAGGTCGCCCTCGTCGACCAGGACGAGCCGGCTGCCGTCGCCGCTGACCGCGAACCAGTCCAGATGCTCGACGAGTTCGGACTTCTTCGCCTTGGTGATGCTGAAGTGCTCCAGGGTCGGCCGGCCACTGGTGTCGTCGGGGTTGGCGAAGGTCTCGCCGAGCGCCCCCGAGATCGGCCAGCGCAGCCAGACCAGGCCGCCGCCCGAGACCGGGTACAGCGCCGAGTACTTGGAGGCGGTGACCGGGAACGGCGTCACCCGGGCCTCCAGGCCCTCGATCTCCACGGTCACCGCGCCGCCCTCGCCGCCCTCGTCCTCCACCGGGTCCAGGCCCCCCGCGGCCGGCCGGCCCTCCGGGTTCAGCGCGAACGGGCTCGGCGTCGCCGAGGACAGCGGCACCAGGTAGGGACGGCAGCCGAGCGGGAAGGACAGGTCGCCGGTGTGGACGTCGTACACCGGATCGAAGCCGCGCCAGGAGAGGAAGGCCAGATAGCGGCCGTCGCTGGTGAAGACCGGGTTCTCGTCCTCGAAGCGGCCGTTGGTGACGTCGACGATCACGCGCCCGGCCTCGCCGCTCGCTCCGACGCCGGTGATCCGCGCCATCTTGATCTGGCGCAGGGAGCGGCCGACGCCCGGGTGCGACCACGTCAGCCACGCACCGTCCGGCGAGAAGGCGAGGTCCCGCACCGGCCCGTTGATGGACCGGATCAGCTCGGTCACCTCGCCGTTGGAGTCGTCGGTGGCGTCCAGGAGCAGCACGCGTCCGTCGTGCGCGGCGATGGCCAGGCGCTCGCCCTGCGGATCGGAGACCAGTTCCAGGACCCGGCCCAGCTCGCCCGAGGCCAGCCTTCTCGGCTCGCGGTCGCCGGTCGCCCGGGGCAGATAGGCGATCTCGATCGCGTCCTCGCCCTCGGCGTCGGTGACGTAGGCGACCTGGCCGACCGAGCCGAGCATCTCCGGGAGCCGGACCCGTACGCCCGGAGTGTCGGTGATCGTGCGGGCCGGGCCGTCGCGGTGGGTGAGCCAGTACAGGCTGCCGCGGACGACGACGGCGCTGGCGCGGCCGGTCTCGTCCACGGAGATCCCGTCGACGTGCTGGGCGGCCGGGACCTGGTAGCGGCGCCGCCCCGCGCGGGGGCCGCTGAGCCGGACGTCGAGCCTGCGCGGCGCACCGGCGAGATCGTCGACGATCCACAGCTCGCCCGCGCACTGGTAGACCACCCGGGTGCCGTCGCTGGAGGCGTGCCGCGCGTAGAAGGCGTCATGGTCGGTGTGGCGGCGCAGGTCGGAGCCGTCGTGGGCGCAGGAGTAGAGGTTGCCGACGCCCTCGTGGTCGGAGAGGAAGGCGATCCGGCCGCCGACGAACATGGGGCAGGCGAGATGGCCGTCGAGGTCGGCCAGCAGGCGTTCGCCATGGAACCACAGGCGACCGGTCGCGCCGCCCCGGTAGCGCTTCCAGGAGGCCGGCTCGTGCGGCGGGGTGCCGGTGAGCAGCAGGGTCTTGCGCTCGCCGTCGAGGTCGGCGACCTGGATGTCACTGACCGGGCCCCAGGGCAGCTTGCGGCCGGGGGAGCCGTCGGGGGTGACCTTGTAGGCCCAGGTGAAGTACGAGAAGGGCTCGCCGTGGGAGGCGACCGCGAGGATGTCGCCGTCCGGGGTCCAGCCGGTGACCTGGGTGTCCGCGGTGCCCCAGTGGCTGAGCTGCCGCGCCGGCCCGCCGTCCGCCGGGACCAGGTGGATCTCGGGGACGAGGCTGCGCCAGCTCGTGTACGCGAGGTGCGTGCCGTCGGGCGAGAAGCGGGGATGGCCCGCCTTGGTGCGGTCGACGGTGAGCCGCCAGGCGCGGCCGGGTCCGTCCAGGGAGGTCAGCCAGAGGTCGTCCTCGGCCACGAAGCACAGCAGGTCACCGTTGAGATGGGGCAGGCGCAGATAGCTCACCTCCTCATGCTTTTCCGCTGAATGAGCCCGGGCAACTCGTGAGAAAGCGGACGGATGCGCGAAGGGTGACCCGCGACACGTACGAAACGGTTTCGTTTCGCATGGGTCCTGCGGTACATTCGTCCTGTACGAAACCGTGTCGTTCCCAGCACGCGGTTCTCGACAAAGAGTTCGCAGCGGAAAGGGGAGTGCATCATGGCCGAGGCAGTAACCACACGTCGCAGCCGGATCACGCCCGAGCGTGAGGCCGAGCTGTACGAGGCCGTGCTCGACCTGCTCCGCGAAGTCGGCTACGACGCCCTGACCATGGACGCGGTCGCCGCGCGCACCAAGTCCAGCAAGGCCACGCTCTACCGCCAGTGGGGCGGCAAGGCCGAGCTCGTCGCGAAGGCCGTACGGCACAGCAAGCCGGGCGGTATCGGCCTCAGCGAGATCGACACCGGGTCGCTCAGGGGCGATCTGCACGCCCTCACCATGCGTTCGGACGACTGCGAGATGGAGCAGAACTCCGCGCTGATGCGCGGCCTCGCCATGGCCGTGCACAGCAACCCGGATCTCCTCCAGTCGTTCCGGGAGCATCTCATCGAGCCCGAGATGGCGGAGTTCCGCCGGGTGGTGCAGCGGGCGATCGACCGGGGTGAGGTCCGTGCGGACAACCCGGCGATCGGCTACATGATGCACATGATGCTCGGCGGGTTCGCCGCCCGCACGATGATCGACGAGCTGCCGCCGACGCAGGAATTCCTCATCTCGTACATCGACGCCGTGGTCCTCCCCGCCCTCGGCGTGCCCACCACCTGAGCCCGTCCCTGGGCGCGCTCAGTACCCGACAAGTCCCCAGCAAGCCCTCCACCTGACGTCACCGCTCACGTCGCCGGGCTGATCCACCCTGCCCTGAACACCCCCACGACATGACCGGGAGTACGCCTCCGTGGCCACGTTCCTCTATCGACTGGGCCGGCTCGCCTTCCGGCGCCGGCACTTCGTCGCCCTGATCTGGGTGGCCCTGCTGACGCTCGCGGGCGTCGGCGCCGCCTCCGCGCCCGCCGCGGGCAACTCATCCTTCTCCATCCCCGGCACCGAGGCCCAGAAGGCCTTCGACCTGCTGGAGGAACGATTCCCCGGTTCCAGTGCCGACGGAGCGACCGCCCGGGTCGTCTTCCAGGCGCCGGACGGGCACAAGCTCGCGGACGCCGACAACAAGGCCGCCGTCGAGCAGGCCGTCAAGGAACTCGGCACCGGCTCCGAGGTCGTCTCCGTCACCGACCCCTTCGAGACCAAGTCGGTCTCCGAGGACGGCAGTGTCGGCTACGCCCAGGTCCGCTACGAGGTCTCCGGCATGGAACTGGAGGACTCCTCCAAGGAGGCCCTGGAACACGCCGCCGACGAGGCCCGCGAGACCGGCCTGACCGTGGAGATCGGCGGTGACGCGCTCCAGGCCACGCCCGAGACCGGGTCCACCGAGATCATCGGTATCGCGGTCGCCGCCGTCGTCCTCGTCATCACCCTGGGCTCGCTGGTCGCGGCCGGACTGCCGCTGCTGACCGCCCTGATCGGCGTCGGCATCGGCGTCTCCACGATCACCGCGCTCGCCAACGCGCTGGAGCTGGGCTCCACCACCTCCACGCTGGCCATGATGATCGGCCTCGCCGTCGGCATCGACTACGCGCTGTTCATCGTCTCCCGCTACCGCGCCGAACTGGCCGAGGGCCGGGACCGCGAGGAAGCCGTCGGCCGGGCCGCCGGCACCGCGGGCTCCGCGGTCGTCTTCGCCGGTCTCACGGTCGTGATCGCGCTGGTCGGCCTGTCGGTCGTCAACATCCCGATGCTCACCAAGATGGGCATCGCCGCGGCCGGAACGGTCGTCATCGCGGTCCTGATCGCCCTGACGATGATCCCGGCGCTGCTCGGCTACGCGGGCCGCAAGGTGCAGCCCGCGGGCGAGAAGAGCAAGCTGTTCGGCCGTAAGAGGACGCCGTCCGGGAAGCCCAACATGGGCACCCGCTGGGCCAGCTTCGTGGTCCGCCGTCCGGTCGCCGTGCTGCTCTTCGGCATCGTCGGCCTCGGTGCCGCGGCCGTCCCGGTCACCTCGCTGGAGCTCGGCCTGCCCGACGACGGTTCGCAACCCACCTCCACCACCCAGCGCCGCGCCTACGACCTGCTCTCCGAGGGCTTCGGACCCGGCTTCAACGGCCCCCTGATGGTCGTCGGCGACGCCAAGGGCAGCGCCGACCCGAAGGCCGCCGCCACCGAGGTGGCCGACGAGATCAAGGACCTGAACGGCGTCGTCACGGTCACCCCGGCGACGTTCAACAAGTCCGGGGACACCTTCACCATCACCGTGATCCCCGACTCCAAGCCCTCCTCCACCGAGACCGAGGACCTGGTCCACGCCATCCGGGACACCGGCGCCGGCATCGAGGCCGACACCGACACCGAGGTGCTGGTCAGCGGCACCACGGCGATGAACATCGACTTCTCGCAGAAGATGAACGACGCGCTGATCCCGTATCTGGCGCTGGTGGTGGGCCTGGCCTTCCTCCTCCTCATCGCGGTGTTCCGCTCGATCCTCGTCCCGCTGAAGGCGGCGCTCGGCTTCCTGCTGAGCGTGCTCGCCGCGCTCGGCGCCGTGGTCGCGGTCTTCCAGTGGGGCTGGCTGTCCGGCCTCATGGGCGTCGAGGAGACCGGCCCGATCATGTCGATGATGCCGATCTTCATGGTCGGCGTGGTCTTCGGTCTGGCGATGGACTACGAGGTGTTCCTCGTGACCCGGATGCGTGAGGCGTACGTCCACGGCGAGAAGCCCAGCCAGGCCGTGGTGACCGGCTTCAAGCACGGCGCGCGTGTGGTCACGGCCGCCGCGGTGATCATGATGGCGGTCTTCGCGGGCTTCATCGGCTCCTCCGAGTCGATGGTCAAGATGATCGGCTTCGGCCTCGCCATCGCGGTCTTCTTCGACGCGTTCGTGGTCCGCATGGCGATCGTGCCGGCGGTCCTGGCCCTGCTCGGCAAGAAGGCCTGGTGGCTGCCGAAGTGGCTGGACCGCGCCCTGCCGAACGTGGACGTCGAGGGCGAGGGCCTGACGCGCCTGTCCGAGGCGCGCGCGACCGACGCCGACGAGGACAAGGAGCTGGTACGCGCCTGAGGTACCGCTTCCGAGTGACCAGCCGGTGAGGGCCAACGTGGGGACGGTGGCGCCCTCACCGGCTGTTCCTTTTTGACGGCGTCGCGTGCGCAGGGCGCCGAATCCGGTCGCATGTCCGGTACACGTACCGCTAGCGTGCCCTTCATGACGACTGCCGAGTCAGGAGCCCACCCCCGATTCGCCGCCGCCCTCGACGAGTTGGGGCTCGGGGCGGTCAAGGCGCAGGTGCGGCGCTTTCCGGAGGCCACCCGGACCGCCGCCGAGGCGGCCGCCGCGATCGGGTGCGAGCTGAGCCAGATCTGCAAGTCCCTGATCTTCGCCGCCGACGGTGTGCCCGTCCTCGTCCTCATGGACGGCGCCTCCCGCGTCGACATGGAGCTGGTGCGCCGCGAACTCGGCGCCGAGCAGGTCACCCGGCCCAAGGCGGACGTCGTACGGGAGACCACCGGGTACGCCATCGGCGGCGTACCGCCCTTCGGGCACCGGACGAGGACCAGGGTCCTCGCCGACCGTTCGCTGCTCGACCACGACCTGGTCTGGGCCGCGGCGGGCACCCCGTACACCGTCTTCCCCATGGAACCCAAGGCCCTGATCGCCCACGCGGGCGGCGCTCTGGTGGACGTGCGCGAGCGCACCGCGTGACGCCACTGGTCGTCACGGCCGTCCTGCTCGCCGCGGTCACGCACGCCAGCTGGAACGCGCTCGCCCACCGCATCCCCGACAAGCTCGTCGGGTTCGCGCTGATCTCGGGCGGCGGGATGCTGCTCGGTCTTGCGGCGGTGCCGTTCACGGCGTTCCCGGCGGCCGGGGCCTGGCCGTATCTGATCGCCTCGGCGGTGATCCACATCGCCTACTACGCCCTGCTGATGACGTCCTTCCGGCTCGGCGACTTCGGGCAGGCCTACCCCCTCGCCCGCGGCACCGCGCCCCTCGTCGTCACCCTGCTCGCCGCCGTCTTCGCCCACGAGGTGCCGGACCGCTGGGCGGCCACCGGCATCGCGGTCTCCTGCGCCGGGCTGACCGGGGTCGCCCTGTGGGGCCTGCGCGGGCACCGGCCGAACTGGGCGGCGATCGGCGCGGCGCTCGCGACCGGCCTGACCATCGCGGCGTACACGGTCGTCGACGGCCTGGGCGTCCGCGCCTCCGGGTCCTCCCTCGGCTATATCGCCTGGTTGATGGCGGTGCAAGGCACGGTGATCCCGGCGTACGCGCTGTACCGCTGGCGCCGGGAGACGGCCACGGTGCTACGGCCGTTCGCCGCGGTCGGGCTGCTCGGCGCGGCGCTGTCCGTCGCCGCGTACGCCCTGGTGCTGTGGGCCCAGACGCGGGCCGAACTGGCGCCGATCGCCGCCTTGAGGGAGTCCTCGGTCAAGTCTTGCTCATGCGGTAATAACTTCGCTGTTCAGGGGGCAGGAGTGCTTAACCCAGGGTGAGCCATTGGATGCCTAGGCGGCTGACCTCCACCGTTTCCTCCTCGGTGATCGGTTCGCGCCCCGTCGCCTTGCGCAGGAAGTGAATCTGACTCCAGCCGAGCTTCTCCAGCGTCGGCGCCTCGTCTGGGCCGCCGAGCAGAAGATCCTGCACCAGATCCGCGGCCTGGGAAGTCAGCCACGGTTCGCGCCCCAGGGCGTCGGCCAGGTCTAGGCCGTGAACGGCGACCTCGACCACTCGCGTCAGCAGGAACTCCGACAGGAGCATCGGATCGCCGTGCCGGGTGCGCACCACACGCCCTTCCGGCTCGGCCCGGCACAGTCGCTCGACCTGCTGCCAGGTGGCGTCGAAGTCCTCGGCGAGGGCGGCACCGCTGAGCTGCTCGGCCGCATGATTCTGGGCCAGGGCGATCCGAGCCGCGTTGGTGTCCGGAGCGAAACGGTCGTCGGGCCGGTAGTACTCCACTGCCGAGACCTCGGCGCGGGCCGGTGCCGGCGCGGCCAGCATGCCCGGCAGCCAGGCGATCACCACCCGGACGTGTGCCAGCAACTCGCTCACCGTCCACGGTGCGCACCGCGTCGGCAGATGCCACTCGGCCGCCGAGACTCCGGTCATCGCCCGTGCGAGCGGCCCAGCCTCAAGACGAAACGCTTCAACTACCCGCCCCTGATCCATGTCGATCAAGCTACCCGGTCGGGACTGGTGCAGCAGCGGATCGAACGCGCCCCGAGGGGCACGTCGATCATCGTGGGGGCGGCGATCGGCGCCGTGTTCTTCAAGGAGAGGTTCGGGGCGCCGCGGATCGTGGCCGCGGCGCTGTTGGTGGTGGGGATCGGGCTGATGTTGCGGACGGGGTAGGGCCGGGTGTTCTCGGCCGGTTCCGCTCGGGTCAGCCCTGGCTGTTGCCGGAGTCCGTCGGGCGTACGGCGACCGCGTCGACCTCGAAGAGCATCCCCGGGAGGGCCAGGGCGGCGACTCCGCTGAGGGTCTGGGCGGGGAGGCGGTCGCCGAACCGGGCGCCCAGCGCCTTGCCGAGCACCTGGAGCTTCGAGGGCTCGTGGTCGACGATGAACGTGCCGAGCCGCACCACCTGCTCGAAGCCCAGGCCCACGCCCGCCAGCGCCGACTCCAGCCGGTCGAAGGCGAGCTCGACCTGGGTGGCGAAGTCGCCGGGGACGGGGGAGCCGGAGGAGTCGGAGGCGTACTGGCCGGCGATGTGGACGATCTCGCCGGGTGCGGAGACGGCGTGGCTGTAGCCGAAGGGGGCAGGGTCGTGGAGCGTTGCCGGGTTGGTGATCGTGCGCTCGTCAGACGTCATGATCCACTCAACGCTCGGGAAACCGCTGCCGATTCCGTGCCCTTGCGGTGGTGTGGAACGTGGCTGAAGGAGCACCCTGGAAGCAAGCGTTCCGGAGGTGATCGTCATGATGCACACCACAGTGGGATGGCACGTCGAGATGGAGTTCAGCGAGGACGACCAGCACACACGCTCGGCCGCGCTGGTACGCCTGCCCGACGGGACCGAGGTACGGGCCCAGGGCCACGCCAGCCGCCACCACACCGACGCGAATCAGCCACGCGTGGGTGAGGAAATAGCGGCCGCCCGCGCGCTGAACGAACTCGCCATGCAGCTGCTGACGAAGGCGCACGGGGAGATCGACGCGGCGTCGGGACGTACCTCGCACCCGATTCACGTCTGAAGACGCGCCGGGGCGCGCGGGGTGGCTCGCGCGCCTGGCGTGATTGACGAGCGCGGGGCGCGCGCGAAGGCCTACGCGCCCTGCGTGAGCGACTGTCGTACCGCGCGCACCAGCGCCTGCGCGCGGGGGTCCGCGGTCACCGTCTTGCGGAAGCCGTTGGTGACGTAGCCGAAGGCGATGCCCGAGGCGGGGTCGGCGAAGCCGAGGGAGCCGCCGCGGCCGGGGTGGCCGAAGGAGTCGGGGGAGAGGAACGGGGACGCGCTGCCGTGCAGCATGAAGCCGAGGCCGAAGCGGGTGTTCACGACCAGGACCCGGTCCGGACCGGCGGACTCCTCCGCGCGGGCGAGGCGTGCCGTGTCCTCGTCGAAGAGGCGCACGCCGTCGACGTCGCCGATCAGCGCCGCGTACACGCGGGCGAGTCCGTCGGCGGTGGCTATGCCATTTGTCGCGGGCAGCGCGCTCGCCCGGTACGCCGGTTCGTTCTGGTCCGGGAAGGGCGTGATCGCGGCGAAGGCGCGGCGGGTGAGGGAGTCCGGGTCGGTGTACGCCTCGGTGACCGAGCGCTTGGGGCGGGCGCGCAGAACCGCACCGGAGGCGGGTTCGGGCCCTTCGACCTTGCCGACCCGGCCCGCGCGGCCCGCGGCTTCCTCCGCGGCGGGCAGTCCGAGCCAGAAGTCGGCTCCGAGCGGGCCGGCGATCTCCGCCGCGATCCATTCGCCGGCGCCCTGCCCGGTCACGCGGCGCACGATTTCGTCGAGCATCCAGCCGTAGGTCAGCGCGTGATAGCCGTGCGCGCTCCCCGGCTCCCACACGGGCGCCTGCGCGGCCACCGCCTCGGGCCCCCTGGCCGGATCGAGCGCCTCGTCCGGGGTGAGCGGCCGGTCGAGCACCGGCAGCCCCGCGCGATGGTTCAGCACATGCCGGACCAGCACCCGCTCCTTGCCCTGCGCCTTGAACTCCGGCCAGTACTCGCCCACCGGCGCGTCCAGATCCAGCAGCCCACGCTGATGCAGCAGGAGCAGTACGGCGGCGGCGACGCCCTTGGTCGCCGAGCGCACGACCTGCGCGGTGCCCCGCTGCCAGGGCTCCGTGCCGTCGACGTCCTTGGTGCCGGCCCACAGGTCGACGACCTTGCGGCCGTCCCGGTACACGGCGACCGCCGCGCCCCGGTCCCCGAGCGTGGCGAAGTTCCGCGCGAACGCCTCCCCGACCGGCTCGAAGCCCTCGGCCACTGTGCCGTTCACGTCCACGCCCGTCCGTCCTTCCGTTTGCCTGCGACAGTGGGTGCAACAACGGGTGGTCGTCCGCGATTCCTCCACGAGACCCCGACAACCATGATGCGGAAGGGGCTCATCCGCATGCGACCGGGTCGATAGCCTGCCGGTGTGACCAAGAAACCCCTGATAGCCGCGGTGGCGTTGGCAGTTGTGTGCGCCGGCGCGGGCGCCGCCGCGTACGCCGCCTTCGCCGAGGACACCTCCGTGTCCGTCCACACGGAGCCGCCGAAGAGCCGTGCGGACTACATCGAGCTGTGGCAGGCGGATCTGGCGAAATCGGGCAAGGAACTGCCCGCGGACGTGGACTCGATGACCACGCAGGAGATCCTCGACGCGTGGGGCGAGGAGCTGGGGAAGCACGCCCAGCCCGGATGACAGCGTACGGAGGGGTCCGCGTCGCCTCGCGGACCCCTCCGGCCGTTCCCGCTAGCTGATGGCGTTCGCGGCGCTCATCGTGTTGGCGGCCTTCGAGTCGTGCTCGGAGGAGAACAGATCGTCGTTGGTGCGCTTGCCCGCGTCATCGGTCTCGTGGTGGCTGATGGCGCCGATGATGCGCGGGTCACTGGAGTTCTTGCCTTCGACCAGCGGGCCGCCGGAGGCGCCCCGGCCCATGTCGCAGTCCATCGACATACGGTCGTCCAGCGGGTTCCAGGAGAACGCGTCCACGGTGTCGCCGTAGCAGTACATCATCCGCTCGGCGTTCAGGTCGGTGCGGTTGAAGCCCTCACCGGGGTAGCCCGCGGCGAAGACCTCGGAGTGGTCGGTGAGGTTCTCGGTGAACGTGTAGCCGAACGCGCCCACGTTGTCCTGGAGCTTGCCCCAGGTGGGGTGGTCGTTGAGGACCACGGCCGCGTAGTCGGAGTCCTCGAAGTCGGAGGAGTCCATCCACTCGTTGTTGGCGACCTTCGACTTGATGGTCCAGGACCCGTAGGGGCCGCTGCCGTCGCGGTAGCCGGGGATGAACTCCAGCATGTTGTTCCAGCCGGCCTCGCCGGAGCCGTCGCCCATGTGGACACAGTGGCCGGCGGTCCACAGCGTGTTCCGGTTGTCCGAGACGATGACCGCGGCGGAACAGGAGTGGTCGGAGCCGTCGGGCTGCTTGTAGAACAGACGGCCCACCATGGAGTACTGCGGGAGAGTGGGGTACGGCACCTCCTGGGAGATGGAGATCTCCGTGGCGGCCGCGGCGGTGGGCTGGACGAGGGCGCTGTCGACCGGCTGCACGGAAGCGGCGGAGAGATCGGCGGGGTTCGCGAGCGGAACTCTGTCCTGCTGCGAAGTGGCGGCGGGTGCCTTCTTCGGACGCGGCATCGGCGCCGGGTTTGCCGCGGCCTTCCGCAGGCGCTCCTTGGTCCAGTAGGAGCGGATCTCCTTGTCGCTCTTCTTCTCGACGGTCACCGACACCCCGGCCGGAACGTCCTGTTCGACGGCGGGCGCGGCCTGGGCCGTCACGGGGAGAAGGGAGAGCGCAGCCGCGGCGGCGGCCACGGATACGGCACGGTGAAGACGCACAGAAACCTCGTTCGTGAATGCGATCGGATGATCTTGAGGTTGTATGCAATCACTGTGTCGTGGTCATGCCATGCGCTTGTGGTGAATCACCTGTGGACGGTTGGCCGGCTCGGTCGCCTCAGCCGAGGACGATCGTCACGTCGATGTTCCCGCGGGTCGCGTTCGAGTACGGGCAGACCTCGTGCGCGGCGTCCACCAACTTCGTCGCCACGCCCGCGTCCAGCACCGGCAGCGAGACGCTGAGGGCGACCGCGAGCCCGTATCCGCGCTGCTTGTTGGGGCCGATGCCGACCTTCGCCGCGACCGTGGAACCGGACAGGTCGAACCCGGCCCGGCGGCCGACCAGGACCAGCGCGTTGTGGAAGCAGGCGCTGAAGCCGGCGGCGAACAGCTGCTCGGGATTGGTGCCGTTGCCGTCGCCGCCGAGCTGCGGCGGCATCGCCACGCGCAGTTCCAGGTGGCCGTCCTGACTGGTCACATACCCGTCCCGGCCGCCGTGCGCGGTGGCCTCGGCCACGTACATGATCTTCGTGGGACGGGTGTCGACAGCGGTGTCCTCGGTCATGGTCGTCCTCCCCCGGAAAGAGTGTGCGCTTTTTGTCTTGTGCGTCATTACATCGTGCACAAGGTACTGACCGGTAGGTGTGCCCGTGAAGGCAGGGGGTGGCAACCGCCGGTAACGCCGAGCTCAGCGTGCGCGGTCCGCCGCCGACTGCGCCTTCTCCGTCAGCCGCCACAACTCCTCGCGCAACCGCGCGACCTCCGGCCCGCCCAGCTCCGTCGCCGCGAGCAGGGCGCCGGGTACGCGCGCCGCGCGCTCCCTGAGTTCCTCCGCGCGCCCCGTGCACGCGACGAGCACCGAGCGCTCGTCGCCCGCCGCGCGCTCCCGGCGTACCAGACCCGCGCTCTCCAGCCGCTTGAGCAACGGCGACACCGTGCCGTAGTCCAGCCGCAGCGCCCCCGCCAGCTCCTTCACCGTCGTCTCGCCCCGCTCCCACAGCACCAGCAGCACCAGGTACTGCGGATAGGTGAGCCCGAGTTCGTCGAGCAGCGGACGGTACGCGGCCGTCACCGCGCGCTGGGCCGCGTACAGCGCGAAGCACAGCTGCTCGTCCAGCAGCAGGGACCCGGCGGCGCCGTCTTCGTGGCTCGTCACCCGCCCATTGTCACGGACGGCCGCCGGGCACCGGGACCGAACGCGGATCGAAGCCGAACGGCAGCTCCAGCCGGTGCGCGCGCATCAGGTCCTCGTCGCCGAGCAGCTCGCCGGTCCTGCCGTCCGCGGCGATCACGCCCTCGCTGAGGATCAGCGAGCGCGGGCACAGCTCCAGGGCGTAGGGGAGGTCATGAGTGACCATCAGCACGGTCACGTCCAACGAGCGCAGGATGTCGGCCAGTTCGCGGCGGGAGGCGGGGTCGAGGTTGGAGGAGGGCTCGTCCAGGACGAGGATCTCCGGCTCCATCGCCAGCACCGTCGCCACCGCCACCCGGCGGCGCTGCCCGAACGACAGATGGTGCGGCGGCCGTTCCTTGAACTCCGCCATGCCGACCTGCGCGAGCGCCCGGTCCACGCGCTCCTCCAGCGCGGCGCCCTTCAGCCCCGCCGCCGCGGGTCCGAAGGCCACGTCCTCCCGGACCGTCGGCATGAAGAGCTGGTCGTCGGGGTCCTGGAAGACGATGCCGACCTTGCGCCGGATCTCGGCCATGTGCTGCCGCCCGACCGGCAGCCCCGCGACCTTCACCGTGCCGGTGCCGCCGGTCAGGATGCCGTTGAGGTGCAGCACGAGCGTGGTCTTGCCGGCGCCGTTCGGGCCGAGCAGCGCGACCCGTTCGCCGCGTTCGACGCGGAAGTCGACGCCGAACAGGGCCTGGTGGCCGTCGGGGTAGGCGAAGGCGAGGCCGGAGACCTCCAGAGAAGCTGTCACAGCGTCCATCCCAGCAGACATACGACAAGGGCGGCCAAGGGGAGGGTGAGGGCGTACGTCCACTGCGCCCGGGACGCGGTCACCTCGTCGATGACCGGCATGGCACCGGCGTACCCACGGCTGATCATGGCCAGGTGCACGCGCTCGCCGCGCTCGTAGGAGCGGATGAACAGGGCGCCCGCCGACTTCGCGAGCACCCCCCAGTGCCGTACGCCCCGCGCTTCAAAGCCGCGCGACTCGCGGGCGATCCGCATGCGCCGCATCTCGTCGGTGATGACATCGCCGTACCGGATCATGAAGGACGCGATCTGGACCAGCAGCGGCGGGAGCTTCAGGCGCTGGAGGCCCAGCAGGAGTTCGCGCAGTTCGGTCGTGGAGGCCAGGAGCACCGACGCGGCCACGCCGAGCGTGCCCTTGGCCAGGACGTTCCACGCGCCCCACAGTCCGCTGACGCTCAGCGACATGCCGAGGACCTCGACCCGCTCGCCCTCCGCGACGAACGGCATCAGCACCGCGAACGCGACGAACGGCACCTCGATCAGCAGGCGCTTGAGCAGAAAGCCCGCGGGCACGCGCGCGAGGTGGGCGACACCGGCGAGCAGGACGGCGTACAGGCCGAACGCCCACATCGCCTCGCGCGGGGTGGAGACCACGACCACCACGAAGGCGAAGGTCGCGGCGAGCTTGGTGTGCGGCGGCAGTCCGTGCACGGGGGAGTGCCCGTGCCGGTAGAGCCTGTGCGCGTGCCCGGCGCCCATCTCAGACGCTCGTGCTCGCGGGCGAGACCGGCGAGGCGTCCTCCGGCGTGCGCCGCCTGCGCACCACCCAGAACACCGTGCTGCCCGCGACGACCGTGACACCGACGCCGATGACGCCCGCCAGCCCCCCGGACAAGCGGGCGTCATCCACGTCCTTCACGCCGTAGTCCGCCAGCGGCGAATCGGCGGAAGCGTGGTCCTCGGTCTTCTCGTCGATGCCGTTGTCCGCGGCGACCTTCTCCAGGCCGTCGGGGTCGGCGGAGGCGTAGAAGCTGACGAAGCCGGCGAGGACGAGCGAGGTGACCAGACCGGTGATCCACAGCGTGCGCCGGGAGGTGCGCGCCGCGACGGGCGCCGTGGGCGCCCCGTCAAGCGCCCCATCCAACGACCCGCGCGCCCCATCGGGCGCCGGAGCGTCCACCAGCGCGCCGTTCACGCGCAGTTGGAGGCGCTGACGCAGGTCGCGCGCGCCGTACACGAGATCCGGGCGCACGGCGATCACCGCGCCCACCGTCAGCGCCGTGATCGCCGCCTCACCGATGCCGATCAGGATGTGCACGCCGACCATCGCGCCCGCGACCTTGCCGATCGAGACATCGGTCGTGCCGCCGATCGCGTACATCAGCGTGAAGGCGAGCGCCGCCGCCGGGACCGACACCACCGCGGCGACGAAGCTCGCGGCGGTCGCCGAGCGGCGGGTGCGCGGCAGCACCTTCACCAGGCCGCGGAAGAGGCCGTACGCGACGACGGTCGTGACGACCGCCATGGTGGTGATGTTCACGCCCAGCGCGGTCAGCCCGCCGTCGGCGAAGAGGATGCCCTGCATCAGCAGGACCACGGACACGCACAGCACACCCGTATAGGGGCCGACGAGGATCGCGGCGAGGGCGCCGCCGAGCAGATGGCCGCTGGTCCCCGCCGCGACGGGGAAGTTCAGCATCTGCACCGCGAAGATGAACGCGGCCACCAGGCCGGCCAGCGGCGCGGTGCGTTCGTCGAGCTCGCGGCGCGCGCCGCGCAGGCTCACGGCGACCGCGGCCGCGGCGACCGCTCCGGCCGCGACCGAAGTGGGGGCGTCTATGAATCCGTCAGGCACATGCACCGTTCGATGATAGTGGCTTGTTGCGAACGGCTTGCAAGAGCGTGCGGGAAAGAAGAACCGGCGCAGGGCCTCCGCTCGTGGGAGCGCTCCACGGGAAATGTGCGACATTGGATAGAAAGCGGATTTACAGCTTTCACATAGGTCGCTCAGCGTAAAGGGGTCGTCCGATGTCCGTAGTCGAACAGTACGCCCGAGCCCACATCGTCACGGACACCGACGTCCTCATACAGGAAGACCGCGACGCCATCCCCGTGGTCCTGCGCTACGACCCCGACCTGGACCCCCGCGCTGTGCGGTTCGGGCTGCCCGGGGCACACGAATGGACCTGCGACCGGTCCCTGCTGGAGCAGGGCCTGCGCGCCCCGACCGGCAGCGGCGAGGTGCGGGTGTGGCCGTGCGGCCGGGTGCAGGCGGTGGTGGAGTTCCACTCCGCGCAGGGCGTCTCGGTCGTGCAGTTCGAGAGCAAGGCGCTGCTGCGGTTCCTGCGCCGCACCTACATCGCGGCCGCCGAGCCCGTACGCCGCTGAGCCGCCCGCCCCGCGGGCCTGCCGCGAGGCCCTCGCCTCAGCCCCCCAGCTTCAGCAGCGCCGCCACGATCGGCCCCGCCGTCTCGCCGCCGTGCCCGCCCGACTGGACGACACCCGCGGCCGCGAGATCGCCCCGGTACGCGGTGAACCAGCCGTTGGGCTTCTTCTGGCCGTCGACCTCCGCCGAACCGGTCTTCGCGCCGACGTCACCGCTGACCCCGGCCATCGCCTCGGCCGCCGTGCCGTAGGCCGCGGTGTAGCTCATCAGCTCGCGCAGTTGGGACAGGGTGTCGGCGGACATCGTGCGGGACGCCTTCGCCAATGCGCGGCTGTCCACGTCCGGGGAGACCAGGTAGGGCTGGTGGAAGACGCCCGCCTTCACCGTCGCCGAGACGGACGCCATGTTCAGCGGGTTCATCCGGACCCCGCCCTGGCCGATCAGCTCCGCCGCCATCTGCGCCTGTGACTGCACGGGGACGGCGCCGTCGAAGGTGGAGACGCCGACGGACCAGTTGTTCAGGCCGAGGCCGAACACCTGCTGGGCCTGCTTGGTCAGGCTGTCGTCGTCCAGCTCAGGTGCCTGGCTGATGAAGGCCGTGTTGCAGGAGCGGGCGAAGCTCGCCTTGAAGGTGCCGTCCTTGATCTCGAACTTGTCGTCGTTCTGGAACTTCCAGTGGCCGTAGGTGAAGTACTTCGGGCACGGATGCTCCTTGTTCACCGAGGCCAGCTTCTTCTCGATGAGCAGCGAGGAGGTGATGACCTTCATGGTGGAGCCGGGCGCGAGGGAGCCCTGGAAGGCGGTGTTGAAGCCCTTGGAGGCGTTCGCCGCGGCGAGGATCTCACCGGTCGACGGGCGCAGCACCACCACCGAGGACTTCGCCTTCTTCGCGACCTGCTGCTCGGCGGCGGCCTGGAGCGTGGGGTCGAGGGTCGTCTTCACAGTGCCCGGCGTGCCCTTGCTGAGCTCCAGCACCGTCTTGTCCGCCGACTTGGACTTCTTGCCGCGGACCACCCGCAGCTCGACGCCCGCCTTGCCGCCGGCCGTCTTGCCGTACTTCTCGCGCAGGCTGTCCAGGATCGCGCCGACCGAGGCGTACTTGTCGGTCGTCAGCTCGCCGCCGTCCCGGTCCAGGGCCTTGATCGGCGGGGTCCCGGACTCGCCGGTGACCAGGGTGTCGCCGTCCTTGAGGTCGGGGTGGACCACGGACGGCTGCCACTGGACGACCGGTTCACCGTCGGCCTTGCGGCGTACGACGGTCAGCGCGCTGTCGTAGGCCAGCGGTTCGCTGAGCTTGTCGTACGTCACCGTGCCCTTGACGGAGAAGGGGACCTCGGCGCCCTTCGCGGTGCCGGCGGTGAGGGTGACGCTCCGCACGCGCGCGTCCTTGGTGTAGCCGGTGAGCAGCTCGCGGGCGGCGGTCGCGTCGTCGGTGGCCGCGGCGGCCTGGGAGACCTTGCCCTGCTGCCAGGCGGTGAGGAAGGTGCGGGAGGCGGTGGTGACCTCCTTGGCGGACAGCGGGCCGGTCTTGACCTTGGCGTCGGACGCCGTCGACTGCGTGCCGTCCTCGTCGGCCGGCCCGCCGTACAGTGCGTAGCCGCCGACTCCGGCACCGACGACGACCACGGCGATCGCCCCGCCGAGCAGTACGGCGGGGTTCGGCTTCTGTCGCTCGGTGACGCGTCTTCTCTTGCCCACTGTCTCTTGATCCTCCGCGTTTCCCCAGGGTCCCCGTCGCCCTCGTCCAGCCCAACGACGGCACCACCCTAGAGTCCCGTCCTCAGCGGGTGACTTCGGCCACCTGCGGGCCGCCCGTCAACCGCCCGTCAGCCACCGGCCGCCAGCACGGCCCGCACGATCGGTCCGGCCGCCTCGCCGCCCCGTCCGCCGGACACGCTCATGGCCGCCGCGGCGACGTCGTCGCGGAAGCCGGTGAACCAGCTGTTGGCGTCCTGCCCGTCCACCTCGGCGGAGCCCGTCTTGGCGCCGATGTCGCCGCCGAGCCCCTGCATCACCCCCTGGGCGGTGCCCTGTGTCGCGGTGAGCCGCATCATCTGCTTGAGCTGGCCGGCGGTGTTCGCCTCAAGACCCTTGGCGGTGGCCAGCTCGCGGCCGTCCAGGTCGGGGGAGACGAGATACGGCTGCCGGAAGGTTCCGGTGATCGCGGTCGCTGTGACGGAGGCCATGTTCAGCGGGCTCATCTGGACCTCGCCCTGGCCGATGGCGTTGGCCGCGCGATCCGGGCCGGCCGAGGCGGGCACGCTGCCGTCGAAGGAGATGATGCCCGTCTTCCAGTTGTCCCGGCCGAGCCCGAACCGTTCCTGCGCCTCCGTCATCAGGGAGGCGTCCGTGAGCGGCTCCTCGTCGACGAGCTTGATGAAGCCGGTGTTGCAGGAGCGCATGAACGTGTTGGCGAGGGTGGCGCTCATATTGGCCTCGAGGCCCGGGAGGTTCTTGAAGGTCTGGCTCTGCCAGGTGGCGGTGTCGGGGCAGGGCGCGGGGCCGTTCATCGAGGCGACACCGTTGTCGATCAACATGGCCGCCGTGATGATCTTCATCGTGGAGCCCGGTGCGACCCGCCCCTCGAAGGCGGCGTTGAAGGCGTCCTTGCGGTGGTTCGCCACCGCCAGCACCTCGCCCGTGCTCGGCTTGACCGCGACGACCGAAGCGTCGGGGTAGCTCTTCACCGCCTTCTCGGCCGCCGCCTGCACGCCCGCGCTGAGCGTGGTCGGCAGCTTGCCCGGCTTGCCCTCGGCGAGCGTGAGCAGCGGGGTGTCGGCGACGCCCTCCGCCGCGTGCCTGATCACCAGTTCGACACCGGGGGAGCCGCCGGCCTTGTCGCCGTAGCGCTCCCGCAGGGTGTCCAGGATCGGGCCGAGGGAGGGGTACTTCGCCTTCGTCAGCACCTGGCCGTCGCGGTCCACCGCCTCGATGGGCGGGCTCGCGGACTCACCCGTGACCAGGGTGTCGTCCTTCTTCAGCTCCGGATGGACCACCGCCGGGTCCCAGTCGACCAGCGCCCGCCCGGAGGTCTTCCCGCGCACCACCTTCAGCTCGCTGTCGTAGGCGAGCGCCTTGGACGTCCCGTCGTAGGACACCTTCGCCTTGACGGAGAAGGGCACGACCCCGCCGTTCGCCGCCTTGGGCGTGATCGTCACGTCGGTGATGTGCGCGGCCTCGCCGTACGCGGTCAGCAGCGGCTCGGCCGCCTCGGCGAAGTCCGTGTACGACGCCGCCTGGACCGCCTGTCCCTTCTCCCAGGCCGCGAAGAACTTCTCCGACGTCTCCTCGACCTCGTCCTCGCTCGGCGGCCCGGTCTTCTTCTCCGCGGCCCCGCCCCCGTCGCCGTTCACCGCGGACACGATGTTGTAGGCGCCGTATCCGGCCCCGCCGACCATCACCGCGAACACCGCGCCGATGACGGTCGCCTTCACCCCCTTGCCCATTGGGCAATCCCTCCCCGTTTCCCCGTTGGTCTTCGCACTGTAAGCGGAGGGTGTGACAGGAGGGAGCGGAGTTTCGCGATTGTTGCCGGGGCCAGCTATCGGCGGGCCGCAAGACCCACCGGCCGCTAGACCCAGGTATCCAGCCACATCCGCGACCGCCAGTCGTCGATCGGGATGGCGGTGCCGGTGTAAAGCGGCCAGAAGTAGATGAAGTTCCAGGTGATCAGCAGGACCAGGACGCCCGCGCCGGTCGCGCCGGCCACCCTGCGGGTCTCGCTCGAACCCGGTGGACCGATGATCGCGCCGAGGAGCATCGCGACGGCCAGGCACAGGAAGGGCAGGAAGACGACGGCGTAGAAGAAGAAGATCGTGCGTTCCTGGAAGAAGAACCAGGGCAGGTAACCGGCCACGATGCCGCAGGCGATGGCGCCCGCGCGCCAGTCGCGGCGGAAGAACCAACGCCACAGCACGTACAGCAGGGCGAAGGCGGCCACCCACCACAGCAGGGGCGTGCCGATCGCCAGCACCTCGCGCGCGCACTTCTCGCCCGCGTCCGCCGGGCAGCCGTCCTTGCCGGGCGCGGGGGACTCGTAGAAGTACGACACCGGGCGGCCGGTGACGATCCAGCTCCAGGGGTTGGACTGGTAGGTGTGCGGCGAGGACAGGTCGACGTGGAACTGGTACACCTGCGTCTCGTAGTGCCACAGGCTGCGCCACCAGTCCGGGAACAGCCACGACCAGCTGCTCTCCTTGCCGTCGGTGGCGGCCCAGTTGCGGTAGTAGCCGCCGGAGCCGTCCGTGGGGGACATGATCCAGCCCGTCCAGGACGCGATGTAGGTGATGATCGCGACCGGCACCGTGGCCAGGAACGCCAGGCCCAGATCGTGCTTGGCCACCGCAAGGTACGGGCGGCTCGCGCCCGCCACCTTGCGGGAGCCGATGTCCCAAATGACCGTGAGCAGGCCGAACGCGGCCAGGAAGTACAGGCCGTTCCACTTGGTGCCGATGGCCAGGCCCAGCATCAGGCCCGCCGTCCAGCGCCACGGACGCCAGCCCAGGCTCAGGGTGTCCGCGGTGTGTGCGTCCGGGCGGACCCGGCCGTCCGGGTCCGCGGGCAGCGCCGCCGCAAGCCGTTCCCGCGCCTTGTCGCGGTCGACGACCAGGGCGCCGAACGCGGCCAGCACGAAGAACATCAGCACGCCGTCGAGCAGCGCGGTGCGGCTCATCACGAAGTGCAGGCCGTCCACCGCCATCAGCGCGCCCGCGAGGCAGCCGAGGAAGGTGGAGCGGAAGATCCGGCGGCCGATCCGGCACAGCATCAACACCGACAGCGTGCCGAGCAGCGCGGTCATGAACCGCCAGCCGAACGGGTCGAAATCGAAGATCAGTTCGCCAAGTCCGATGACGTACTTGCCGACCGGCGGATGCACCACGTACGCCGCGTCCGTCGGGATGTCGACCTTGTCGCCGAGCTGGAGCACCAGGTCGTTGGCGTTCTTGTCCCAGTTGACCTCGTAGCCGCGGTGGACGAGCGCCCATGCGTCCTTGGCGTAGTACGTCTCGTCGAATATCACCGCCTTCGGGCTGCCCAGGTTCCAGAACCGCAGCACGCCCGCGAACAGCGTGACCAGCAGCGGACCGATCCAGCCGGACCAGCGCACCAGCCGGTCGGCGAGCGCCGGCGGCAGGCCGAACACCTGCCACAGTCTCGGTCCGGGCTGCGCGTACGGCGGCACGAGACGGTCGCGGACATCGCTTTGGGGTCCGGCTGTGTATCCGAAGCGGCGCAGCCGCTGCTGCCAGGACGGCCGCTGGTCGTGCGGCGCCTGGCCCTGCCGGGTGTCCGTGGAGTCCATGGACGACGCTGTACTGGTCACCGCGCCATCGTAGGGAACCGTTCTGTGGGAGTCCCGCGCATGGCGCCTGCGAGGATGGAAACGTGACAGTTACGCCCGGAACCCTGGTCCTCGCCGGCACCCCCATCGGGGAGATCGCCGACGCCACTCCCCGGCTCGCCGAGGAGCTCGCCGGCGCCGATGTCGTCGCAGCGGAGGACACCCGGCGGCTGCGCCGGCTGACCCAGGCGCTGGGCGTCACTCCCAAGGGCCGGGTGGTGTCGTACTTCGAGGGCAACGAATCCGCCCGTACGCCCGAACTCGTCGACGAACTCCTCGGCGGCGCGCGTGTGCTCCTCGTCACGGACGCGGGCATGCCGTCGGTGTCGGACCCCGGGTACCGGCTGGTCGCGGCGGCCGTCGAGCGGGACGTACGCGTCACCGCGGTCCCCGGCCCGTCCGCCGTGCTCACCGCGCTCGCGCTGTCCGGGCTGCCCGTCGACCGGTTCTGCTTCGAGGGGTTCCTGCCGCGCAAGGCCGGCGAGCGGCTCTCCCGGCTGCGGGAGGTCGCCGAGGAGCGGCGCACGCTCGTCTACTTCGAGGCCCCTCACCGGCTCGACGACACGCTCGCCGCGATGGCGTCGGTCTTCGGCGAGGAGCGGCGGGCCGCGGTGTGCCGGGAGCTGACCAAGACGTACGAGGAGGTCAAGCGCGGTCCGCTGGCCGAGCTGGCGACGTGGGCGGCCGAGGGCGTGCGCGGGGAGATCACCGTCGTCGTCGAGGGCGCGCCTCAGAAGGGGCCCGAGGAGATCGGGCCGGAGGAGCTGGTGCGGCGGGTGCGGGTGCGGGAGGAGGCCGGGGAGCGGCGCAAGGAGGCGATCGCCGCGGTGGCGGTGGAGGCGGGGCTGCCCAAGCGGGTCGTCTTCGACGCGGTGGTGGCGGCCAAGGCCCGCTGACCTCGTCCGGCGGCAGGTTGTGCCACGCGGGGGTAAAAGGGCACGGGCGTTTCGGCAAGGAACGTCCAAGGCGGAACCAACAGTGCGCAGCACACGTGCTTTCGCCCGGATCGAGGAGTCCACTGAAGGTGTGGGGCGTACCCCGCCCCACCAGCGGACCATCTGGAGCCGGCATGAGCGAATTCGCAGGGCAGACCCGCCTCCGCAACGCGGCGACCCCCGTCGTCCACGAGTCGTATTCCTTCGCCTGCATGCGCTGCGGGCACGGCTGGGAACAGTCGTACGAGATCGAGCACCACACGGACGGCGAGGGGCAGGAGTTCGTCCTGTACGTGGCCGACGGCGAGGTCGTCCCCTCCCCGTTGAGCCGGCCCACGTGCCACAACTGCGACGGCCATGTCGTACGGATCATGCGCGCGGGGCAGGTCTCGTCGGTGCGGGACGCGGAGCATGCCCTTGGGGAGCGGCACCACTGGCATCTGGCCGATCTCCTGCATCCGTTCCAGCGCGGGGTGAGCTGAGCCGGACGCCCGGGCGGGCGGGCGTGCCCCTTTCGTAGGATCGGAGCATGCCTTCCTCCAGCGAGAAGAACGCGGCGCCGCCGCTCCCGGAACCGCTCCGGGTGCCCGTCGCCGACTCCCACACCCACCTCGACATGCAGTCCGGCACGGTGGCGGAAGGGCTCGCGAAGGCCGCGTCGGTCGGGGTGACGACGGTCGTACAGGTCGGCTGCGACGTCCGCGGCTCGCGGTGGGCGGCGGACACGGCCGCCGAGTTCGAGAACGTCCACGCCGCTGTCGCGCTGCACCCCAACGAGGCCCCGCGCATCGTCCTCGGCGACCCCGACGGCTGGTCCCGGCAGGGGGCGCGGGTGCCGGGGGGTGACGCGGGGCTGGACGCGGCGCTCGCCGAGATCGACGCGCTGGCCGCGCTGCCGCACGTGAAGGCCGTCGGTGAGACCGGCCTCGACCACTTCCGCACCGGCGACGAGGGCAAGGAGGCGCAGGAGCGCTCCTTCCGCGCCCACATCGAGATCGCCAAGCGGCACGGCAAGGCGCTGGTCATCCACGACCGCGACGCGCACGCCGATGTGCTGCGGGTGCTGAAGGAGGAGGGCGCGCCGGAGCGGACCGTCTTCCACTGCTACTCCGGCGACGCCGAGATGGCGGAGGTGTGCGCCCGCGCCGGATACTTCATGTCCTTCGCCGGCAACGTCACCTTCAAGAACGCCCAGAACCTGCGGGACGCGGTCGCGGTCGCCCCCCTGGAGCTGCTCCTGGTGGAGACCGACGCGCCCTTCCTGACCCCGGCGCCCTACCGCGGACGGCCCAACGCCCCGTATCTCATTCCGATCACGGTGCGCGCGATGGCCGCCGTGCGCGGCATCGACGAGGACGCGCTGGCGACGGCGCTCGGCGCGAACACGGGGCGCGCCTTCGGCTACTGAGGGTCGGCACCGCTCCTCGCGACCTCCTTCCTACAACTGTGCGTAGTCGCGTCGCTTTGGAGAGTGACACGGGCTCCGCTAGGTTCTGGGGGCCCGATCGGGACCCCTCTGGCCCTCTGGAGCGTGGCGACGTGAGCAGCAACTCGCAGTACGAGACGTATGAGGCGCCACCGGCGTACGGCGGCCTCGACGCGCCCCCCGGGGATCTGCACAGCGCGGAGACGCTGGCGTACGGCGTGGGGGCGTACGGGCAGGTGTACGCGGACACGTACCAGCCGGCGTACGAAGGGGACGACTGGCGCGCGCCGGACGAGGGGGCGCTCGCTCCTGTCGTGCACGCCGGAGTGGGGCGGCGGGGCGCGCGCCGTAGGAAGACGCGATACGCCGGGAGTGCGGACGGCTCCATGCGCCGTCTGCTGCCGCAGGCGCTGGTCGTCGCGTTCCTCGCGGGCGGCACCTCCGCCTTCGTCGCCAAGGACAAGGCGATCGAGCTGAGCGTCGACGGCAGGCCGCGCACCCTGCACACCTTCGCCGACGACGTGAGCGAGCTGCTCGCGCAGGAGGGCGTGGAGCTGGGGGCGCACGACGTGGTCGCGCCCGCCCCCGGTACGGAGCTGAGCAGCGGGGACGAGATCGAGGTGCGTTACGGGCGCCCCGTGCGGCTCACGCTCGACGGCGTGCGCCACGAGGTATGGACGACGGCGCGCACGGTGGACGAGGCGCTCGAGGAGTGGGGAGTGCGCGCGGAGGGGGCGTACTTGTCCGCCGCGCGCTCCCTGCGGATCGGGCGCGCCGGGCTCGCGCTCGACGTGCGCACCGAGCGCTCCGTGACGGTCATGGCGGACGGACGCGCCCGCACCGTGCGCACCAACGCGGCGAGCGTGGGAGAGGTGGTCGAGGAGGCCGGGATCACCCTGCGCGGGCAGGACACCACCTCCGTCCCGCTCGGCAGCTTCCCGCGCGACGGACAGACGGTGACCGTGCTGCGGATCACCGGCACCAAGGAGGTCCGCGAGGAGGAGATCCCCTTCGACGTGCGGCGCACCGAGGATCCGGCGCTGTTCCGGGGAACCGAGGTCGTCGAGCGGGCCGGGCAGCCGGGGCTGAGGCGGGCCACGTACTCCCTGCGCACGGTCAACGGCGTACGGCAGAAGCCGCGCCGGATCAGGACCGAGATCGTGCGCGAGCCGCGCACCCAGCTGGTGAAGGTCGGCACCAGGCCCATGCCGGCCTCCGTGCGGGGCGCGGACGGACTCAACTGGCAGGGGCTGGCGGCGTGCGAGTCGGGCGGCCGCGCCAACGCGGTCGATCCCTCGGGCACGTACGGCGGGCTGTACCAGTTCGACACCCGGACCTGGCGGAGCCTCGGCGGCAGCGGCCGCCCCCAGGACGCCCCGGCCGCGGAACAGACGCTCCGCGCGAAGAAGCTGTACGTCCAGCGCGGGGCGAGCCCCTGGCCGCACTGCGGAGCGCGACTGCACGGGTGAGCGTGGGCGGTACGCGCACCCCCGTACCCTTGTCCCGTGAGCACCAGCCCCACCCCCGACGCCCTTCTGGGCCCCGCCGACATCCGTGAACTCGCGGACGTGCTCGGTGTGCGGCCCACCAAGCAGCGCGGTCAGAACTTCGTGATCGACGCGAACACCGTGCGCCGCATCGTCCGTACCGCGGACGTCCGGCCCGGCGACGTGGTCGTGGAGGTCGGGCCCGGGCTCGGTTCGCTCACGCTCGCGCTGCTGGAGGCGGCCGACCGGGTCACCGCCGTCGAGATCGACGACGTCCTCGCGGGCGCCCTGCCCGCCACCGTCGCCGCCCGGATGCCCGAGCGCGCCGACCGGTTCGCGCTCGTCCACTCCGACGCCATGCACGTCACCGAGCTGCCAGGACCCGCGCCGACCGCGCTGGTGGCGAACCTGCCGTACAACGTCGCCGTACCGGTGCTGCTGCACATGCTCGCCACCTTCCCGAGCATCGAGCGCACCCTCGTCATGGTGCAGGCGGAGGTCGCCGACCGGCTGGCCGCGACGCCCGGCTCGAAGGTGTACGGCGTCCCGTCGGTGAAGGCGAACTGGTACGCCGAGGTCAAGCGCGCCGGGGCCATCGGCCGCAACGTCTTCTGGCCCGCGCCGAACGTCGACAGCGGGCTGGTCTCGCTGGTCCGCCGCAGCGAGCCGGTCAAGACCACCGCCTCCAAGAAGGAGGTCTTCGCCGTGGTCGACGCCGCGTTCGCGCAGCGGCGCAAGACCCTGCGGGCCGCGCTCTCCGGATGGGCCGGTTCCGCGCCGGCAGCGGAGGCGGCGCTCGTCGCGGCGGGCGTCTCGCCGCAGGCGCGCGGGGAGTCCCTGACGGTGGAGGAGTTCGCGCGGATCGCCGAGCACAAGGTCAGCGAGGAGAACAGCTAAGTGGCCGTCACCGTACGCGTCCCCGCCAAGGTCAACGTCCAGCTCGGGGTGGGCGCCGCCCGCCCCGACGGCTTCCACGACCTGGCCAACGTCTTCCTCGCGGTCGGCCTGTACGACGAGGTCACCGTCACCGCGTCCCCGGGCGGCCCGAAGGTCACCTGCGAGGGGCCCGACGCCGCTCAGGTCCCCCTGGACGGCACGAACCTCGCGGTCCGCGCGGCCGAGGCGCTCGCCGCGCGCCACGGCCGTACGCCCGACGTCCACATCCACATCGCCAAGGACATCCCCGTCGCGGGCGGCATGGCGGGCGGCAGCGCGGACGGCGCGGGCGCCCTGCTGGCCTGCGACGCGCTGTGGGGGACCGGCGCCTCCCGCGACGAACTGCTCGACATCTGCGCCGAGCTGGGCAGCGACGTGCCGTTCAGCCTGGTCGGCGGGGCCGCGCTCGGCACCGGGCGGGGCGAGAAGCTGCGCGCGCTGGAGACCGGCGGGACCTTCCACTGGGTGTTCGCGACGGCCTCACGCGGGCTGTCGACACCGGCCGTGTTCCGTGAGTTCGACCGGCTGGCCGAGGGGCTGGACATCCCCGAGCCCGTCGCCTCCGAGGACCTCCTCGGCGCGCTCGCCGAGGGCGACCCGGACGCGCTCGCCGCGGCCGTCTCCAACGACCTCCAGCCCGCCGCGCTCTCCCTCTTCCCCGAACTCGCCGACACCCTCGCAGCGGGCCGGTCCGCCGGTGCGCTCGCCGGACTGGTCTCCGGCTCGGGCCCGACGACGGCCTTCCTCACGCGGGACCCCGAGTCGGCTGCGAAGGTGGCCGAATCCCTGCGCTCGTCCGGCACCTGCCGCGCGGTACGCGTGGCGTCGGGGCCCGCGCCGGGCGCCACCGTGATCTCCGCGTAGGGGCGTCACCGGACACGGCGTCCGCCGGTCCCGGCCCCCGACTACCCTGGAGGGTCGATCGACCCCCCTGGGCAGGAGAGAAATGGCCGTCAATCTGGTCAATGTCGAGAACGTCAGCAAGGTGTACGGCACCCGTGCCCTGCTCGACGGTGTCTCGCTCGGCGTCTCCGAGGGGGACCGGATCGGGGTCGTCGGCCGCAACGGCGACGGCAAGACCACCCTGATCCGGATGCTGGCCAAGCAGGAGGAGGCCGACACCGGCCGGGTCACGCACTCCGGCGGGCTGCGCATCGGCGTGCTCACCCAGCACGACTCCCTGGACTCGGCCGCCACCGTGCGGCACGAGGTGATCCGGGACATGGCCGACCACGAGTGGGCGGGCAACGCCAAGGTCAGGGACGTGCTGACCGGACTCTTCGGCGGCCTGGACCTGCCCGGGTTCCCGCAGGGCCTGGACACCGTCATCGGACCGCTCTCCGGCGGCGAGCGCCGCCGTATCGCGCTCGCCAAGCTGCTCATCGAGGAACAGGACCTGATCGTCCTCGACGAGCCGACCAACCACCTCGACGTCGAGGGCATCTCCTGGCTCGCCCAGCACCTGCGCGAGCGCCGCTCGGCGCTGGTGTGCGTGACCCACGACCGCTGGTTCCTGGACCAGGTCTGCACGCGCATGTGGGACGTGCAGCGCGGTGACGTCTACGAGTACGAGGGCGGCTACTCCGACTACGTCTTCGCGCGGGCCGAACGGGAGCGGATCGCCGCCACCGAGGAGACCAAGCGGCAGAACCTGGTCCGCAAGGAGCTGGCCTGGCTGCGCCGGGGCGCCCCCGCGCGGACGTCCAAGCCGCGCTTCCGCGTGGAGGCCGCCAACGAGCTGATCAAGGACGTGCCGCCGCCGCGGGACAGCAGCGAGCTGATGAAGTTCGCCTCCTCCCGGCTCGGCAAGACCGTCTTCGACCTGGAGGACGTGACCGTCCAGGCGGGCCCCAAGGTGCTGCTCAAGCACGTCACCTGGCAGCTCGGCCCCGGCGACCGCATCGGCCTGGTCGGCGTCAACGGCGCGGGCAAGACCTCCCTGCTGCGGGCCATGGCCGAGGCGGCCCGTACCGAGGGCGAGACGCAGCCCGCGGGCGGCCGTATCGCCGTCGGCAAGACCGTCAAGCTCGCCTACCTCTCCCAGGAGGTCGCCGAACTCGACCCGAACACCAGGGTTCTGGAGGCCGTGCAGCAGGTGCGCGAGCGCGTCGACCTCGGCAAGGGGCGCGAGATGACGGCCGGACAGCTGTGCGAGACGTTCGGCTTCAACAAGGAGAAGCAGTGGACGCCGGTCGGCGACCTGTCCGGCGGTGAGCGCCGCCGCCTCCAGCTGCTGCGCCTCCTCATGGACGAGCCGAACGTCCTGTTCCTCGACGAGCCCACCAACGACCTCGACATCGAGACCCTCACCCAGCTGGAGGACCTCCTCGACGGCTGGCCCGGCTCGATGATCGTCATCTCCCACGACCGGTTCTTCGTCGAGCGGACGACGGACCGCGTCTTCGCTCTCCTGGGTGACGCCACCCTGCGGATGCTCCCGCGCGGTATCGACGAGTACATCGAGCGCCGCCACAAGATGGAGGAGGCCGCGGCCGCCTCGGCGCCCGTCGTGCAGAAGGCCGTCCCGGCGGTGAGCGCCGCCGACCAGCGCGCCGCCAAGAAGGAGCTTCAGAAGATCGAGCGCCAGCTCGACAAGGTCGCCGAGAAGGAGACCAAGCTGCACGCCCAAATCGCCGAGAACGCCACCGACTTCGCGAAGGTGGCGGAACTGGACGCCGAGCTGCGGGACTTGGCAGGGCAGCGCGAGGAGCTGGAGCTGCGCTGGCTCGAACTCGCGGAGGACGCGTAAGCGGCGTGAAGGGCGCGTGAAGGCGCGTAACGGCGGTATCACGGGCCGGTCGTCCCTTGGGAACAGGGGTTGACCGGCCCGGTGGGTTGTCGGTGCCGAGTGATAGAAAGAGCCGTCTGAGAACCGTCTGAGAACAACGGGTGTGGCGAAAACGCAGCGCCAAGGAGCGCGGCGCCACAGCAGTGCCACAGAGCGCGGCGCCACATCGGTCACAAGGGGGAAACCGCTGATGAGCCAGCCGCCCAGCCAGCCGCCGAACGGAGGCTTCGGCGCGCCGCAGGACCCGCCGCCGCAGGGAGGCTTCGGCGCACCGCAGTCGCCGCAGCAGCCCCCGGCCCAGCCGCCCCAGACACCCCCGCCCCCGCAGGGCGCGCCGCAGCCCGGCTACGGCTACCCGCAGCAGCCGCCCACCCCGGCCCCCGGCCCCTACGGCCAGCCCCAGCAGCCGGGCCCGTACGCCCAGCCCGGCCCGTACGGCACCCCGGCTCCCGGCCCTTACGGACAGCCGCAGCAGCCCGGTCCGTACGGCCAGCAGCCCGGCTACGGCTACCCGCAGCAGCCGCAGTACCCGGGCGCGCCCACCCCGCCGCCCGGCGGTTCCCGCAACCCCTTCAAGGGCAAGCCCGCGCTCGCCATCGGTGCCGCGGTGGCGGCGCTGCTGGTCATCGGCGGCACCGTGTTCGCGGTCACGAGCGGTGACGACGGCGGCGGCAAGAAGAAGAAGCCGGTCGCGCAGAAGACCGACGACCCCAAGGCCTCCGAGGACCCGGTCAACCCGGGCGACGGCAGCGGCGACGGCGGCGAGGACCCCGAGGACCTCAACAAGGGCCGCAAGCCCGGTGAGGCGAAGGTGCTCTGGTACAAGTCGGCGCCCGACGCGCCCGGTTCCGGCGCCGACGCGCCCGGACTGTGGATCACCGACAAGACGGCGGTGAAGGCGGCGTACAAGCAGGTCTTCGCCTACAACGTCGGCGACGGCGCCCCGGCCTGGGACGCGATCACCTTCGAGCAGAAGATCTGCGCCGTCACCCCGCAGAAGACGTCGGACGACAAGGTCGTCGTGGCGTACATGAGCGGCAGCAGTGACAACGCCAAGTGCAACCAGCTCCAGGAACTCGACCTGAACACCGGCGAGAAGGGCTGGACGGCCGAGGTCGCCGACGGCGAACTCTTCGACTCCGCGCTCCAGATCGAGATGTCGATCACCGGTTCCACGCTGATGGTGGGCCGCTCGCAGTCCGGCACGGCCTACGACGTCACCTCCGGCAAGAAGATCTGGGACAAGAAGAAGTACGGCGACGCCTGCTTCCCGGCCGCCTTCGCGGGCGGCGAGAAGCTGATCGCGGTCTCGTCCTGCGGCGCCGGCGGCAACAACGAGCACGACGAGCTCCAGGAGCTCGACCCGAAGACCGGCAAGGTCAAGTGGACCTGGAAGCCCGACAAGGGCTGGCGGGTCGGCCGGGTCTACTCCCTGAACCCGGTCGTGGTCTACAGCACCAACGAGGACAAGGACGCGTGGAACATCTCCACGCTCGGCTCCGGCGGCACGATCTCCTCGCAGGTCGACGTCGACGAGTCCTTCACCCCGGAGTGCGGCTGGGCCGTCCTCCAGCGTGACCTCCAGGGCTGCCAGGGCGTGGCCGCCGACGCCGGCACGCTCTACCTGCCCACCGAGGCCACCACCGGCGCCAACGAGATCGTCGCGATCAGCCTTGCCAACGGCAAGGAGAAGTGGCGCGTGAAGTCCCCGGTGGAGGAGACGATGCTGCCGCTGAAGGTCGAGGGCGGCAAGCTCATCGCCTACGTCAAGCCGTCCTGGGAGTCCGGCGGCCAGGTCGTGTCGATCCCGACCACGGGCAGCGGCCACACACCGGTCAAGCTCCTCCAGCACCCGGCGGGCACCGCCGACATCGAGGACAGCTTCTACTCCGGGACCTACGACTGGATCGACGGCCGCTTCTACCTGTCGACCACGCGGCTGTCCGGCAACGACGAGACGAAGGAGAAGCTGATGCTCGCCTTCGGCAAGTGAGCCACTCGTCCGTCCCGTTCTGAGCCGCCGTCCCCTTCCGAGGTACCTGAATCATGACCACGCCCCCTCCGCCGCCGCCCAACCAGCCCCCGCAGGGGGGCGGTTTCGGCCCGCCGCAGGACGAGCCGCAGCAGCCGGCCCAGCCCCCCGCCCAGCAGCCCGGCTTCGGCGCGCCCCAGCCCCCTGCCCCGCAGGGAGGTTTCGGCGCCCCGCAGTCGCCGCAGACCCCGCCGCAGGGCGGCTTCGGAGCCCCGCAGCAGCCGCCGTCCCAGCCCCCGACCCCACCGCAGGGTTACGGCTACCCGCAGACGCCCCCGCAGGGCTACGGCTACCCCCAGGCACCCCAGCCGCAGCAGGGCTACGGCTACCCGGGGCAGCCGGGCCAGCCCCCCACCCCGCCCTACGGCCAGCAGCCCGGCTACGGCTACCCGCAGCCGACGATGCCGATGCAGCCGCAGGCGGGCGGCGCTCGGAAGATCAACTCCCAGCTCGTCATCATCGTGGCCGCCGTCGCGGCCATCGCCCTGATCATCGGCGGCGGTGTCTGGTACGCCTCCTCCTCCGACGAGGGCGGCAAGGACGACACCGCGAGCTCCAGCGGCGGCACCGGCGGCGACAAGGGCGGCGACAGCGGGGGCACCGGCGGGGGCGGCACGGGCGGCACCCAGTCCGGCAAGGCGACCGAGAAGGCCCCCGCCGACCCCAAGTCCGAGGTGCTCTTCCAGGTCCCGGCGCCCGAGGTGAAGGAGGACCGGACCATCCCCACCGTCGGCTCCTGGGTGACGGACAAGGTGTACGCCAAGAGCGGCGTCGCCGAGGTCGTCGGCTACGACCTCGACAAGGGCACCAAGCTGTGGACGATCGAGCTCCCCGGCCCGGTCTGCCAGGGCAGCAACCACGCCACCGAGGACAACCGGACGGCGATCACCTACCAGCCGAAGATGCCCACCAAGGCCACGCCCTCCTACGGGTGCAGCCAGGTCGCGGGCATCGACCTCGACACCGGCAAGAAGCTGTGGACCAAGACGGTCGAGAGCGGCACCGAGCCGATCAGCTTCGACAACGTCACGGTCAGCGCGAGCACCGTCGCCGTCGGCAGCACCAGCGGTGGCGCCGCCTTCGACATCGCCACCGGCGACCAGCTGTGGGCGCCGAAGCCCACCGACACCTGCTACGACGCCGGTTACGCGGGCGGCCCCAAGCTGGTGGCGGTGCGCAAGTGCGGCGGGTACGGCGAGCGTCAGCTGAACATCCAGACCATCGACCCGAAGTCCGGGAAGGTGATCACGGAGTACAAGATGACCAAGGGCATCGAGTACGCCAGCGTGGTCTCCACCGAGCCGCTGGTCGTGGCCGCCGACGTCGGTGACTCCGCCGGTGACGGCAGCGGTATCTCGGACTTCTTCTCCATCGACAACAAGACCGGCAAGCTGCTCACCCGGATCTCCGCGCCGGGCGAGCAGTACAACGCCAGCTGCGACGGCATCACCAAGGTCGAGGAGTGCCGTTCGCTCGCCGTCGGCAACGGCAAGCTGTATCTGCCGACCGAGAAGCACGAGGGCACCGGCGAGTACAGCGACACCAACGAGATCGTCGCCTTCGACCTGGCCACCGGCAAGCAGACCGGCCAGCGGGCCGACGCCGGCGACGACTACGAGCTGGTCCCGCTGCGCATGGACGGCCCGAACCTGATCGCGTACAAGCGCGGCCCGTACGACAAGGGTGGCCAGGTCGTGTCCATCGACGGCGGCTCCTTCAAGGAGACGAAGCTGATGGAGAACCCGGCCGACGAGGCGGTGATGGACGTGGAGCGCAGCATGCTCCCCGACTACGCCGAGATCCTTTACACCCAGGGCCGGCTGTTCATGTCGGACGTCTTCGCCAGTGAGCTCGGCAGCACGGGCGAGGAGGAGTACTTGGTGATCGCGTTCGGCGCGAAGTAGCCACTCGAACGCCTGTTTCTACGGCCCCGCCCCTGCTCAGGGGCGGGGCCGTTCACGTACCGCTCATCACCCTCGAATGAGAGGATTTTCGGCGATCCGGGGCACTTCTCTCCAGTAGGGGGAGCGCAACGTCGAACAAGCGTGTAGCTTCCGGGGGCATCCACGGGGGTGTGTCTGTGGATGTGTGGGGATCCATTGGGGGGACTGGGGGGTTGCTCGATGGGAGTTCGGCTCATGGTGGTCGACGACCACCGATTGCTCGCCGAGGCACTGGCCTCGGCACTGAAGCTGAGGGGGCACCGGGTGCTGGCAGCGGCGGCACCGGCCGCGGGGGCGGCGGAGCTGGTGATCACACGCGCACCGGAGGTGTGCTTGCTGGGGACGGCCACCCCGGCCGAACCGGGGATGTTCGACCCGGTGGTGAAGATCAAACGGGAACGCCCGCAGGTGGCGGTACTGGTCCTTGGGCCGGTCCCCAGCCCGCGCGGCATCGCCGCGGCGTTCGCGGCGGGGGCATCGGGCTACGTCCGTCACGACGAACGCATCGAGGGCGTGGAACGAGCCATCATGAAGGCAAGGGCGGGCGAGGCGGCGGTAGCCCCCCAACTCCTCCAGGGAGCCTTCAGCGAGCTCCTCAACCCGGCAGCCCAACCGGACGACGAGGGCCAGCGCCTGCTCCAGATGCTGACGCCCCGTGAGGTGGAGGTCCTGGTCCGCGTCGCGGACGGCGAAGACACCCGCCTCATCGCCGCAGGCATGGGCATCGCCCCCTCCACAGCCCGAACCCACGTCCAACGGGTCCTGATGAAGCTGGGCGTCGGCTCCCGCCTGGAGGCAGCGGCCCTGGCCGCCCGAACGGGCCTGCTGGACCGGGCGGGGCCCCTCGAACCCCGAGACCCGGAGTCCTGAAGGCGTCGCTCCCAAAGGGGCCGGAGTCCCGAAAGGCTCCGGCCCATCGCTCACGTCACTGCGGGTGTTCGTTCTCTGCCGGCGGCGTCGGCGGCACCGTGGGCCGCAGCTTCAGCCACGTCAGGAAGAAGATCCCGAGCAGCAGCATCCCCAGGCCCGTCCAGAGGTTGATGTTGATGCCCTCGGCCTTGTCCAGGGTGGCGTCGGAGGGGTTGATGCCGGCGATCGTGACGATGATGCCGTAGAGCACGAAGAGGCCGCCGATGATGCGGCGCAGGTCGAAGATGCGGGCCGCCGTGGCGGACTTGGCCTCCAGCTCGGTGACTTCCCGCTGGACGTCCTCTTCCGAGTAGCCGTGGTGGTCCTCAGACATGGTTTCTCCATTCTCCCGCGAATCCGGGGATCGAGGGATCGGGGATCAGAACGAGAACGGGATGTAGCAGGCCGCCGCCAGGATGATCGCTCCCCAGCCCAGCAGCGCCGGCCTGCGGTACCAGGCGTCGTCGCCCTCGGCCGGTGCCTCGGCCATGCCGGGGGAGCGGGTGCCGTAGACCAGGCCCTGGAGTTCCTCGGCGGGCTTGGGGGCGGTGAACATCGAGACCGCGAACATCACCACGGCTCCCGCCACGAAGCCGACGATCGCCGATACGAAGTTGGCGCCCTGGTCGGTGGGGATGTCGATGATGCCCTGCTTGTAGATCCAGAAGTAGTTGAGCATCGCCGCGACCGTGCCCGCGAGCAGGCCCCAGAAGCCGGACACCACCGACGCCCGCTTCCAGAACATGCCGACGATGAAGACGACGAACATCGGCACGTTGAAGAAGGAGAACAGGGTCTGGAGGTAGCTCATGATGTTGGAGAAGGAGGACGCCAGGAACGCCGTTCCCACCGACGCGCAGACTCCGATCACCGTGATCAGGCGGCCGAACCGGACGTAATACGTGTCCTCTCGGTCCTTCACCACGTACCGCGCCCAGATGTCGTTCGTGAACACCGTGTTGAAGGACGACACGTTCGCCGCCATGCCCGCCATGAACGCGGCCAGCAGGCCGGTCACCGCGATGCCCAGGACGCCGTTGGGCAGCAACTGCTCCATCAGGTACGGGATGGCGTCGTTGTACTGGTAGCCCGACTCCTCCGTGCCGAAGCCGGGGACCAGCGCCGCCGCCGTCAGGCCCGGGAGCATCACCAGGAAGACGATGAAGATCTTCGGGTACGCGGCGATCAGCGGGGTGCGCTGGGCTGCTGACAAGTTCTTCGCCGACAGGGCGCGTTGCACCTCCGCGAAGTTCGTCGTCCAGTAGCCGAAGGACAGCACGAAGCCCAGGCCCAGGACGATCGTCAGCCAGTTCGCCCCCAGCGGGTTGTCGCTGCCGATGCCCGTGCCGCCCCAGGCGGTGGTGAAGTCGGAGCCGTGGGTCTTCGTCAGCGCATCGGTCAGACCGTCCCAGCCTCCCACCTTCTTCATGCCCAGCACCACCAGCGGGATCAGGGCCGCCAGGATCACGAAGAACTGGAGGACCTCGTTGTAGATCGCCGAGGACAGACCGCCGAGCGTGATGTACGCCAGCACGAAGGCGCCGGCCACCACGATCGCCACCCACTGCGGCCAGCCCAGCAACGCCTCGACCACGATCGCGAGCGCGTACAGGTTGACCCCGGAGATCAGGATCGCCGCGAAGGCGAACAGCGCGGAGCTCAGCAGATGCGCCCATTTGTCGAAGCGCAGCAGCAGCATCTCGGGGACCGAGCGCACCTTCGACCCGTAGTAGAAGGGCATCATCACCAGGCCCAGGAAGACCATCGCCGGGATGGCACCGATCCAGTACCAGTGCACGGTGTAGACGCCGTACTGCGCGCTGTTGGCGGCCATGCCCAGGATCTCGGTGGCGGCCAGGTTGGCGGAGATGAACGCGAGGCCGGTGATCCAGGCCGGCAGCGAGCGTCCGGAGAGGAAGAAGTCGAGGCTCGTCTTCACCGAGCGGCGGGCGGCGAAGCCGATGCCCAGGACGACGACGAAGTAGATGCCGAGGATCAGGTAGTCGAGCCAGTTCGTGGGGAGCCGTAGCTCAGCGGCGAGGTATGCGGCGTTTGTGCTGCTTTGCATCCCGTCATTGAACCCTTCGGACGTTCAACTCTGTTTGATTCCGGCGTTGACCTGACTGTCGAGTTATGGTTACTTGTGTTTGGTTCTGTTTGAGTGAAGGAGTCCGGTGGTGAAGAAGACCTCGACCCGGCTGGCCGACGGTCGCGAGCTGATCTACTACGACCTGCGCGACGACCGCGTACGCGACGCGGTGGACCGGCGTCCGCTGGAGCGCACCGTCACCACCTCCGAGGTCCGGCGGGATCCGCTGCTCGGCGACTCCGTCGCGATCGCCTCGCACCGACAGGGCCGCACCTACCACCCCCCGGCCGACGAGTGCCCCCTGTGCCCCTCCGAGGGCGACCGGCTGAGCGAGATCCCGGACTCCTCGTACGACGTCGTGGTCTTCGAGAACCGCTTCCCCTCGCTGGCCGGTGACTCCGGCCGCTGCGAGGTCGTCTGCTTCACCTCCGACCACAACGCGTCCTTCGCCGATCTCACCGAGGAGCAGGCGCGGCTGGTGCTGGACGCGTGGACGGACCGCACCTCGGAGCTGTCCCATCTGCCCGCCGTGGAGCAGGTGTTCTGCTTCGAGAACCGCGGCGCCGAGATCGGCGTCACCCTCGGACATCCGCACGGGCAGATCTACGCGTACCCCTTCACCACCCCGCGTACCGCGCTGATGCTGCGACAGCTCGCCCAGCACAAGGAGGCGACCGGCGGGGAGAACCTCTTCGACGCCGTCCTGGAGCGTGAACTCGCCGACGAGCGGGTCGTCCTCACGAGTGAACACTGGGTCGCCTTCGTGCCCTACGCCGCGCACTGGCCCTACGAGGTCCACCTGTACCCGCGCCGCCGGGTGCCGGATCTGCTGGGGCTCGACGAAGACGCGCGCTCAGAGTTTCCCCAGGTTTATCTGGAACTCTTGAAGCGCTTCGACCGGATCTTCGGCACGCAGGAGTCTCCGACGCCTTACATCGCCGCCTGGCACCAGGCGCCGTTCGGGGCGCTGGAGGAGTTCGACGGTGTGGTCCGCGACGACTTCGCGCTCCACCTCGAGCTTTTCACCATCCGCCGCACCTCCGGCAAGCTGAAGTTTCTCGCGGGTTCCGAGTCCGGCATGAGCGTGTTCATCAACGACGTGCCGCCGGAGCGCGCGGCCGAGCGACTGCGAGAGGTAGCGAGTTCATGAAGTACCTGGTGACGGGCGGGGCGGGATACGTCGGCAGTGTGGTCGCCCAGCATCTGCTGGAGGCGGGGCACGAGGTCACCGTGCTCGACAACCTCTCCACCGGCTTCCGCGCGGGCGTCCCCGCGGGCGCCGTCTTCGTCGAGGGCGACATCCGCGACGCGGCCAAGTGGCTGGACGCCTCCTACGACGCCGTGCTGCACTTCGCCGCCTCCTCCCAGGTCGGCGAGTCGGTGGTGAAGCCCGAGAAGTACTGGGAGAACAACGTCGGCGGCACCATGGCCCTCATCGGCGCCATGCGCGAGGCCGGGGTCCGCAGGCTGGTCTTCTCCTCCACGGCCGCCACCTACGGCGAGCCCGAGCAGATCCCGATCGTCGAGACCGCGCAGACCCGGCCCACCAACCCCTACGGCGCCACCAAGCTGGCCGTGGACCACATGATCACCGGCGAGGCGGCCGCCCACGGCCTGGCGGCGGTGTCGCTGCGTTACTTCAACGTCGCCGGTGCCTACGGCGAGTTCGGCGAGCGCCACGACCCCGAGTCGCACCTCATCCCGCTGGTCCTCCAGGTCGCGCAGGGCCGCCGGGACGCCATCTCGGTCTTCGGCGACGACTACCCGACGCCGGACGGCACCTGCGTGCGCGACTACATCCACGTCGCCGACCTGGCCGAGGCCCACCTGCTCGCCGTGAAGGCCGCACAGCCCGGCGAGCATCTGATCTGCAACCTCGGCAACGGCACGGGCTTCTCCGTGCGCGAGGTCATCGAGACGGTCCGCGCGGTGACCGGGCACCCGGTCCCCGAGGTCGTGGCCCCCCGCCGGGGCGGCGATCCGGCGGTCCTGGTGGCGTCCGCCGCCACGGCCCGCGAGAAGCTGGGCTGGAACCCGTCGCGCGCCGACCTCACGGGAATCGTCGCGGACGCCTGGGAGTTCGCGCAGAAGATCACAAAGGAGCAGTAGTGGGGCAGCAGGTGCGGGACGGTTTCGTCGAGCTCTACGGAACGGCGCCGGAGGGAGTCTGGTCGGCGCCCGGCCGCGTCAACCTCATCGGTGAGCACACCGACTACAACGACGGCTTCGTGATGCCCTTCGCGCTGCCGCACACGGCGGTCGCGGCCGTCTCCAAGCGCACGGACGGCGTCCTGCGCCTGCACTCGGCGGACGTCGAGGGCGGCGTGGTGGAACTGCGTCTGGACGACCTCGTGCCGGGGACCGACCGGAGGTGGACGGCGTACCCGGCCGGTGTCGTCTGGGCCCTGCGCGAGGCCGGGCACCCGGTCACCGGCGCGGACGTCCACCTCGCCTCGACGGTCCCGGCGGGCGCGGGCCTGTCCTCCTCGGCGGCCCTTGAGGTCGTCATCGCGCTGGCCCTGAACGACCTCTACGAACTCGGCCTCCAGCGCTGGCAGTTGGCCCGCCTGTGCCAGCGCGCCGAGAACGTCTACGTCGGTGCCCCCACCGGGATCATGGACCAGACCGCCTCCGCCTGCTGCGAGCAGGGCCACGCGCTCTTCCTCGACACCCGGGACCTCTCCCAGAAGCAGATCCCCTTCGACCTCGCCGCCGAGGGCATGCGCCTGCTGGTCGTCGACACCCGGGTCAAGCACTCCCACAGCGAGGGCGAGTACGGCAAGCGCCGCGCGGGCTGCGAGCGGGGAGCCGCGCTGCTGGGCGTGGACGCCCTCAGGGATGTGCCGTACGACGGACTCGACGCGGCGCTTCAGCGGCTCGGCGACGACGAGGAGGCGGTCCGCCTGGTCCGGCACGTCGTCACCGAGGACGAGCGGGTGGAGCGGGTCGTCGCCCTGCTTCAGGCGGGCGAGACGCGGGCGATCGGGCCGGTGCTGGTCGCGGGCCACGCCTCGCTGCGCGACGACTTCCGGATCTCCTGTCCCGAGCTGGACCTGGTCGTCGACACCGCCCTCGCGGCCGGTGCGCTCGGCGCCCGGATGACCGGCGGCGGCTTCGGCGGCTCGGCGATCGTGCTGGCCGAGGAGTCCGACGTGGACACCATCACCAAGGCCGTCGTGGAGGCGTTCGCCGCGGCGGACTTCACCACCCCGCGCGTCTTCGAGGCGGTGCCCGCCGCGGGCGCCCGCCGCCTCAGCTGAGCCGCTTGGTCAGCGTGAACTCCGTGATCCCCGGCGGATAGTCGGGGATCACGCACACCACGTCGTACCCCTGCCGCTTGTAGAACTCCGGCGCCTGGAAGTCCCAGGTCTCCAGGCGTGCGGCGGCACAGCCCCGTTCCTCGCGGGCCGACCGCTCCGCCTCGGCGAGCAGTCGCGAGCCGAGCCCCGCCCCGCGGTGGCGTTCGTCGACCCAGAGGTACTGCACATGGAGCCAGCCCGCCCAGGTGTGACCGACCAGCCCGCCGGCGAGACCGCCCGCGGCGTCCATCATCCAGATGTGGAGCGGAAGTTCACGTTCACCTGGGGTTCCGCGCATCGCGCTGAGGACCGGGGAGGCCGCGGTGTTGGTCTCCCGCAGCCGGGCACGAAGAAGATCGCGCCGTTCTTTGTCGACTTCTGTCTCCATTCGGAACATGCGGCACACCATAAACGCGTCGGCAGGCCAGTTCTGCAAATTGCCTTCCGCTCCGGGCCCCCGCCCGTACTCTGATGAGCAGCGCCGGTGGGGGCCGGTGCTGATCAGGGGGCGAGACAGTCGGGTACGACGTCCGCGGTGGGGGTACCAGTGTCTGCACGGCGGCGGCCGTGCGGCCGTGACCGTCCGTGGGCGTCGTGCCCGCGCCGGTTGTCGTTCTCCGGACCAGTGGGGGTTTCAGTGGTTCGTATCCGAGTCCTGGTCGTCGACGACCACCGTATCTTCGCCGAGTCGCTCGCTGCCGCGCTGGCCGCCGAGCCCGACGTCGACGTCTCCGCCGCGGGCAGCGGTCCGGCCGCCCTGCGGAGCCTGGAGCGCGCGGCCGCCGAGGGGCGCCGCTACGACGTCCTGCTCGTCGACGCCGACCTGGGCGGCGGGGTGCCGGGCATACGGCCCGCGCCGCCGGTGCAGGAGGTGGGGGAGGACGGCCTGGTCGACGGCATCTCCCTGGTCGCCGGGGTGCGTTCGGCGCAGCCCGGGGTGCGGATCGTGGTGCTCGCCGAGAAGGACGACCCGCGGCGGGCGGCGCTGGCGCTCCAGGCCGGGGCGTCGGGCTGGGTCGCCAAGGACTGCTCACTGTCCCGGCTGCTCACCGTCATCCGCGGGGTGCTGCGCGAGGAGACGCACCTCCCGCCCGCCCTCCTCACCGGCGTACTGCGCGAGTTGACCGCCGCGCGCAAGCACCGCACCGAGAGCGAACGGCTGGTGGAGTCGCTGACCCCGCGCGAACGCGAGGTCCTGCGCTGCATGGTGGCGGGCCTGGGCCGCAAGGCGGTGGCCGAGCGCCTGTACCTCTCCCCGCACACGGTCCGCACCCACATGCAGAACGTCCTGGGCAAGTTGGGCGTCCACAGCACGCTGGCGGCGGTGGCGCTGGCGCGGAGGGCGGGGGTGGGTCCGGTGGATCTGGCGGGGGATGTAGTGGAACGGGGCGGTCAACTGGCCTGAGGGACGCGGGGCTGTATCGATCTACGGCTCCGCCGCGGGCGCTAGCCGGGGATGTTGTCGAACGGCGCCGTCAACTGCCGCAACAACCCCGCCAGTTCCCCCCGCTGCCCTCGCGAGAGCTCCGCAAGGATCGCGCGCTCCTGGTCCAGCAACCCGGCCAGCGCCTGATCCGCCCGGTCCTGCCCCTCCTCGGTGAGCCGGACCAGCACACCCCGCCGGTCACTGGGATCCGGCAGCCGCTCCACCAGCCCCTTCTTGGTCAGCCGGTCGATGCGGTTGGTCATCGTGCCGGAGGTGACCAGGGTCTGCGTCAGCAACTGCCCCGGAGAGAGCTGATACGGCGATCCCGCGCGCCGCAGCGCGGTGAGCACATCGAACTCCCAGGGCTCCAGGCTGTGCTCGGCGAAGGCCAGCCGACGCGCGCGGTCCAGGTGCCGGGCCAGCCTGCTGACGCGGCTGAGTACTTCCAGCGGTTCCACGTCGAGGTCCGGGCGCTCCCGACGCCACGCCGCAACCAGCCGATCGACCTCGTCCTCCATGACGATCAGTGTAGTGGTTGTGTCGACGTGAAGTCTCTTGATGTCGAGCATCTTGATATGAAGCTAAATCTGGGGGAAGGTGGCAGTCATGACGACACCCACCTGGGATCCCGCCCAGTACCTGCGTCACGCCGACCACCGCGCCCGGCCCTTCATGGACCTCCTGGCCCGGATCCCCGACCTCCCCGGCGACCGGCCCCGCATCGCCGACCTGGGCTGCGGCCCCGGAAACGCGACGGCGCTCCTCGCGAGCCGCTGGCCGACGGCACACGTCACCGGCTACGACAACTCCCCCGAGATGCTCTCCCGCGCCCAGGCGCACGCCGGCCCGCACCTCGACTTCGCGCACGCCGACGTACGCACCTGGGCACCCGGTGAGCCGTACGACCTGATCGTCAGCAATGCCACGCTCCACTGGGTCCCGGGCCACGCCGACTGCTTCGCGAGCTGGATCGAGGGGCTCGCCCCCGGCGGCACCCTCGCCTTCCAGGTCCCCGGCAACTTCGACTCCCCGAGCCACCGTCTGATGCGCGAGCAGGCCCACGCGTACGGCCTGACCGACGCCCTGCGCCACGACGGGGCGATCCTCACCCCGCAGGCCTATCTGGACCGCCTGACCGGCCTCGGCTGCGCGGCGGACGTCTGGGAGACCACGTACGTCCATCTCCTGACCGGCGAGGATCCGGTCCTGGACTGGGTGAAGGGCACGGGCCTGCTGCCGGTGCTCACGGCCCTCGCGGACGACCCGGAGACCAGGGAGAGGTTCGTGGAGGAGTACCGCAAGGCGCTGCGCGAGGCGTACCCGCCGGGACCGCACGGCACCCCGTTCCCGTTCCGCCGCGTCTTCGCCGTGGCCCGGAAGGAGGCGTGATGATCAGCGCGCTCGATCACGTCCAGCTCGCCGCGCCGCCCGGCTCCGAGGACCGGCTGCGGGCGTACTACGTCGAGGTGCTCGGCATGACCGAGCTCCCCAAGCCGCCCGTGCTCGCGGCGCGCGGAGGCTGCTGGTTCCAGGCGGGGGCCGTACAGCTGCACCTGGGCATCGAGACCGACTTCCGCCCGGCCCGCAAGGCCCACCCCGGCCTCCGGGTCACCGGCATAGCGGCGTACGCCGCCCGGCTGGAGGCCCGCGGAGCGACCGTGACCTGGGACGCGAACCTGCCCGGCCACCGGCGCTTCTACTCCACGGACCCCGTCGGCAACCGGCTGGAGTTCCTGGAACCCAGGGCCCGTCTGACAATTCCCGCCTGCCGCGCGGCGCCTGGCACGCGCGCTCGCCGCGTTGCCGAACCGCCCACGTGACTCCGCCACGCGGGCGCTCCGGCGCCTTGCGATCACACGCACCAGACACCGCGCGGCCCGCCCTCCGGGCGGACGACGGGAATTGTCAGACGGGCCCTAACTCTTCCGGCGCCCTATGAGATGCGGCTTGGCCTCAAGCCCGTCCAGGCCGTGCCAGGCCAGGTTCACCAGATGGGCCGCCACCTCGGCCTTCTTCGGGCGGCGGACGTCCAGCCACCACTGGCCGGTCAGCGCGACCATGCCGACCAGGGCCTGGGCGTAGAGGGGGGCCAGCTTCGGGTCGAAGCCGCGGAGCTTGAACTCGCGGCCCAGGATGTCCTCCACCTGGGTGGCGATGTCCGAGATCAGCGAGGCGAACGACCCCGTGGACTGCGGGATGGGGGAGTCACGGACCAGGATGCGGAAGCCGTCCGTGTTCTCCTCGATGTAGTCCAGGAGCGCGAAGGCGGCCTGTTCGCACAGCTCGCGGGGGTGGCCCGCGGTCAGGGAACTCGTCACCATGTCCAGCAGCCGGCGCATCTCGCGGTCCACCACCACCGCGTACAGGCCCTCCTTGCCGCCGAAGTGCTCGTAGACCACCGGCTTGGACACCCCGGCCTTCGCCGCGATCTCCTCCACCGACGTGCCCTCGAAGCCCTTCGCGGCGAAGAGGGTGCGACCGATCTCCAGCAGCTGCTGGCGGCGCTCCGCACCGGTCATCCGGGTGCGACGCGCACGCCGCGGCTTCTCGTTGCTCGGGGTACTGCTGGAGTCGGTCGCCACGGCGTCAATCATGCCGCGTTCGCGGCCTTGGCCCCGCGCCGGGAGCGGTCTTCCTCGGTGTTACGGCGGGAATCGATACGCGAGCGTGACGGCCAGCGCACGTCGTACGCCCAGCCCGCCAGCTCGAACCAGCGGATCAGACGGGCGCTCGAATCGATCTGCCCGCGCATCACACCGTGCCGCGCCGAGGTCGGGTCGGCGTGGTGCAGGTTGTGCCAGGACTCGCCGCAGGACAGCACCGCCAGCCACCACACGTTGCCCGACCGGTCCCGCGACTTGAAGGGACGCTTGCCGACCGCGTGGCAGATGGAGTTGATCGACCAGGTCACGTGGTGCAGCAGGGCCACCCGGACGAGGGAGCCCCAGAAGAAGCCGGTGAACGCGCCCCACCAGGACCAGGTCACCAGGCCGCCGATCAGCGCGGGCAGCGCCAGCGACAGCATCGTCCAGTAGATGAACTGCCGGGAGATCGCCCGGAGCACCGGGTCCTTGACCAGATCCGGGGCGTACTTCTCCTGCGAGGTCTGCTCCTCGTCGAACATCCAGCCGATATGGGCCCACCACAGGCCCTTCATCAGCGCGGGCAGGGTCTCGCCGTACTTCCACGGCGAGTGCGGGTCGCCCTCGGCGTCGGAGAACTTGTGGTGCTTGCGGTGGTCGGCGACCCAGCGGACCAGGGGGCCCTCGACCGCCATCGACCCGGCGATCGCCAGCGCGATCTTCAGAGGGCGCTTCGCCTTGAAGGAACCGTGGGTGAAGTGACGGTGGAAACCGATCGTGATGCCGTGGCAGCCCAGGTAGTAGAAGAAGACCAGCAGGCCGAGGTCGAGCCAGCTCACTCCCCAGCCCCAGGCCAGCGGCACCGCCGCCAGCAGCGCCACGAACGGGACGGCAATGAAGAGCAGCAGCGCGATCTGTTCGATCGAGCGCTTCTGCTCGCCGCCGAGCGTGGCGGAGGTGGTCGTGGTGTCGTCGTTCGCCTGCGGGGCGTCTTCGATCACATCGGAGCTCGTGGTCATGGGCGTCCCCTGTGGGGTCGAGGGTGGTGAAGGCAGATGCCGGGTGGCTGCGGGAACCGTTCCCTGATTCCGTTACATCGGTCCCTACGGTTCCGTAACCTACGGCGTCGTAAGTATGGCAGCGCGTCGCCGGGCGGCAAGAGCCCGTGAGTCTGCGCGTCCGCACCGGCACCTATCCTTGTGTCGGTCGGACAGCGCGGTCCGCTCTGATTTCTTCCCGGATGTCCGTCCCGTATGCGGCAGCCGCCGCGCGGGACGTGCCCCCGGGTTCCCTCCAGACGAGCTTCAACACTGCAAGGAGCCGCACCTGTGAGCAGTGCCGACGACCTGACTACGAGCACCACGTCGACCAGCAGTGAGCTGCGCGCCGACATCAGGCGCCTGGGTGATCTCCTCGGCGAGACCCTCGTCCGGCAGGAGGGTCCAGACCTTCTCGACCTGGTCGAGAGGGTGCGTCGACTGACCCGCGAGGACGGCGAGGCCGCCGCCGAGCTGCTGCGCGGCACCGAGCTCGACACCGCGGCGAAGCTGGTCCGCGCCTTCTCCACCTACTTCCACCTCGCCAACGTCACCGAGCAGGTGCACCGCGGCCGCGAGCTGCGCGCCAAGCGGGCCGCCGAGGGCGGACTGCTCGCCCGTACGGCCGACCGGCTGAAGGACGCCGACCCCGAGCACCTGCGCGCCACGGTGCGGCACCTCAACGTCCGCCCGGTCTTCACCGCCCACCCCACCGAGGCCGCGCGCCGGTCGGTGCTGAACAAGCTCCGGCGCATCGCGACGCTTCTGGAGACCCCGGTCATCGAGGCGGACCGCCGGCGCTACGACACCCGTCTGGCGGAGAACATCGACCTCGTCTGGCAGACCGACGAGCTGCGCGTGGTCCGTCCCGAGCCCGCCGACGAGGCCCGCAACGCCATCTACTACCTGGACGAGCTGCACGCGGGCGCCGTCGGGGACGTCCTGGAGGACCTCACGGCCGAGCTGGAGCGGGTCGGCGTGAAGCTCCCGGACGACACCCGTCCGCTCACCTTCGGCACCTGGATCGGCGGCGACCGCGACGGCAACCCCAACGTCACCCCGCAGGTCACCTGGGACGTGCTGATCCTCCAGCACGAGCACGGCATCAACGACGCCCTGGAGATGATCGACGAGCTGCGCGGCTTCCTGTCGAACTCCATCCGCTACACCGGCGCCACCCAGGAGCTGCTGGACTCCCTCGCGGCGGACCTGGAGCGCCTGCCGGAGATCAGCCCCCGCTACAAGCGGCTGAACGCCGAGGAGCCGTACCGGCTCAAGGCCACCTGCATCCGGCAGAAGCTGGAGAACACCAAGACGCGGCTGGCCAAGGGCATCCCGCACGAGGACGGCCGGGACTACCTCGGCACCTCGGAGCTGCTGCACGACCTGACGCTGATCCAGACCTCGCTGCGCGAGCACCGGGGCGGGCTGTTCGCCGACGGCCGGATGAACCGCACCATCCGCACGCTGGCCGCCTTCGGCCTCCAGCTCGCCACGATGGACGTCCGCGAGCACGCCGACGCCCACCACCACGCCCTCGGGCAGCTCTTCGACCGGCTCGGCGAGGAGTCCTGGCGGTACACGGACATGCCGCGCGACTACCGGGCCAAGCTGCTCGCCAAGGAGCTCAGGTCCCGCCGTCCCCTCGCGCCCACCCCGGCGCCGGTGGACGCGGCCGGGGAGAAGACGCTCGGTGTCTTCCAGACGGTCAAGCGGGCGCTGGAGGTGTTCGGGCCCGAGGTGATCGAGTCGTACATCATCTCGATGTGCCAGGGCGCCGACGACGTCTTCGCGGCCGCGGTGCTGGCCCGCGAGGCCGGTCTGGTCGATCTGCACGCGGGCTGGGCGAAGATCGGCATCGTGCCGCTGCTGGAGACGACGGACGAGCTCAAGGCCGCCGACACGATCCTGGAGGACATGCTCTCGGACCCCTCCTACCGGCGGCTCGTCGCCCTGCGCGGCGATGTCCAGGAGGTCATGCTCGGCTACTCCGACTCCTCCAAGTTCGGCGGCATCACCACCTCGCAGTGGGAGATCCACCGCGCCCAGCGCCGGCTGCGCGACGTGGCCCACCGCTACGGCGTACGGCTGCGGCTCTTCCACGGCCGCGGCGGCACCGTCGGCCGCGGTGGCGGCCCCTCGCACGACGCGATCCTCGCCCAGCCCTGGGGCACCCTGGAGGGCGAGATCAAGGTGACCGAGCAGGGCGAGGTCATCTCCGACAAGTACCTGGTGCCGTCGCTGGCCCGGGAGAACCTGGAGCTGACCGTCGCGGCCACACTCCAGGCGTCCGCCCTGCACACCGCCCCCCGCCAGTCCGACGAGGCGCTGGCCCGCTGGGACGCCGCGATGGACGTCGTGTCGGACGCCGCGCACGCCGCGTACCGCAGGCTCGTCGAGGACCCGGACCTGCCGACGTACTTCCTCGCGTCGACGCCGGTGGACCAGCTCGCCGACCTGCACCTCGGCTCACGGCCCTCCCGCCGCCCCGGCTCGGGCGTCTCCCTCGACGGACTGCGCGCCATCCCGTGGGTGTTCGGCTGGACCCAGTCGCGGCAGATCGTGCCCGGCTGGTTCGGCGTCGGCTCCGGCCTGAAGGCGCTGCGCGAGGCGGGCCTGGACACCGTGCTCGACGAGATGCACGAGCAGTGGCACTTCTTCCGCAACTTCGTCTCCAACGTGGAGATGACGCTCGCGAAGACCGACCTGCGCATCGCCCAGCACTACGTCGACACCCTCGTCCCCGACGAGCTCAAGCACGTGTTCGACACCATCAAGGCCGAGCACGAACTGACCGTGCGCGAGGTGCTGAAGGTGACCGGCGAGACGGAGCTGCTCGACGCGACCCCGGCGCTGCGGCAGACCTTCAGCATCCGGGACGCCTACCTGGACCCGATCTCCTACCTCCAGGTCGCCCTGCTCAAGCGTCAGCGCGACGCGGCGGCCGCGGGCGAGCAGGCGGACCCGCTGCTGTCGCGGGCACTGCTGCTGACCGTGAACGGTGTGGCGGCGGGGCTGCGCAACACCGGCTGATTCCGGCCTGAAACGGGAAGGCGCCCCCCGAAGCTCTCGGGGGGCGCCTTTGCGTTGTGGGTCAGGCCTTGCGGCGGCGGTACATCAGGTAGCCGCCCGCGCCGACCAGCGCCGCGGCGACCGCGCTGAGCAGGCCCACCGGGGCGCCGTTGCCGGTCTCGGCGAGGTCGCCCTCAGGGGTGTCGCCCTGGGCCGAGGGGGCCGCGGAGGGGGAGGCGGAGCCGGCCGGCGACTCCTCGGAGGTGCCGGGGGTGGCCGAGGGCTCGGTGCTCGGAGCGGGGCCGGCGGACTCCCCGGTGTCGTCCGAGTCCTCGCAGTCCGTCCAGAACACCTTGTGCTTGGCCGAGCCGTGCTCGCCGTCGAAGTTCCAGAAGAGCTTGTAGTGGCCGTCCGGCAGGGTCATGTCGTCGGTACGGCCGTGGCCCTCGGCGTCCAGGGTCAGCTCGCCGGACTTCACCGTCTCGCCCTTGACGTCCGCCGTCGGGGCCCAGGACTCGATGTGCCAGTCGACCTCCTGTGCACCGTCGAAGCCGAAGGCGTCGAGGTAGAAGGAGCAGACGTGGGGCTCGTTCTTGCGGAGCTCCTCGCCGGTGGTGGCATCGTGGATCTTCACGGTGCCGTTGTCGCCGGGCGGGGTGGCATGGGCGGCGGGGGCGAGGAGCAGGGCCGCCGCGGCGACGGCGGACAGGGCGCCGGCGCGAGTGAGGGTACGCATGGGGCAGTCCATCTTCGTGACATGAACGGGAAGATGTGGAGGGGGCGGCTCAGCATCCAGCAACCGCGAACTCCAGGTCAATCACGAACAGACAACACTGAGTTTCTTCACAAGGTCACGGCTGTATCCGTCACATCGTCAGGAACGCGCCCGTGAGCAGGGCGACCCCCGTGCCCGCCAGCGCCCAGGCGGCCCGCGTGCGCCCCAGGCCGCCCGCCACCACGACCGAGGTGAGTAACAGCGCCCCGCCGAGCGGCACCCACGCGTAGAGCACGCCGGCCGGCCCGGAGCGGACGACGTCGTCGGAGCCCGGCTTGATGACGACCGTGTACGTCTGCCCCTTGCGCACCGCGGCCGTGTGCTCGATGGAGACCCGGTCCCGGGGCTGCGAGCCCTGCGAGACAGGGGTGTAGGAGCCGGTGCAGACGTCCCCGGCGCAACGCGTCACCGTGACGGTGCCGCTCTCGCGCCCCTTGGTGAGCATCACGTGCTGGGCGGTGCCCCAGGACGCCCAGACGCCCGCGATCAGGATCAGCGCCGCGACCGTACCCATCGCCGCCACGCGCCCGAACCGCAGTGCGGACACGGCGCCCCGGCTGGACATCACGGCTGTTGGCATGGCCGCGATCCTTGGCCATTGCGTTGCCGAAAGTCAATGTCGGTCTTGGCGGGAACTCCAGCGGCCCCTGCCGACTTTCTTAAAATGAACGGATGGTGACCGGCACCGCGGTGCCGTGAGACGGGGGAGACCGATGAGCACTCTGCTGTTCGTCCACGGCACGGGTGTGCGCCGGTCCGCCTACGTCGGGATGCTGACGCTCCTGCGCGACACCATGGCCGTGCACGCCCCCGGCGCGCGGGTCGAGGAGTGCTACTGGGGCGACGGCTTCGGCGTGCCGGAAGGTGTGGGCGCCGGCGCGCTGCCCGGCGCCGAACCCGCCCAGGCCGACACGGAATCCGTGCCCCTGAAGGACCTCCCCGAAGACGACCGCGGCGCCCTCGCCTGGGGACTGCTCTACGAGGACCCGCTCTCCGCGCTGCGCCGCCCCGAGGAGGGCGCCTTCCGCGGCCGGGTCGCCGACCGCACCGGCCCCCAGGTCGCCCGGCGCGCGCGTGCCCTCGCCGTCGAACCGCCCGAGTCCCTCGCCGCCCTGCTCGCCGACCCGCGCGTGCGCGAGGAGTTCGCCGCCTCCGTCACCGCCGTTCTCGACAGCGCCGAGGGACAGGAGGCCGTCACCCGCGGGTTAGGTCCGGGAGAACTCCCCGCCGCCCTCGCCACCGCCGTCGTCGCCCATCTCCTCGGCGGCGCCCAGCGGCGCGGCAACCCCGTGCTGTGGAGCGCCGAGCAGCGCGACGACGCCGTCCGTGCCCTGACCACCGCCCTCGGCGGCGTGCCGCGCGGGGCCGTCGACCGCGCCCTGCTGCGCGCCTCCTGGTGGACCGCCCAGCGGTTCGGGGTGCTCGGCCGCGTCCAGAAGAACCGCGCCGAGATCATGACCGGCGTCCACCCCAGGCTGGGCGACGTCCTCAAGTACCTGGCCCGCGGCCACCAGTTGCGCGGCTTCATCAAGGACCGGCTCGCGCGGGTCGACGGCCCCGTCGTCCTGCTCGGGCACAGCCTCGGCGGGATCGCCGCCGTCGACGTCTTGATCGAGGGGGAGTTCAGCGGCGTCGACCACCTCGTCACCGTCGGCTCCCAGGCCGCCCATCTGCACGAGATCGGCGCCCTGCCCTGCCTCGACCCCGGCAAACCGCTGCCCGAGCACTTCCCCGCCTGGACCAACTTCTACGACCGGCGCGACCTGCTCGGCTTCCCCGCGGCCCCCGTCTTCCCGCGCCGGGTCGAGGACGTCGAGATCAACACCAAGGAGCCCTTCCCGGCCGCCCACAGCGCCTACTTCGCCCGCCCGGACTTCCAGCGGCGGCTGGCCGGCATCCTGCGGGCGGGCGCATGAGCGCGGAGCTGTCGGGGATCACCCCCGAGCGGACCCGGGCGATCCTCGTCGGCGCCGAGAGCTACGGCGGCGACCCCTTCCACGACCTCGCGGGCTCCGCCCAGGACGCCCTCGGCCACGCCCGCTGGCTGCGCGAGAACGGCGTCCCCGCCGAGAACATCCGGCTCTGTGTCTCCCCGCTCGACAGCGCCCGCGACCGAACCGCCGCCACCGCCAGCGCCCTCGGCATCCCGCTGCTCGGCGCCGACCACGACACCGTCCGCCGGATCATCCGGGACGAACTGCCCGAGTGGGACGCCGATCTGCTCTGGCTCGCCTGGAGCGGCCACGGCGCCATCACCTCCGGCACCGCCCGCCACCTCCTCGTCCACGCCGACGCCAGACCGTACGAGGAGGCCGCGCTCGACACCGCCAACCTCCAGAACGCCCTGCTGTACAACCCGCGTTACCAGCGCATCCGGCACAAGGTCGTCAGCATCGACGCCTGCCGCAACCACGTGGAGACACTGGACGCCTTCGGCTGGAGCCACATCGGCACCGGCCCGCCGACCCGGACCACCAGCCGCCTCCTCCTCCTGCACGCCACCCAGGACGGCGATCTCTCCTACGGCGACGAACGCGGCGGCGCCTTCACCCGCGCCCTGCTAGCCGAACTCGCCGCGGCGCAGGGGCCCTGGCCGCCCGACCCACGGCCGCTGATCGAGCAGGTCCGCGGCCGGATGGCCGCCGACGCCGACGTACTCCAGATCCCCTCGATCGACGCCCGCACCTGGGACGCCGAGCCCCTGCACTACGCCGGCTACCGCCCCCGTACCCGCCCCTCCTGGCTGCTGACCACCGACGAGGTCCTGCGCCGCCTCGGCAACCGCGGCACCTACCTCACCAACGACGCCCTGCCCTACGTCGCCCCCGAGGACCCCGCCCACCCGGCCCGCCCCGAGAACCTCCTCGCCCGGCTCGACGACCCCGGCCGCGGCCGCTTCGGCGCCCCCGGCTGCGGGCTGCTCCTCACCGGTCTCGCCGGTGCCGGGAAGACCCGTACCTGCCTGGAGATCGCCGCCCTCGCCGAGCGCAGCGGCTGGCAGGTGCTGCACATCCACGAGGCGGGCGCGCTCTCCGCGCGGGTGCTGTTCGAGGAGATCCAGGAGGAGTTGAAGGACCGTCAGGACCAGCGGGTGCTGCTGGTGCTGGACTATCTCGACCAGTACAGCCTCGATCTGCGCGACCTCGCCGACCTGCTGCACGCCGAGCGGGCCGAGGGCGCCCGGATCGCCTGCCTCGCCTCTGTCCGCCCCGGCGCCCTGGCCGAGGTGCGCGAACGCGGCTCGCGCACGCTGTTCGAGGAGGTCGAGCTCGAACAGGCCGAGGCCCATCTGCGGACCGTCGCCGCCCGCATCTTCGAGGAGGTCGCCCCGAACGCCTTCCACGCGTGGGGCGCCGAGGACATGGCCCGGATCTGCGGCACCCGGCCCATCCTCGCGCTGCTGCTGGCCATCGCCTTCGAGAGCACCCTCGACCAGAGTCCCGACCAGCAGGACGGCGACCGGCCCGCCGTACCGCCACCGGCCGACCTGGTCGACTGGCTCAACCGGCGTACCCGCCGGGACATCGCCTCCGCCGACGGCGCCAAACGCGGGGAGCCCGACCCCGTCCTGGTCCGGGCCAGCGCGCTCGCCACCCTCGCCTGCGTGCAGCGGCGCACCGCAGTCGAGGACGCCGTCGACCGCTTCTTGGAGCACCAGCCCGGTACCCACCACACCGGCGAGAGCATCGTCGACAACCTGGAGGCGCTCGGCTGGCTGGTCACCACCACCGACGGACCCGACACCGTCGACACCATCCACGACATCGTCACCGACCAGCTGCTCGAACAGAGCTTTCTGCCGCAGGCCGTCACCGTCGACACCCCCGTCCTGCGCGCCTTCCTGGACGCCCTGCTCGGCGACCTCACCACCTTCCGCCGGGCCGTCGGACACCTCAGCCGCTGGGCACACGACCAGAGCGAACCCGTACGCAAGAAGCTCGCCGCCACCCTGTCCAAGTGGCTCACCCGACAGGCCGCCGACGTCCTCGCGCTGCTGCTGTCCACCCCCGAACAGGGCATGCGCACCCTCGTCGCGATGAGCTCCGCCACGCCCTGGCAGCAGGCCGTCATCGACACCTGGGACGACCTCGCCGGGCCCTGGATCGACCGGACCACCCAGCCGGGGCTGGTCCGCGTGCTGCTGACCGACGCGATCCGCAACAGCCCCCGGCCCGTCCCGCCCGTCCTCCTCGACCGCGCCCGCGCCTGGCTCGACGAGCACACCGCGACCGACCTCGACGCCCTCCAGCTCATCAGCGCCCTGCGCCGCACCGACGCCTCCGGCGACCTGGGCGGCATCGGCGGCTCCGGTGATTCCGGCGGCTTTGGTGTTCCTGGCGGCCCCGGGGGTCCTGGCAGCTCCGGTGTTCCCGGCAGCCCTGGCGGCCCCGGCGGCTCTGGTGTTTCTCGCGGCCCCGGCGCCCCCGGAGTTCCCGGCAGCCCCAACAACTCCGGTGCCCTCGACGACCCCGCCGCCGAGCGGCGCGCCCATCTCGACGCCTTCACCCTCACCTGGCTCGAAGCCCACGGCGGCGCCCGCGAGGCGCGGTACGCCCTGCTCGCGCTGCTCACCTCCCAGCGCGACGGCGACCCCGCGCCCGGCCCCGCCGTCATCGAGCAGGCCACCCGCACCACCATCGCCCTCGCCCACCAGCTGCGCGGCCAGCCCGACACCGAGCGGCTCATCACCGCCCTGATGCGCACGGCCCGCACCGACGAGGACGACAGCAACCTCCTGCACACCGCCGCCCGCGACTGGCTCGCCCTCTACCGCGGTCGCGAACGCGCCACCTTCCTGATCTCCGCCACCCTGCGCCGCCGAGACCCCGACGTCCGGCCCGGCCTCGCCGAGCACCTCGGCCGGTACGCCCTGGACTGGCTCGTCGTGCACGGCCGCAAGGAGAAGGCCTGCTTCGTCCTGCACGACGTCCTCAGCCGCCGCGGCCAGCCGGTGACCGTGGAGCGGCGCGCCATCGATCACGCCCTGAAGTGGCTCGCCCGCAACGGCACCACCCCGCCGGCCTCCTTCGTCCTCCAGCCGCTCCTCCAGGTGCTGCGCAGACAGCGCGCGAGCGCCGACGCCGACCAGCTCGCCCAGGCCGTCGACCGGGCCCTGACCTGGACGGACCTCCATCCCACCGTGCCCGGCGCCGACTTCGTCATACGCAACCTCCTCGAATGGCAGGGCCTGGCCACCCGGGAGCACGACGAGCCCACCATCATCCGCAGAACCCTCGAACCGGCCGTCGACTGGCTGGACTCCTTCGGCGTCGGCGCCGCCGACGACCGGCTCCTGAAAGCCGTCTTCTTCCGCACCCACGCCCTGACCGGGGAACAGACCGCACGCGTCACCGCCGTGGCCCTCGACCGGCTGCCCGAAGCCCCCGAGGAGAGCGACCGCCACATCATCGGCGGCCTGCTGCGCGCCGCCGGACCGCTGCCCGTGGAGACGAAGAACGCCGCGCTGGCCCGCGCCACCGCCTGGCTCACCGCCTACGGCAGCGGAGTCGAGGCCGCCCTGGTCCTCGGCCCCTATCTGCTGCTCGCCCAGCCCGCCGACATACCCGCCGACACCAGGAAGACCGGCGCCGGCCTCGCCCTGGACTGGCTGCGGACCCACGGCCACACCCCGCAGGCGTTCGCCGTGCTCCGCAAGATGCTCTTCTACTGGGACGTGGCCACCGACACCCTCGACGCCGGCCAGGTCATGCACACCACCATCGACCACATCCTCGACTGGCTGGAGGACCCGGAGGCCCACAGTCCGCGGCCCGCGGCGCCGGAGGACACCGGCGACTCCGCCGAGGACGAACCCGCCGTACGCCTTCCCGAGGACGCGGACGCCGACACCGAGGACGCCGCCGACCCCGCCGGATACCGGCGCCAGGTCCTCGTCCGCGTCCTGTTCCGCTTCGGCGCCCGCCTCACCACCGCACAGGCCCAGCGCGCCGCCGACATCGCGCTGCGCCTCTACCGCGACCGCTCACGCGAGGAGATCGGCGAGGACAGCGCCCTGCACTATCTGCACCGGCTGCCGCCGCTGCCCGCCGAGACCGAGCAGCGGCTGCTCCGCCAGGTCCGGCGGGTGCTCACCCCCGGCCTCACCAACCCCGCCGACGCCCGTCTCCTCCAGGCCGCCGTACGACGGCTGCGCGGCGCCGAGGACCCCGATCCGCGGATCGTCGTACGGGCGGTGAACTGGCTCGACCGCCACCACCGCATCCCGGAGGCCGGATTCGTGCTGTGCCATCTGCTCCAGTTCGAGAACCTGCCGAAGGATGCCGAGCAGCCCACGCTCACCCACGCCCGGAACTGGCTGAAAAAATACGGCGACACCGAGAACGCCGCCTACGTCCTGGCGCCTCTGCTGCTGCGCAGAGAACAGGCCGGGGCACCCGACGACGGCATCGTCGCCCAGGCCCTCGGCTGGCTCGCCGGACACGGCACCAGCGCGCCCGCCTGGCGCGTGATCTCCCGCCTCGCCGACTACACCCCGGCCGCGGACCACCGCGACACCCTGCACGGGTACCCTCTCGCCTGGGCCGCCGCGAACCCTGACACCGCCGACCCCGAACGGCTGATCGCGGCCTTCACGGGGGACCCCGCGGAGGCTACGAGTTGTACGTCCCCTGAGCCCGCTCCAACCCCTCGATGACCAGGCACTCCACCGCGTCCGCCGCCCGGTCCACGAAGTAGTCCAGCTCCTTGCGCTCGGCACCGGAGAAGTCCTTCAGCACGAAGTCGGCGACCTGCATCCGCCCCGGCGGACGGCCGATCCCGAACCGCACCCGGTGATAGTCCGAGCCCATCGCCTTCGTCATCGACTTCAGACCGTTGTGCCCGTTGTCGCCGCCGCCGAGCTTCAGCCGCAGCGTGCCGTGGTCGATGTCCAGCTCGTCGTGGATGGCGACGATGTTCGCCACCGGCACCTTGTAGAAGTCCTTGAGCGCGTTCACCGGCCCGCCCGACAGGTTCATGAACGACATCGGCTTCGCCAGGATCACCCGCCGGTTCATCGGCCCGGGCGGCCCGATCCGCCCCTCCACGACCTGGGCCTGCGCTTTCCCGGCCCGCTTGAACCTCCCCCCGATCCGCTCGGCCAGCAGATCCACCACCATGAACCCGACGTTGTGCCGGTTCATGGCGTACTCGGGTCCGGGATTGCCGAGGCCGACGATCAGCCAGGGTGCGCTCGGATCGGAAGTCACGTCCATATCTCCTTGATATGCCACAGCCGCCGCTTCCGGGCAGGAAGCGGCGGCTGGGTCGATACGGCTACCGCTGCGGGCGTCCGCCCACAGGGATCAGGCTCAGGCCTCCGCGGCCTCTTCGCCCTCGGCGGCCTCGCCCTCCGGGGCCTCCTCGGCCTGCGCGGCCAGGACCTGGAGGACGACCGCGTCCTCGTCGACGGCCAGGGTCACACCGTTGGGGAGCTTGATGTCCTTGGCGAGGACGGAGGCGCCGGCCTCCAGGCCCTCGACGGACACGGTGACGGCCTCGGGGATGTGCGTGGCCTCGGCCTCGACCGGAAGCGCGTTGAGCACGTGCTCCAGCAGGTTGCCACCGGCGGCCAGCTCGCCCTCGGCGTGGACCGGGATCTCGACGGTGACCTTCTCGCCGCGCTTCACGAGCAGCAGGTCGACGTGCTCCAGGAAGCCCTTGATCGGGTCACGCTGCACGGACTTCGGGATCGCCAGCTCGTTGGTCTTGCCGTCGATGTCCAGGGAGATCAGGACGTTCGGCGTACGCAGCGCGAGCAGCAGCTCGTGGCCCGGAAGGGTCAGGTGCACCGGGTCCGAGCCGTGGCCGTAGAGGACACCGGGAACCTTGTTCTCGCGGCGGACGCGACGGGCGGCACCCTTGCCGAACTCGGTGCGGGTCTCGGCGGTGAGCTTCACCTCGGACATATTGATCACTCCTCGTATGGGTGAGAGACGGACACGGTCACCCGGCCACGATCGGCCTGCTACGAAGAGCGCGTCGATAACGGACCGCCGTACACAAAGGCGTACGGCCTCCCTCGCCGAGCAACTCGGGAAGTCTACTCGGCAGGAGAGGCCGTACAGAAATCGATCAAGCGCCTTGCCGCTTGTCGATCAGCGGCTCACTGCTCGTCGAACAGGCTCGTCACCGAACCGTCCTCGAACACCTCACGCACCGCGCTCGCGATCGTCGGGGCGATCGACAGCACCGTGAGCTTGTCGAGGTCGTCCGCCAGCTCACCCGGCGTCGGCAGGGTGTTGGTGAAGACAAACTCGCTGACCCGGGAGTTCTTCAGCCGGTCGGCGGCCGGGCCGGAGAGCACACCGTGCGTCGCCGTCACGATGACGTCCTCCGCGCCGTGCGCGAACAGCGCGTCCGCCGCGGCGCAGATCGTGCCACCGGTGTCGATCATGTCGTCGACCAGCACGCACACCCGGCCCTTGACCTCGCCCACGACCTCGTGGACGGTCACCTGGTTCGCCACGTCCTTGTCGCGCCGCTTGTGCACGATCGCCAGCGGCGCGCCGAGCCGGTCGCACCAGCGGTCGGCGACCCGCACCCGGCCGGCGTCCGGGGAGACCACGGTCAGCTTCTCGCGGTCCACCTTGCGGCCCACGTAGTCCGCCAGCAGCGGCAGCGCGAACAGGTGGTCCACCGGGCCGTCGAAGAAGCCCTGGATCTGGTCGGTGTGCAGATCGACCGTGAGGATGCGGTCGGCACCGGCCGTCTTCATCAGGTCCGCGATCAGACGCGCCGAGATCGGTTCACGCCCACGGTGCTTCTTGTCCTGCCGGGCGTAACCGTAGAACGGCACGATGACCGTGATGGAACGGGCCGACGCGCGCTTCAGGGCGTCGATCATGATCAGCTGCTCCATGATCCACTGGTTGATCGGAGCCGTGTGGCTCTGGATCACGAAGCAGTCCGCACCGCGCGCCGACTCCTGATAGCGGACATAGATCTCGCCGTTGGCGAAGTCGAAGGCCTTCGTCGGGACGACCCCGACACCCAGCTGGTGGGCGACCTCCTCGGCAAGCTCGGGGTGGGCGCGGCCGGAGAAGAACATCATCTTCTTCTCGCCGGTCGTCTTGATCCCGGTCACAGCACTGTCTCCTCAGAGGTGTCTCAGCTGGATGCGAGAGGGGCCGCACCAGCCCGTCCCGGCTGGCACGAGCGGCCGTCTCAGCTGGTTAGGTGCGGATGTGCACTTATCACGGTACGCCGTCGCAGACGCGCCTGTTTCCAGTCAGCTTTCGCCTTCCGGCTCCCGGGACGCCGCCTCGGCGGCCTTCGCCGCGGCGCTCCCCGGACGCTTACGGGCCACCCAGCCCTCGATATTCCGCTGCTGACCACGGGCCACGGCCAGCGAACCGGGCGGAACATCCTTGGTGATCACGGACCCGGCGGCGGTGTACGCGCCGTCCCCGACCGTGACAGGAGCCACAAACATGTTGTCCGAACCCGTCCGGCAGTGCGACCCGACGGTGGTGTGGTGTTTGTCCTGTCCGTCGTAGTTCACGAAGACGCTGGCCGCGCCGATGTTCGTGTACTCACCGATCGTCGCGTCCCCGACATAGGACAGATGCGGAACCTTCGTCCCCTCGCCGATGGACGCGTTCTTCGTCTCGACGTACGTCCCGATCTTGCCCTTCGCCCCCAGCCGGGTGCCCGGCCGCAGATAGGCGAACGGCCCCACGGTCGCCTCGGCGCCCACGTCGGCCCGGTCCGCCACCGTGTTGTCGACCCGCGCGCCCGCACCCACCCGGGTGTCGGTCAGCCGGGAGTTCGGGCCCACCTCCGCGCCCTCGCCGAGGTGCGTGGCGCCCAGGAGCTGTGTCCCCGGCTGCACCACGGCGTCCCGCTCGAAGGTCACCGTGACATCGATCCAGGTGGTCGCCGGGTCCACCACCGTCACACCGGCCAGCATCGCGTCGGTCAGCAGCCGGTCGTTGAGGATCCGCCGCGCCTCGGCCAGCTGCACCCGGTTGTTGATGCCCGCGATCTCGCGGTGGTCGCCCGCCACCGAGGCGCCGACCCGGTGCCCCGCCTCGCGCAGGATCCCGAGGACGTCGGTCAGGTACTCCTCGCCCTGGCTGTTGTCGGTACGCACCTTCTTCAGGGCGTCGGACAGCAGCGCGCCGTCGAAGGCGAACACCCCGGAGTTGATCTCCCGGATCGCCCGCTGCGTCTCGTCGGCGTCCTTGTGCTCCACGATCGCGGTCACGGCGCCGGAGGCCGCGTCCCGCACGATCCGGCCGTAGCCGGTGGCGTCCGGCACCTCGGCGGTCAGCACGGTGACGGCGTTGCCGTCCGCGGAGTGGGTGGCGGCGAGGGCCTGGAGGGTGGCGCCGGTGAGCAGCGGGGTGTCACCGCAGACGACGATGACGGTGCCGTCGACCGAACCGCCGAGCTCCTCGAGGCCCATCCGGACGGCGTGCCCGGTGCCGTTCTGCTCCGCCTGCACGGCCGTACGCACCTCGGTGTCGACCTCGGCGAGATGCGCGGTGACCTTCTCGCGGGCGTGTCCGACGACCACGACGAGCTGCTCGGGCCGCAACTCACGCGCGGCGGCGAGCACATGACCCACGAGGCTGCGTCCGCAGATCTCGTGCAGAACCTTGGGTGTGGTCGACTTCATACGGGTGCCCTCACCCGCTGCGAGAACGACGACGGCTGCCGGGCGAATGGCGCTCACGGGGTTGCCCTTCGGCTTTTGGGATGGTGAGGGGTGGACATCCGCAGGATACCGGGGCGTTTCGTGAGGGATATGAGAGCGGGCCCCGACTGAGGTGTGCCCAGTCGAGGCCCGAAACGTGAAAGGCTCCCCCGCCAGGACTCGAACCCGGACAGATGGCACCAAAAGCCACAGTGCTGCCAATTACACCACGGGGGAAAATCTCGACTAAGCCGGACATTTGAACCGGTCGTCGAGCGGTGGCCTCCCACTATGCCGTACCGGGCCCCTTCCGTGCGACGGTTCAACTCGGCGCCCACCGTGCCGCACCGCCCGGAATATTCGGTTCCGGGGCTGAACGGCGTGGTGTAGGCCAGTCGGCGAAACTCGCCGGAAAAGCGGTGGCCCACGCCCGTAGGCTGGAGGCATGACCACGACGGGGGAAGACCACGCCGGGGCCCATGCCGGGCCGTGGTGGTGGGCGAGGTGGCGCAGTGCCGTGCTGGACATAGGTCTGGCCGCGGTGTCCGCGCTGGAGTGCGGGGCGAAAGGGTTCAGCTTTGCCGCGGACGCGGGGATACCGCGGGCCCTGGGCGTGCTGTTCGGGGTGCTGGCCGGTTCGGTCCTGGTGGTGCGGCGGCGGTGGCCCATCGCCGTCGTCCTCGTCTCCATCGCCGTCATGCCGGCCCAGATGGGCTTCCTGATGATCATCGTCGGCCTGTACACCCTGGCCGCCTCGGAGGCACCCCGCCGGATCATCGCCGCGCTGGCCGGGATGTCCCAGGTCGGCATGTTGATCGTGACGTTCGTATGGCTGCGGCAGGGCGTGGACCAGGGCGATCTCCAATTCGGGGACTGGTTCGTGCCGTTCGGCGCGATCACCACCTCGCTCGGGATGACCGCCCCTCCGCTGCTGCTCGGGCTGTACGTGGGCGCCCGGCGCCGTCTGATGGAGTCGCTCAGGGAACGGGCGGACAGCCTGGAGCGGGAGCTCCAGCTGCTCGCGGAGCGCGCCGAGGAGCGGGCCGAGTGGGCGCGCGGCGAGGAGCGGACCCGGATCGCGCGGGAGATGCACGACGTCGTGGCGCACCGGGTGAGCCTGATGGTCGTCCACGCCGCCGCGCTCCAGGCGGTCGCGCGCAAGGACCCGGAGAAGGCGGTCAAGAACGCCGCCCTGGTCGGTGACATGGGCCGGCAGGCGCTGACCGAGCTGCGGGAGATGCTCGGTGTGCTGCGCGCCGGGGACGGTGTGGCCGAGCGGCGTCCGGCGGTGCCGCTGGCGGCGGTGGGCGCTGCGGCAGCGGCGGCGGCCTCGCGGGCCGCGGAGGAGGCCGAGGGGCCGTGTCTGTCCGAACTGGACGAGCTGATCGGCCAGTCCGCGGCGGCGGGGATGGTGGTCGACCTCTCGGTCGAGGGGGACGTGCGGGACTACGCGCCCGAGGTGGAGCAGACGGCGTACCGCGTGGTGCAGGAGGCGCTGACCAACGTCCACAAGCACGCGGCGGGCGCGAAGACGTACGTACGGCTCGCGCACCGGGTGTCGGAGATCGCGATGCAGGTGGAGAACGAGCCCCCGCCGGAGGCGGCGTCCTCGGCGCGGCTGCCCTCGGGCGGCAACGGCCTGGTGGGGATGAAGGAGCGCGTCTCCGCGCTGGGCGGGGTGTTCGTGTCGGGGCCGACGGATGCCGGGGGGTTCCGGGTGTCCGCGGTGATTCCGGCGGCGTGAGGCCCGGTTCTACGGAGTGCGGCTTCTACGGCGCTCAGGGCGCCGTGAGCCGTACCGGTTCCGTGCCCGCCACCAGCGTGGTCAGGGCCATGTCGATGTCGGCGCCGAGGTACCAGTCCCCGGTGTGGTCGAGGGTGTAGACCCGGCCCTCGGTGTCGATGGCGAGCAGGGCCTGGGTGTCGGTCTCGGCGCCGAGCGGGCAGACCTCGGTGTCCAGGGCGCGGCCGAGGTCGCCGAGGGTGCGGGCCATGTGCAGTCCGTGCAGCGGGTCGACGTGCACCCGCGCCGGGGCGACCTGGCGGCCGGGTCCTGGCGGGGTGATGTGCAGTCCGCCGAACTCGGCCCACGCCTCCACCGCGGCGGGGAAGACGGTGTGCCGGTGCCCGGCCGGGGAGGCGTGCTCGCGCAGGACGTCGGCCCAGATCTCGGCCTGCTTGATGTCCCAGCGCCCGGGCTGCCAGCCGGCGGCGCGCAGGGCGGCGTCGACGGGCACGGGGAAGCGGGTCGTGGAGGTGCGGTCCGGTTGCATCTGCCCTCGATCGTGCGGGTGTCGGGAATGGCGTCGGTCGTCAGTCGTCGGCGTTCGCGGGGTCGACGACACGGACGCCGAAGTGCGCGCTGAGGGCGGCGCAGGCGCGGCAGGGGGCGGCGAAGCCGCCGTGCAGCGGGTCACCGTCCTCGCGGATGCGGCGGGCGGTGAGCTTGGCCTGCCGGAGTGCCTTGCGCGCTTCGCCGTTGGTCATCGGTTTGCGGGCGGCACGTTTGCTGCGGGTGGCGTCTACGTTGGCGATGTGCCGGGAGATCAGGATCGCCTCGGCGCAGCGGCCGGTGAACCGGTCGCGCTGGGCGCTGGTCAGCGTGTCCAGGAAGTCCTGGACGAGCGGGTGCAGCGCGGGCGGCTGGTCGCCGCGGGCGGCGGTGCCGGTGAGGGTGGCGCCGCGGACCGAGAGGGCGGCGGCGACGGTGGGGAGTATGCCGTCACGACGGTGGCGCAGAGTGGGCGCGTGCGGGGCCTCGGTGGCGCTCCAGCCGATCCGGGGGTCGCCGGACGCCTGGCTCACGGAGGTGCCGGATTTCGGGCCCCCGTGTGGTCCTGTCTGCGTCGCATTCATGATCGTCATCCCCTCCCGAGCATCCCCCCGGACGACACAGAGTGCCAAATGGCGTGGCTGGTGCGGAAGCTGGGGCGGTGCGACACGCCCGGGTTTGGGCAGGCTGTCACGGCAGGGTGACGGCTGGTCACGGAAGCGGAGGGGCCCTGACCGGTGCCCGGTGACCCGTGTCGTCGTACCGCATAGGCTGTCGGCACCGCGATCCATGCGGTTGACGCGTGGAGAGAAGTCGATACGGGGCGTAATGGCCGAGGAGGGTCATCGCGTGCCGTACCAGAACGCCGCAGGGGGCAACCGCCATGACGACAGGTCGGCTCGGGCAGCGAGCCGTGCCGCCGAACGCGGCCTACGCCGGACAGGTCGTGCACTTCCCGGACCCGGTCAGAGCCGCCCGTCACCCGAGGGGGGTACGGGTGGACGAGCACGGCTACCCCGACTTCTCGGCGTACGCGCGCGCGGCCGCGGAGATCGCGGAGCCGCCGGAGGGTTTCGGCGTCGACGAACTGCGCCTGACGGACTACGTGTCGGCGAACGCGGCACTCGCGGCCACCGGGCACGAACTGTGGGACACCATCCCGCCGGTGGCGACACCGCACGGCTGGACCTGGCATCACGTCGTGGGAACTCGGCGGCTTCAGCTGGTCCCCGTCGAGGTCAAGGCGCTGCTGCGGCATCACGGCGGGATCGCGACGGCAGCCGTGGACCACAACAGGCGGGGCACGCGGCCGCTTCAGGAGACGCGTCCCGCGCACATCGGGCTGCCCAAGTCCGGGGTGGCGGTGAGCGAGTCGCAGGTGCTGGGCGTCGAGGAGGAACTCGGGTACCGGCTGCCGGGCGCCTACCGCTCCTTCCTGAAGGCCGCGGGCGGCTGCGCGCCGGTGGGCACCGCGCTCGACGCGGAGCTGGGGCTCCTGATCGACCAGCCGTTCTTCACGGTGCGGGACGAGGCGGCGGTCAATGACCTGGTCTACGTCAACAAGTGCCTGCGGGACCATCTGACCAAGGACTATCTGGGCGTCGGCTTCGTCCAGGGCGGCCTGCTGGCCGTGAAGGTGAAGGGCGAGCGGATCGGGTCGGTGTGGTTCTGCGCGTACGACGACGCGCGGGACGTCGATCCGTCCTGGGCGCCGGCGGACCGCGTGCAGCGGCTGCTGCTGCCGTGCGGTGACGACTTCGACGTCTTCCTCTCCCGTCTCGCGGGTTCGCCACCGGAGTTGGAGACGGTGGCGAATCTGATGGTCGACGGTGGATTCGCCCGTTCCGTGCCGGTGTCCGATTCCGTGTCCGACTCCATGTCGGGGGAGTGATTTTCGCGATGGTGACGTTCGCTCAGGCGCAGGAACGCGCGGAGGAGTGGATCAACGGCGAGGTGCCGTCGTACCAGCACCGCGAGGTGCGGGTACGGGAGTTCGAGCTCGGCTTCGTGGTCTGGGCCGAGGACCGCTCGGACGGTCCGCGCTCGGACGGCGGCGCACAGCGGCTGGTCATCGCCCGGGACAGCGGCGAGGCCACGCTCTGGCCCGCGCTGCCGGTCGGCGAGGTGATCCGCCGGTACGAGGAGGAGTACGGCCGTCCCGACGCGGAGCCGGAGCCCGCGCCGGCGGCTCCCGCGCGCGTGGACCTGAACCAGACGTCGTTCCTGCTGACGCCGCCGGAGTGGCTTCAGGAGGCGGCGGATCAGCTGGGGATTCCGGGGCGCCGGGGTGGGGACACGTCGGGGGCCGGGGTTGGTGCGGGTTCGGGTGCTGGCTCGGGGTCCGGTGTGGGCGCTGGTGCCGGTGCGGGCGTCGGGGCCGGAGCCGGGGCTGGGGCTGGGGCTGGGGCGCTTCCGGAGACGCAGGCCGGGGTGCCGGGGGTCGGTTCCGGTGTGGGTGGTGCGGCTGCCGCGAGTGCGCCGACTCCCGCGCCGGGGGCGCCTGTTGCGCCCGGGGGGAGTGCGGCTTGGCCGGACGCCGGTGCGAGTGATGGTGGCGGGGGCGCTGGGGCGTCTGCTGGGGCGCACGGTGGTTCGAGTGCGCCGGCCGGGGCGACTCCCTGGGCCGGTACGGACACCAACGCGGACGCCGGCGAGGACCGTTCCGTCCCGCTGCCCGCGACTGTGTTCGCGCCGCCGCTGAGCGAGATCGACGACAACACCCCACCGCCTGCCGCGCCGGACGCGAAGACGGCGCTGATCTCGGGCGGGAGCCAGCTTCCGCGGACGACGCTCGCACCGGCGCTCGACGACCCGAACGCGCCGGGCGTGCCTGGCGGGACGCCGGCGCCTGGTGTTCCGAACGCGCCGGGCGCGCACGGTGTGCCCGGCGGTACCCCCGCTCCGGGGACGCCGTCGTACGGATTCCCGCAGGGGCCGGGTGGTGCGGGCGGGCCGGGTACGCCCCCTCCGGGCGCCCCCGCGCCGGGTGCCACGCCTCCGCCGCACGCGGGCGCACCCTCTCCCGGCTACCCGCAGGGTGGCCCCGACAGCGCGCCGGGTCGGCCCCTCGCACCCAATGCCGGGGACATCGCCGACGCCGCGACGAGCAAGGCGGCGCCTCCACCGAACCGCGCGCGGGGCGGCGTGAACCCTCCGCCTCCGCCGAGCGCCCCGGGTGCGCCGGGCGCGCGTCCGGGCGCCACGCCGCCGCCCGCGCCGTCCGGTCCCGGTGCGCCGGGTACGCCTGCGGGTGGCTACGTGCCCACGCAACTCGTCTCCGCGCTCGGCCCCGAAGGACCTGACGGCCCCGCCGGTCCGGGCGCACCGCAGCCCCCCGGCGCACCGACCCCGCCGGGCGCCCCCAAGCCGCCCGGTGCGCCGGGTGCGCCTGGCGGCACGCCTCCGGGCGGTGTGCACCACGCGGCCACGATGCTGGCCGACCCGAGTCAGCTGGGCGGGGGAGTGGGCGCTCCCGGCGCGCAGGGATTGCCGAGCGCCCCGGGCATGCCGAACCCGCCGGGCGCACCCGGAATCCCGGGCGCCCCTGGTGCACCTGGCGCCCCCGGCGCACCGCAGCCTCCGGGCGCCCCCGGCATGCCCGGTGCCCCCGGCGCCGGTGGTCCCGCCAGTAGCGGGCGCGGTGCCGTGCACCACGCGGAGACCGTGCTGTCGGCGCCCCCGGTGGGTGGCCCCGGCGCGCCCCCGCCACCGCACGCCCCCGGCGTGCCCGGTGCTCCGGGCGCCCATCAGGCGCCGATGCCCCCCGGTGCGATGCCGCCGCCCGGTCAGCCCCTCCCCGGTCAGCAGCCTCCGGCGTACGGCTATCCGCAGCAGCCCACCGGTCAGCCGACCGTGGGCCCGGGCTACCAGGCCGTGCTGCGGTACCGCGCGCAGGACGGTTCCGAGCAGCAGTTGATCCGGCGCTCGGCGCCGGGTACGCCGCACCCGGAGTGGCAGATCTTCCACGAGCTGCGCGCCATGAACGTGCCGCCGGACCAGGTGCTGGAGCTGCACACCGAGCTGGAGTCGTGCGAGCTGCCGGGTGCCTACTGCGCGCGGATGATCCGGGAGCAGTGGCCGCAGGCGCGGATCACGAGCATCGCGCCGTACGGTACGGACCACGCGAGCCGGCAGCAGGGCATGCAGCAACTGCTGGCGCACCAGGGCGAGCTGCACCAGGTGGCGGACGGCCCCGCGCGGCTCGCGCCGGTGCGGGCGCCGCTGTCGCAGGTGCAGCCCACGCCGCCGATCCCCCCGGAGGGGATCGCGCAGGAGATGGCGGGCGCGTTCGGACCGGGAGTCTTCCGGTTCGAGCAGGCCGCCGTGTCCCGGCAGGGCGTACCGCCGATCGTCGCGCACACCTTGGTCGCCGCGGGCCTGCCGATGGACATGGGCCCCTTCTTCTGGGCGCAGGCCCAGCCGGGGCGGCCGGTGCCGACGCTTGCGGAGCTGGCGGCCGAGCGCGGCGTGCAGCCGGCCGCGGACGCGGGCTCGTACCTCGTGATGGGCAGCGACTTCGGCCGGGCGATCTGTGTGCAGTACGGGACCGCCAACATCGTCGCCGTGCCGGTGGAGGCGGGTCCGGGCGGTGCCCCGGTGCCGCCGCAGTTCGTGAACACCGGGCTGCCCGAGTTCCAGCGCTGCCTGGCGCTGCTAGGCCGGATGTGGCGGCTGAGGTTCGGGCTGAACCAGGAGCAGGCGGGCCGCTGGACCGTCGACTTCCAGGCCCAGCTCGCCTCCCTCGACCCGGCGGCGCTCGGCTCGCCGGAGAGCTGGTGGTCGGTCCTGCTGGAGCAGATGTGGGACGGCCTGCTGTGACGCGCCGCCGCTGAGCGGCACGCACGCGTGGAAGCCGGGTTCGGTCGCGAAGACCGGGCCCGGCTTCGTCGTACACACCGCCGAAGGGTGGTGACCGTGACCTGCGCCCGGAGTGTCGCGTTATGTACCTCCAATCCCGATACATCAAGATGTCCGCGAATTCATGATTTCGCGTCCGTCCGATGGAGAGGGGTTCCCGCATGAGCGGCACACCGGTCCGGCCTCGTGGCTTCCTGGCCGTACGAGGGCGCGGCTACCGTCCCGAGCAGGTCGACGCGTACGCCGCCGCGCTCTCCCAGGACCGGGACGCCGCCTGGGAGCGCGCCGCCCGGCTGACCGTGCTCGCCAAGGAGATGGAGGCCGAGGCGGTACGGCTGCGCGAGACCGTGGCGCGGCTCGCGCCGCAGACGTACGACGCGCTCGGGGAGCGCGCGCGGCACATCTTCCAGCTCGGCCTTGAGGAGGCCGCCGCCGTGCGCGAGGGCGCCCGCCAGGAGGCGCAGCGCCTCGCGGAGGCGGCGCAGGCGCACGCGGACGGCGTGCACGGCGCGGCAGAGGCGCACGCCGAATCCGTACGCGCCGAGGCGGAGGAGCGCGCCCGTCAGCACCTGCTCGTCGCGCGCGCCGAGGCGGACGAGACCCGGATCGAGGCCCGGCGCGTGGTCAAGGAGAGCCGCGGTGAGGCGCTCACCGCCCTGCGCGAGATGCGTCAGCGCACCACCGGAATGCTCGCCGAGCAGGACAAGGAACACGCCGAGCGCTGGGCCGAGTTCGAGCGCCGGGCCGAGGAGCGCGCGACCGCGGCCGAGACCCGGCACGCCGAACAGGTCGCCCGCGCGGAGGCCGCGCTGTCCGACGCCAAGCAGGCGCTCGCCGACGCCGAGGCCGCGGGGCGGCAGCGCCAGGAGGAGGCTCGCGCGCGGGCCGCGGAGGTGCTCGCGGGGGCGCACCTGCGCGAGGAGCGGATCGCGCGCGAGACCGAGCGCGTCCTGCGCGAGCACGGGGAGCGCTGGGACGACGTGAGCGCCCACATGGACCACGTACGCAACAGCCTCATCACGCTCACCGGGCGGGCCGCGGCGGAGTAGTGAAAGCGGAGCAGTGAAGCGGGCGCCCGAGCCCCGTGCCCCGGGCGCCCCCCGCCTCACGTCACTGGTACGTGATGTCCGAGGCGCTGTCGCGGAAGATCAAGTGAGCTTCCGTCCTCCTGTCGTCACCGAGCGCGCAAAGGGTTGCCCCGGGATGTCGACACCCCGAATCTCACCCCCGTCGCCGCACCGCCCCCGCCAGAATCCACCCCTCCACCGCTTCGTACTGGTGCCGCTGCTCCTCCGCCTTCTGCTGCCCCGAGACCACGGTCCCCAGCCACCCGAACAGGAACCCGGCGGGAATGGAGACGAGCCCCGTCGTCGTGAACGGGAACCAGTTGAAGTCGGACTCGGGGAAGGCCGAGAAGGGCGACCCGGAGACGAGATTCGTGCCCGGCATCACCAGCAGCACCACAAGCGTTCCGCCGATCAGCGTGCTGAGCAGGCCGGTTCGGGTGTAGCGGCGCCAGAAGAGGCTGTAGACGAGGGCGGGCGCGATGGCCGAGGCGCCGATGCAGAACGCCAGCGTGACCAGTGGCTGGAGGCTGCGGTGCTGCACCATCGTCGCCAGCAGGATCGCCGGTACCCCCACCGCCAGCGCGGACAGCCGCGCGACCATCATCTCGCGCCGCCCGGACAACTCCCGTACCCGCGCGGCGAACACGTCGTGGGCCAGGGAGTTGGCGCAGGAAAGGATCATCCCGGCGACCGAGGCGAGCAGGGTGAGGAAGATGGCGGTGGTGACCGTGGTGAAGAGGAAAGTCTCCGCCGTGGACACCTCGGCCCCGAACGCGGCCTGCGAGCCGAGCAGATAGGCGGTGTTGCCCTGCGGGTCGGCCCCGGCGATCACCGAGCGCCCGATCAGCGCGGTCGCGCCGAATCCGATGACGGTGATGACCAGCACGAACAGCACCACCGCGGAGACCGCCCAGGACATCGAGCGGCGTACCTGGCGGGCGCTGGAGGCGGTGTACATGCGCATGGTGACGTGCGGCAGACAGGCGCCGCCGAGGACGACGGCGAGCTGTGAGCTGATCATGTCCAGGCCCGGCGCGGGCCCGCCGGAGAACTGGAGCCCCGAGTTGAGGAAGGCGGAGCCCACCCCGCTGCCCTCGGCGGCCGCGTCGAACAGGGCGCCCGGGTTCCAGTCGAACCTGTTCAGCATCATTACGGCGACGACGGCGCCGGAGCCGAGCAGCATCACCATCTTCAGGATCTGGATGAGGGCGGTGCCCTTCATGCCGCCGATCGCCGCGTAGCTGATCATCAGCGCGCCCAGCCCGATGATGCAGCCCGTCTTCAGCGCGTTGCTGGAGAAGCCGAGGAGGAAGGCCATGAGCTGGCCGGTGCCGGCGAGTTGGACGACCATCAGCGGCAGCAGGGCGGCGATGGTCACCGCGCACGCCGCGATCCGTACGCCGCGTCCGGGCATCCGGCGGGTCAGCGCGTCGCCCATGGTGAACCGGCCCGCGTTGCGCAGGGGTTCGGCCAGCAGGAACATCAGCAGCATCAGCGACAGCGCGGTGCTGAGGGCGAGGACGATGCCGTCGTAGCCGTACAGGGCGATGACGCCGGTGGTGCCGAGCACGGTCGCGGCGGATATGTAGTCGCCGCCTATGGCGAGGCCGTTGCGCATGGGGGACAAAGACCCATAGCCGGTGTAGAACTCGTCCAGGTCGTCCCGGTCGGGGCCGGTCATCACGCACAGCAGCAGGGTGATCGTGACGACGGCGGAGAAGGCGACCAGGGACATCGTCTGGGTGTCGCCGCTGAACTGCGGGGTCATCGGCTCGCCTCCCCGCGTCGGGCGTCCACTTCGGCCTGCTTGCGGATGCGGTCCGCGATCGGGTCGACGTAACGGCGCGCCGTGTGCTCGTAGAGGCCGATGGCCAGCCAGGTGACGGGGAGTTGGAGCAGGGCGAGGAGCAGTCCGGTGGGCAGGCCGTCGGTGACGGTGCTCGTCATGAAGGACGGCGCGGACGCCGACAGGACGAGGAAGAGCACGAAGTAGCCGAGCGCGGTGAGCGTGGCGGTGCGCCGCTGCCAGCGGTAGGCGGTGCGCAGGATCCGCAGATCGCTGTGGTGCCCGAGCGGGGCATGGCGTAGGGGGCGGTACTGCGGGGGCTCGGCGGGGGCGGGCGGCTGCCAGGGGTAGGTGGCGTACTGCTGCTGCGGCTGCTGGGGGTACGGCGGATACGGCGGATACGGGTCGGAGGACATCCCGTGCTCCTTGCGTGCGGGCTCGGGTCCGGGGCGGACCGCAGGGAGGTGGGGGGGCGGTCGAGCGGTGACGCACGTTACTCGTTGGTAGCTACAAGTGCGAGGGTTTGTGCAAACTGATTGGTCGGTATGCGCTTACTGTCGCTTCGGCCGGTCTGACCAGGGGTGTTACCCCCGTTAACTCAGACTTTTCCCGAGCCGGATCGGAGGCTTTCCGGGACCGGGTCGCTCCAGGGGCCGCGCTACAGCGCGCGGCGATAGGCGATTCCCGGACGGCTGTCGACCGTGAGTTCACCCGTGGGCGTGAAGGCGTTGCGCTCCAGCACGGTCCGCGAGGCGAGGTTGTCCAGTGTGGTGATCGCGGTGAGCGCGCTGAGCCCGTACGCCCGCGCCGCCAGCTCGCACATCGCGCCGACCGCCGCCGTCGCCACGCCCTTGCCCGCCGCGCTCTCCCCTACGCGGTAGCCGAGTTCGGCGCTGCCGTCCTCGACGTCCATCAGGTTGACCCGGCCGATCAGCCGGTCCTCGTCGTCGATGAGTACATGGAAATGGCAGACGCCGAGGCCCTGTTCGGTCAGCAGGGACCGAAGGCGGGCGGCGAACCCGTCGGGTGTGAAGAACGTGTCGCCGCGATCGGGGACCGTACGGGCGAAATACGCCCGGTTCTCCCGCTCGAAGGCCAGTAGCGCGTCCGCGTGGTCCGGCCGCAGCCGCTCCAACCTCACCATGGGTCCCAGGATACGGAGGGGTCAGTCGACGATCACTGGAAACCTGCGCGGAGCCAGCGTGAGCAGTACGAAAAACGCCAGCGCGGCCGCGCAGGCCGCGCCGAAGTACACCGCGTGCACGGCGTGCGCGATGGCGTGCCGGGTCGCCTCGTGCGCCGTACCTGCGTCCAACGCGCGGGTCACCGAGTCCAGGTCGCTCGCCCCGCCGAGGCGCGCGGCGAGGACGCCGTTGGCGACCGCGCCGAACACCGCCGCGCCCAGCGTCTGCCCGGTCTGCCGGCAGAACAGCACGGACGCGGTGGTGGTGCCCCGCTCCGACCAGCCCACGGTCGACTGCACGCCGACGATCAGCGGCAGTTGGAACAGCCCGAGCGCGCCGCCGAGCAGCAGCATCAGCAGCGTCGGCTGCCAGGCCTGGCCGGGATACGGCAGGAACGGGAAGGCGAACAGGATCAGCGCCGAGGCCCCCATGCCGAGCAGCGCGGTGTCCCGGAAGCCGATCCTGCGGTACACGTGCTGGCTGAGCGCGGCCGACACCGGCCAGCTCAACGTCCATACCGACAGCACGAATCCGGCGGCCACCGGGCCGAGGCCCAGCACCGACTGGGCATAGGTGGGCAGGAACACCGTCGGCGCGACCATCAGCAGGCCCAGCGCGCCGAGCGCCAGGTTCACCGCGGCGATGGTACGGCGGCGCCACACCCAGCCCGGGATGATCGGCTCCGCCGCCCGGCGCTCCACCAGCACCACGACCCCCGCGAGCCCGAGCCCCGCGGTCAGCAGGGCGATCGAGGGCGCCGACAGCCAGGGCCAGGCCACCCCGCCCTGCACCAGCGCCGTCAGCAGCACGCCCCCGCAGGCGAACACCGCGAGCGCGCCCGCCCAGTCGACACGCGCGCGTGCGGGCGTTTTCCGTTCCGGCTCGTGCAGATGACGCACGATCAGCCACAACGCCACCGCCCCGATGGGCAGGTTGACGAGGAAGATCCACCGCCAGTCCGCGTACGCGGCCAGCAACCCGCCGATGCCGGGACCGGCCACCGCGGACACCGCCCACACCGTGGACAGCTTGGACTGGATCCTGGGGCGCTCCTTGAGCGGGTACAGATCGGCGGCGAGCGTCTGCACCGTGCCCTGGAGGGCGCCGCCGCCGAGGCCCTGCACGATCCGGAAGGCGATCAGCGCCGCCATGTTCCAGGCGACGGCGCACAGCAGCGAGCCGAGCAGGAACACGGCCGCCCCCGCCACCAGTACCGGCTTGCGGCCGAAGGTGTCGGAGAGCTTGCCGTAGACGGGGAGCGTGACCGTCACGGCCAGGAGATAGCCGGAGAAGAGCCAGGAGAAGTAGGAGAAGCCGCCGAGGTCGCCGACGATCTGCGGGACGGCGGTGGAGACGACGGTGGCGTCGAGGGCCGCGAGTGCCATCGCCAGCATCAGGGCCGCCACCACGGCGCCGCGGCGCTCGGTCCCGGTGGGCTGCGCGGAGTCGCGTATCGCAGGTCTCGTATCGCCGCCCACCGGATTCCTTCCCCCTGCATCTATCTGCCGTCGACCAGCTTCCCACTTGACCCTCACGTCGCGGGAGGTATGAGGCTTGCCGGGACCGAGGGAGGAGGCGACCCCGAGAAAAGGTCCACCGAAGGGTGGACTGCCCCTAGGGGTACCTCCGTACCTGGGCCCGGGGAGGGTTCGTACCGGCGGAGGACGAGACGGCCCCCCGGTCGTCCTTAACCTGGCTTTACGCCGCTCGGGGGCGGCTGACCGGCCTCGCGGGGGTGGGGTTTTCCCCCGCAAAAGACTGCGCTGGGCACCAGCGCGCCGAGGCCCCTTCCGACACCAGACTTTTCGACGTACCGCTTCGCACGATCCACCTGCTGACCGACATAGGAGACTTGCCATGACATCGGCCGTAACCATTCCCAGGCACGGGGGCACTGGAGGACGTACGGCCGCTGCCGCCCGCGCGCGGCAGGTCGTGAAGGCGTACGGGTCCGGGGAGACCCGGGTCGTCGCCCTGGACCATGTCGACGTGGACATCGAGCGGGGCCAGTTCACCGCGATCATGGGCCCCTCGGGCTCCGGCAAGTCCACCCTCATGCACTGCCTCGCCGGCCTCGACACCGTCACCGGCGGGCAGATCTACCTGGACGACACCGAGATCACCGGCCTGAAGGACAAGAAGCTCACGCAGCTTCGCCGGGACCGGATCGGCTTCATCTTCCAGGCGTTCAACCTGCTCCCGACGCTGAACGCGATCGAGAACATCACCCTGCCCATGGACATCGCGGGCCGGAAGCCGGACAAGGAGTGGCTGGCGCGGGTCGTCGAGACGGTTGGACTTTCCGACCGGCTCAAGCACCGGCCCACCCAGCTCTCCGGCGGCCAGCAGCAGCGCGTCGCCGTGGCGCGGGCGCTGGCGGCCCGGCCGGAGATCATCTTCGGTGACGAGCCGACCGGAAATCTCGACTCCCGCGCGGGGGCGGAGGTTCTGGGCTTCCTGCGCCGTTCGGTCGACGAGCTCGGGCAGACCATCGTGATGGTCACCCACGACCCGGTCGCCGCCTCCTACGCGGACCGTGTGCTGTACCTCGCCGACGGCCGCATCGTCGACGAGATGTACAAGCCGACCGCCGAGGCCGTCCTGGACCGCATGAAGGACTTCGACGCCCGGGGGCGTACGTCATGACCGTCATGAAGACCTCGATGCGCAACTTCTTCGCGCACAAGGGACGTATGGCCCTGTCGGCCGTCGCCGTGCTGCTGTCGGTGGCCTTCGTGTGCGGGACCCTGGTGTTCACCGACACCATGAACACCACCTTCGACAAGCTCTTCGCCGCCACCTCCTCCGATGTGACGGTGAGTTCGAAGGACGCCTCGGACACCGGCGAGACCACCAACGACACCGGGAAGCCGCCGGTCATGCCGGCCTCCGTGGTCGAGAAGGTGCGCGGCGCCGAGGGCGTGAAGTCCGCGGAGGGCACCGTCTTCTCCACCTCGGTGACCGTCGTCGACGCCGACAAGGACAGCCTCTCGCCCTCCAGCGGCGCCCCGACCATCGTCGGCAGCTGGAACGGCAACGACGCCCGCACCATGAAGATCACCTCCGGTGCGGCGCCCAAGGGCCCCGACCAGGTCATGGTGGACGCGGACACCATGGACAAGCACGACCTCAAGCTCGGCGACGAGATCGGCGTGATCAGCGCGGTCGGCACGCACACCGCGCGGATCTCCGGAATCGCCGACTTCGAGGTCACCAACCCCGGCGCGGCCATCTTCTACCTGGACACCAAGACCGCCCAGGAGACGCTGGTCGGTGAGCCGGACGTGTACACCAACGTCAACGTCACGGCGGCGACCGGCGTCACCGACGCGCAGCTGAAGAAGAACGTGCTCGCCGCGACCGACGGCGCCTACAAGGTGCAGACGGCCAAGGAGACCGCCGACGCCAACCAGAAGGACGTCGAGGGCTTCATGAACGTCATGAAGTACGCGATGCTCGGCTTCGCCGGGATCGCCTTCCTCGTCGGCATCTTCCTGATCATCAACACCTTCTCCATGCTGGTCGCCCAGCGCACCCGGGAGATCGGCCTGATGCGGGCCATCGGCTCCAGCCGGAAGCAGGTCAACCGGTCGGTGCTGGTGGAGGCGCTGCTGCTCGGCGTCTTCGGCTCGGTCCTGGGCGTCGGCGCGGGCGTCGGACTCGCGATCGGCCTGATGAAGCTGATGGGCTCCATGGGCATGGAGCTGTCCACCTCCGACCTCACCATCGCCTGGACGACTCCGGTGGTCGGCCTGGTCCTCGGCGTGATCGTCACCGTCCTCGCCGCCTATCTGCCGGCCCGCCGCGCGGGCAAGGTCTCCCCGATGGCCGCCCTGCGCGACGCGGGCGCCCCGGCGGACGCCAAGGCGGGCGTCGTGCGCGCCGTTCTCGGCACGCTCCTCACCGCGGGCGGCGGCTACGCCCTCTACCTCGCCGCGTCGGCCGACAAGGCCAAGGAGGGCTCGCTCTGGCTCGGCCTCGGCGTGGTCCTGTCCCTGATCGGCTTCGTCGTCATCGGCCCGCTCCTCGCGGGCGGTGTGGTGCGGGTCCTGGGCGCCCTGATCCTGCGGGTCTTCGGCCCCGTCGGCCGCATGGCCGAGCGCAACGCGCTGCGCAACCCGCGCCGTACGGGCGCCACGGGCGCCGCCCTGATGATCGGGCTCGCGCTCGTCGCCTGTCTGTCGGTGGTCGGCTCCTCGATGGTCGCCTCGGCCACGGACCAGCTCGACAAGACCGTCGGCACGGACTTCATCATCCAGAACGACGGCGGTCAGCTGGTCACCCCGGAGGCGGTCAAGGCGGTCAAGTCGACGCCGGGCCTCGACCACGTCACCGAGTACAAGATCGCCGAGGCGGACTACACCACCCCCGACGGCAAGACGCTCAAGGACACCGACATCACGGCGGCAGACGCGTCCTACGCGCGGGACCTGCGCACCAAGACGGTCGCGGGCAACCTCGCCGACGCCTACAAGCCGGACTCGATGTCCGTCCACGAGACGTTCGCCAAGGACCACGGCATCAGCCTCGGCTCGAAGATCGAGGTCGCCTTCAAGGGCGGCGAGACGGCCGAGCTGACGGTCCGTGCGATCACCAGCAGTGACGTCGTCATCGACGCGGGCTCCAAGTACACGTCCATCGCCACGCTCGCCAAGTACCTGCCGGCCGACAAGATGCCCCTCGACCAGCTGGTCTTCGCCTCGGCGAAGGACGGGCAGCAGGACGCCGCGTACAAGTCCCTGAAGTCGGCGCTGCACGACTACCCGCAGTACACCGTGCGCGACCAGACCGACTACAAGGAAGCGCTGAAGGACCAGATCGGCCAGCTCCTGAACATGATCTACGGCCTGCTCGCCCTCGCGATCATCGTGGCGATCCTGGGTGTGGTGAACACCCTCGCCCTGTCGGTCGTCGAGCGGACCCGGGAGATCGGCCTCATGCGCGCCATCGGCCTCTCCCGCCGCCAGCTGCGCCGCATGATCCGCATGGAGTCGGTCGTCATCGCCCTCTTCGGTGCCCTGCTGGGCCTCGGCCTGGGCATGGGCTGGGGCGCCACCGCCCAGAAGCTGCTCGCCCTGGAGGGCCTCAAGGTCCTGGAGATCCCCTGGGTCACCATCGGCGGCGTCTTCATCGGCTCGGCCTTCGTGGGCCTGTTCGCGGCCCTGATCCCGGCCTTCCGGGCGGGCCGGATGAACGTCCTGAACGCGATCGCCACGGACTAGAACCGACCGAACAGCCACCGCACACGGGGGTTGCGGGGGATCCGGTGCCGGGAAGCTTTGGGGGGCTTCCCGGCACCGGCGCGTCTTCAGCCTGTCCGGCGTTTGAGGACGAGGCCCTTTCAGGGCCGACAGCGGGGGCCTGGGGGCGGCAGCCCCCAGGGACGGGACGGGTAGGGGCGGCGGGGGCGAGAACATCCGAGCCCCCACACCGGCGCCGGTACCCCCGACGCGGACGTTATCCACAGCCCCGGCGGCTGTCGGCGGCGCGTCGTACGCTGGAGACCCCCGGCCCGTTCGACGAGTCGGGTCCTTCGCGTTGCCCACCTCCGGACGGAAGCTCCCTCCACATGAGCCTGCACGGTCTGCTCGACGCCGTCGTCAAGGACACCGCCCTCGCGGAAGCGATCACCGCGGCCGCCGACGGCAACCGCATGCACATCGACCTCGTCGGCCCCCCGGCGGCCCGCCCCTTCGCGGTCGCCGCCCTGGCCCGCGAGGCCGCCCGCCCCGTGCTCGCGGTGACGGCGACCGGCCGTGAGGCCGAGGACCTGGCGGCCGCCCTGCGCACGCTCCTCCCCCCGGAAGGCGTCGTCGAGTACCCCTCCTGGGAGACCCTCCCGCACGAGCGCCTCAGCCCCCGCAGCGACACCGTCGGCCGCCGCCTCGCCGTCCTGCGACGGCTCGCCCACCCCCGCCCCGACGACCCCGAGACCGGCCCGGTCTCCGTCGTCGTCGCCCCCGTGCGCTCGGTCCTCCAGCCCCAGGTCAAGGGCCTCGGCGACCTTGAACCGGTCGCCCTGCGCACCGGCCAGACCGCGGACCTGAACACCGTCGTGGAGGCCCTCGCCGCCGCCGCGTACTCCCGTGTCGAGCTGGTCGAGAAGCGCGGCGAGTTCGCCGTACGCGGCGGCATCCTCGATGTGTTCCCGCCGACCGAGGAACACCCCCTGCGCATCGAGTTCTGGGGCGACGACGTCGAGGAGATCCGGTACTTCAAGGTCGCCGACCAGCGCTCCCTGGAGATCGCCGAGCACGGCCTGTGGGCGCCGCCCTGCCGCGAGCTGCTGCTCACCGAGGACGTCCGGGCACGCGCGCGTGCGCTCGCCGAACAGCACCCGGAGCTCGGCGAACTGCTCGGCAAGATCGCCGAGGGGATCGCCGTGGAGGGAATGGAGTCCCTGGCTCCGGTCCTCGTCGACGACATGGAGCTGCTGCTCGACGTCCTGCCCAAGGGCGCCATGGCCCTGGTGTGCGATCCGGAGCGGGTACGCACGCGTGCCGCCGATCTCGTCGCCACCAGCCAGGAGTTCCTCCAGGCGTCCTGGGCGGCCACCGCGGGCGGCGGCGAGGCGCCCATCGACGTCGGCGCGGCCTCCCTGTGGTCCATCGCGGACGTCCGCGACCGTGCGCGCGAGCTGGACATGATGTGGTGGTCGGTGTCGCCGTTCGCTGCGGACCTCGAACTGGAGGCGGACACCCTCCAGCTGGGCATGCACGCGCCCGAGACCTACCGCGGGGACACCGCCAAGGCGCTCGCCGACACCAAGGGCTGGCTCGCCGACGGCTGGCGCGCGGTCTACGTCACCGAGGCCCACGGCCCCGCGGCCCGTACCGTCGAGGTGCTCGGCGGCGAGGGCATCGCCGCCCGCCTGGACGCCGACCTGGCCGAACTCAGCCCGTCCGTCGTGCATGTGGCGTGCGGCTCGATCGACTACGGCTTCGTCGACCCGGCACTGAAGCTCGCCGTCCTCACCGAGACCGACCTGTCCGGGCAGAAGGCGGCCGGCAAGGACGGCGCCCGCATGCCCGCGCGGCGCCGCAAGACCATCGACCCGCTGACCCTGGAGTCCGGCGACTACATCGTCCACGAGCAGCACGGCGTCGGCCGCTACATCGAGATGGTCCAGCGCACCGTGCAGGGCGCCACGCGCGAGTACCTCGTCGTGGAGTACGCCCCCGCCAAGCGCGGCCAGCCCGGTGACCGGCTCTACATCCCCACCGACCAGCTGGAGCAGATCACCAAGTACGTCGGCGGCGAGGCGCCCACGCTGCACCGCCTGGGCGGCGCGGACTGGACGAAGACCAAGGCCCGCGCGAAGAAGGCCGTCAAGGAGATCGCGGCCGACCTGATCAAGCTCTACAGCGCGCGGATGGCGGCGCCCGGCCACACCTTCGCGGCCGACACGCCCTGGCAGCGCGAGCTGGAGGACGCCTTCCCCTACGCGGAGACGCCGGACCAGCTCACCACCATCGCCGAGGTCAAGGAGGACATGGAGAAGTCGGTCCCGATGGACCGGCTGATCTGCGGTGACGTCGGCTACGGCAAGACGGAGATCGCGGTCCGGGCCGCCTTCAAGGCCGTACAGGACGGCAAGCAGGTGGCCGTACTGGTGCCGACGACCCTGCTGGTGCAGCAGCACTTCGGGACCTTCTCCGAGCGGTACTCCCAGTTCCCGGTCAACGTCCGGGCGCTCAGCCGCTTCCAGACGGACACCGAGGCGAAGGCGGTCCTGGAGGGCCTGAAGGAGGGCGCGGTGGACGTCGTCATCGGCACCCACCGGCTGTTCTCCTCGGAGACCAAGTTCAAGGACCTGGGCCTGGTCATCGTCGACGAGGAGCAGCGCTTCGGCGTCGAGCACAAGGAGCAGCTGAAGAAGCTGCGCGCCAACGTGGACGTGCTGACGATGTCCGCGACGCCGATCCCGCGGACCCTGGAGATGGCGGTGACGGGCATCCGCGAGATGTCCACGATCACCACCCCGCCCGAGGAGCGCCACCCGGTCCTGACCTTCGTCGGCCCCTACGAGGAGAAGCAGATCGGCGCGGCCATCCGCCGCGAACTCCTGCGCGAGGGCCAGGTCTTCTACATCCACAACCGGGTCGAGTCGATCGACCGCGCGGCCGCGCGGCTCCGCGAGATCGTCCCCGAGGCGCGGATCGCGACCGCCCACGGCCAGATGTCGGAGTCGGCGCTGGAACAGGTCGTCGTCGACTTCTGGGAGAAGAAGTTCGACGTCCTGGTCTCCACGACGATCGTCGAGTCGGGCATCGACATCTCCAACGCCAACACCCTGATCGTGGAGCGCGGCGACAACTTCGGCCTGTCCCAGCTGCACCAGCTGCGCGGGCGCGTCGGCCGTGGCCGCGAGCGCGGGTACGCCTACTTCCTGTACCCGCCGGAGAAGCCGCTGACGGAGACCGCACACGAACGTCTCGCGACCATCGCCCAGCACACCGAGATGGGCGCGGGCATGTACGTGGCGATGAAGGACCTGGAGATCCGCGGCGCGGGCAACCTCCTGGGCGGCGAGCAGTCCGGCCATATCGCGGGCGTCGGCTTCGACCTGTACGTCCGGATGGTCGGCGAGGCGGTGGCGGACTACCGCGCGTCCCTGGAGGGCGGCGTGGAGGAGGAGCCGCCGCTGGAGGTCAAGATCGAGCTCCCGGTCGACGCGCACGTCCCGCACGACTACGCCCCGGGCGAGCGGCTGCGTCTCCAGGCCTACCGCTCCATCGCCTCCGCCAACACCGAGGAGGACATCAAGGCCGTACGCGAGGAACTCGTCGACCGCTACGGCAAGTTGCCCGAGCCGGTGGAGAACCTCCTCCTCGTCGCGGGCCTGCGCATGCTGGCACGCGCGTGCGGAGTCGGCGAGATCGTCCTCCAGGGCAACAACATCCGCTTCGCCCCGGTGGAACTGCGCGAGTCCCAGGAACTGCGCGTCAAGCGCCTGTACCCCGGCACGGTCATCAAGCCGGCGGTCCATCAGGTGCTGGTCCCCCGCCCGAAGACGGCGAAGGTCGGCGGCAAGCCGCTGGTCGGACGGGAACTGCTGGGCTGGGTCGGGGAGTTCCTGGCGTCGATTCTGGGGTCGTAGAGCCGCTGGGCCGACGGGGTCGTGAGCGATGGCCGGTGGGCCACGGCCCCGGTCAGTCCTCCACGACGGTGTCGCCGGTGCGGAACAGCATCGCCGCGACCGCCTCGAAAACCTCCTCCGGGTCCCGGTCGCCCACCGGCCCGTCCAGGTTGTGGCCGAGGAGCAGTGTGGCGAAGCCGTGGGCCAGGGACCAGGCGGCCACTCCGGCGAGGCGGCTGTCGATGCCGAGGTCGTCGGGGCGTACACCGGCGACGGCTTCGCGCAGGGCGTCCCCGGCGAGGGCGCGGGCGGTGGTGAGCTCGAGGTCGTCGGCTCGCAGCAGCCCGGGGGTGAACATCACCTGGAAGTGCGCGGGGTGCTCGCGGGCGAAGCGGACGTAGCGGACGCCCGCGTCCTTCAGGTCCTCGCCCTCCCTCAGCCCGGCCGCGAGCAGTCCGAAGCCCTCCGCCGCGATCGCCGTCAGCAGACCCGTGCGGTCCTTGAAGTGGTGTGCGGGCGCCGCGTGCGAGACCCCGGCGCGGCGGGCCAGATCGCGCAGGCTCAGGCCGGACGGCCCGTCGGCGGCGATGACGTCGAGCGCGGCGGTGAGGATGGCGCGTCGCAGGTCACCGTGGTGATAGCGGCGTTCGGCGGACTTCTTGGCCGGTGCGGGGGTCATGCCCAGCAGCGTACGCGGAATCTAGGCATTGACAAGTTCGGTCCGCTCGGGCAATCTAGTCAGTGTCAAGTTGCGAAGCGGGTTGCAGGCTCCGACCTTCACGGCCTGGAGTGCGAGGGGGATTCACCATGTCGACGTACGAAGAAGCAGGCGGCGGGATCGAACCGGCCCGCGTCCGTCAGCTCTGGCATCTGCTGGAGCCTCTGCACGCGGTGCTGTACTACGCGCCGGAAGTCTTCGCCGAGGCCGCCATGCTCGGGTACGACACGGCGGAGCGCTGGCCGAGCTACTTCCCCTTCCGGGCGGCGCCGTTGGGCCCGGCCGGCGGTGAGCGGGTGGCCTCCGCCTTCTACAGCTTCAGCCCCCGCATGGTCGCCGAGCACATCGACCCGGCATGGAAGGCCGCGAGCCCGGACGACGTAATGAAGGCGAGAGTGCGCGGCGTGGACCGGGCGTACCGCGCCCTGTTCGGCGATCGCGTCGACAGCCCGGAGCTGGCGGAGGCCGCCGCCCTCGCCCGGCGCGCGGCCGAGGCGGCGAACACGGCGGGCCGTCCGCTCGCCGCGGCCAACGCCGAGTTGGACTGGCCCGAACCGCCGTACCTCCAGCTGTGGCATGCGGCGACGATCCTGCGCGAACACCGCGGCGACGGCCACCTCGCCGCCCTGCTCCTGGCCGGCCTCGATCCGGTCGAGTCGCTCGTCTCCTTCGCCGCGATAGGCGCCGCGTCCGCCGAGCGCTTCGAGAGTCGGGGCTGGAGTGCGCACGAATGGGCGAGCGCCCGCGAACGCCTCGTCGCACGCGGCCTGTTGAACGCCGACGGTACGGCGACCGAGGCGGGCCACGCCCTGCGCCGGGACATCGAGGAGCACACGGACCGCCTCGCTGCCGGACCCTGGGGTGCGCTCACGGCTCAGGACATCGACCGACTCACCGATCTGCTGGGCGAGTTCTGGGTCGCGGTGCTCTCCTCGGGGCTGCTGCCCTCGGAGACGACGCTGGGGATAGGCAAGGTCTGAGCCCCAGCGTCCTGCGCCTCTGGGGCATGCGAAGCCGCCCGCGGGGTGGTGGGGCTCCGCGGACGGCCTCTGTTTCACGATGGTTCAGGGTGCCCGGCGGGGCGTGCCCCCGAAGAGGGGTGGACTGCCCAGCGGGTCTCAGGACCTCCGTGGGTCAACGGGCTATGGCTGTTCGGGCCGGTCACGGTCCATGCCGAGCGCGCCTTCGGCTCTCTGCTGCGCGTCGTCGACCTGGCTCTCGTACTTGTTGCCCGTCTTCTCGTTGACCTTCTTCTCCGCGGTGTCGGACATGTCCTTGGCCTTGTCCTGCATCCCGCGGTGGCTCTTGAATCTGTCGAGGATGCCCATCCAGAGCTCCTTCCGGAGGTGACTCAGAACCGACGATACGCCCGTGATGCGAGCAATGCGCATTTTCCGCCGATATGGTCTGGACCTCTGGACCGCTACCGTGAGAGGAGCAATCCGGCACGCAGGGGAGGGGCGCATCGTGATGCGTCTGAGGGGCGGGGCGGCGGCCTGTGCCGCGGTACTCGGGATGGCGCTCGTGCTCACGGGCTGCGAGGACATGGGAGACCTGCCGCTGGACGGCTCGGCCTCCGGCTCCGCGCCGGGTTCCGGGACGGGACGCGCTGTCAGCCCGCTGGACAACCCCGACGGCACCGAGCCGGGCCTGGCGGCCATCACCTCGGACGCCGACCGGGCCGAGGCACGGGCGCTGATCGAGAAGGTGGCGACCAAGGGCCGAGGTCCCAGGACCGGGTACGATCGCGACGAGTTCGGCTACGCCTGGATGGACTCGGCCCCCGGCGGCATCCCGTACGCCCGCAACGGCTGCGACACCCGCAACGACCTTCTGCGCCGGGACGGCGCGGAGCTGCGCTTCCGGTCCGGCTCGGACTGCGTCGTGATGTCGATGCGGCTGGACGACCCGTACACCGGCAGGACCATCGAGTGGACCAAGGCCCGCGCCATCGAGGTCCAGATCGACCACGTCATGCCGCTCTCCTACGACTGGCAGATGGGCGCCTCACGCTGGACCGAGGGCGAACGCCAGGCCATCGCCAACGACCCGCTGAACCTGATGCCGGTCGACGGCCCGACCAACAGCTCCAAAGGTGATTCGGGACCCGCCTCCTGGCTCCCCCCGAACAAGCGGATCCGCTGCTCCTACGCGGTGCGCTTCGCACAGGTCTCGCTGAAGTACGAGCTGCCCGTGACGGCACCGGACAAGCAGATGATGCTGCGCCAGTGCGGGGGCTGACAGGACTGCCAGCCGGAAAAGCGATTCCTGAGGCCTGAGGGCGCGGCCTACCGTGGCCGCATGCAGTGGAAGGTATCGAGTCTGGCCGAGCGTCCGGACAAGTTCGAGCAGGTCGTGGCGATGGCGGCCACGTGGCCGGAGCCGGTGCTGAACGACCACGTGGGCAACGCCCACTACGGCCGGATCGCCACCGAGCTCCCCGAGTATGTGCAGTTCGCCGAGGACGCGCGGGGCGAGGTCGTCGCCCACGGCTACAGCGTGCCCTTCGCCCTCGGCGCACAGGGCCGCGGCACCCTGCCCGCCCGCGGCTGGGACGAGGTGCTCGTCTGGGCCTTCAGCGACCTGCGTCGAGGGGTACCGGCGGACACGGTCAGCGCCATCTCGGTCACCGTCACCCCGCACGCCCAGGGACTCGGCCTGTCCGCCGTGATGCTCTCGGCCATGCGGGACAACGCCCTCGCCCACGGCTTCCGTGAGGTCGTGGCCCCGGTCCGTCCGAGCGCCAAGCACCTCGAACCGCACACCCCCATCGAGGAGTATGCGCACCGTGTGCGGCCCGACGGACTTCCGCACGACCCGTGGCTGCGGGTGCACGCCCGGGCGGGCGCCGTCATCGACTCGGTGGCCCCGGCCTCGATGACCGTGTCGGGCTCGCTGGAGCAGTGGCGCGACTGGACCGGGCTGCCCTTCGACGCCCCGGGCGACATCGAGGTGCCCGGGGCGCTGGTACCGGTGCGCTGCGAACCGGAACGCGGATACGCGGTGTACGTCGAGCCCAACGTCTGGATGCGGCACCCCCTGTGAGACGCCGGGCTCAGCCGCCGAGCGCATCCAGGTCCAGGATGTCGCCGGTGGGCTTGTCCGCCGGGACCGGCTCGTCGAAGTCGCTGAAGGTGAGCGAGCCCTCGTCCGAGGGGGTGGTGCTGACCAGCCGCAGCACATAAGGCTCGCCCTCGGTGGCGACGTAGAAGGTGAAGCTCTCCTTGCCGTCCTTCTCGTACAGGGTGATCGCGGGCGTGCCGTCGACCGTGGCGGTCTTGCCGCGGGTGGCGTCCGACCCGGCGTCGTCGGCGTCGCCGAAGACCGTGTCCATGTCGCAGAAGTCGGCGAAGTCCTTGGCGTCCGAGCCCTTCGCGGACATCTTGGTCCACTTGTCGGCCAGCATCGACACCGTGGCGTCGACCTCCGCCTCGGGAGCGCCCTCGCTCTGGGCGCGCAGGAAGTCCTCGTCGTACTTCATGTAGAGGGTGTCACCGGTCTTGATCAGATCGGCTTGGCCCTCGCCGCCGATGCTCATGTTGCCGGCGCAGTCGCCCTTGCGGTCGAGGGCCATGTCCATGGTGATCGTGCTGCCGGACGCATCGTCGGGGATGTCGCCCTTCATGCGGAAGGAGTCGGCGTCGAAGGTGGCCTTCACCGCCCGGTCGGCGATCTCCCCGCCGGTCAGCCCGGCGAACGGTTCCTTCGGCTTGCTCGACGAGCTGGACTGGTCGGACTGCCCGGCGCTGGGCTTGTCCTTGGACTTGCCCTCGGTCTTGTCGTCGCCCTGACAGCCGGTGACGGCCAGGGAGGTGACGGCGGTGAGGCAGAGAGCGGCAAGAGCGGTGCGACGCATGGGGGTTCCTCGGTGAAGACGGAGCGCGCGGAGCGCTGGGGGTGAGTTGACGCGGTGGGCCGCCCTTGGGGTGGGCGGCGCGGTGTCGCGGGCGGGGCGGCGGCGCTGTGGTGCCGCGCCCCGCGCGGCGACGAATCGGCCCAGGTGGCCGGATCAGGCGGACTTCTTCCAGTCCTGGCAGCCGGACGTCTTGAAGTAGGCGTCCGAGGCGGCGATGGTGACGACGGCCGTGCCGCTCACATTGTTGTTGGCGATGATCGATTCGATGGAGTGGTCGGCGTTCTTGGTGCGCTCCCAGTAGCAGGCGTCATCGGTGTTGCCGGTGGACTTGTAGGTGCCGGGCGCGATGTCGACGCCGACTCTGAGCATTCCGGCGTCGCCGGACATCTTCGAGGCCGGGGAGCCCTTGGCCTTCTCGTCGACGGCCTCCCAGTCGTTGCAGTCGCTGGACGTGAAGAGCTTGTCGGTCCCCTTGACGGTCACGTAACTCGTGCCCATCACATTTTCGTTGGCCAGCAGCGACTCCATCTCCCCGGAGGCGTCCTTGGCCCGCTCCCAGTAGCACATGCCGTCGCTGTTGCCGGTGGTGCGGTAGGTGCCGGGCTTGATGTCCGAACCGACCTGGAAGTCGCCGTCCCCCGCGAACGCGACCTTCTTCTCGGCGACGTCCTCCGCGTCCGACTTCGTCTTCCCGTCCGTGCCACGGTCCGCGGACGCCGAAGAGCCCTTGCCGCTGGAGCTGCTGCTGCTGTCGCCGCCGCTGTCGTTCCCGGCGTTCGCCGACACGGCGCCGATGACGACGATCCCCACGACGGCGCCCAGCGCGATCTTGCCCTTCATGCCCATGACTGATTCCCCTCCCCTGAGCGGCGACCGTCCCCTCCGGCGGTCGCTCGTTCGATGGGTCAATAAGAGCAGAGGCTGTGAACCGAGTCAACATGGTTCACAGAATGAGTTGTGTACACGGCCGTGAATGCCTGGATCTCGCATACGTCGGTATGCTCGACGCCACAGACCACATGCGGGGCGAAAGTCGGGGCGGCGAGGGGAGCCGGGCGGTGCAGGACAACGCGACAGAGGTGACCGCGGCCGGAATTGCCCGGCTGGCCGGTGTCGGCCGGGCCGCCGTGAGCAACTGGCGGCGCCGGCACGCCGACTTCCCCAAACCCGTGGGCGGCACCGAGACCAGCCCCTCCTTCGCGCTCGCCGAGGTCGAGGACTGGCTGTGCCGCCAGGGGAAACTCGCCGAAGTCCCGCTGCGTGAACGGGTCTGGCAGCAGCTCGCCGGGCACCCCGAGGGCCCGGTCACCGCGCTCACCCACGCCGGCTGCGTCCTGCTGCTGATCCATGACCGGCCCAGGCTCTGGCTGGAGGTGAGCGCGGGCTCCGACGAGCGGCTCGCGGCGATGCTCCCGGAGGCGCTGGAGGAGGTGCTCACGGCGCGGTTCGGGGTGACGTCGGCACGACGGGGCTCGGCGGCTGTGAACTCGCGCTCGGCTGTGAACTCCTCCGGTGCTGTGAACAGGTCGGGTGCTGTGAACAGGTCGGGTGCCGTGAACGCGGTCGACGCCGTGAACACCGCCGACGCCGTGAGCGCCGCCGCGAACAGCCCGGCTGTGAACACCCCGCCCACCGTTCACACGGCAACCCTTCACACGCCGGCCGTCCACACCCCCACCGGCCCCGAAGCCCTCCCCTCCGCCCCCCTTCTCCGCGGCGCCGCCGAACTCGCCGCCGAGCTGGGCGGCGCCCGACAGGCCTTCGAGTTCCTGCTCGGCCGCCACCTCGACGCCAACCCGCGCCAGTACACGCTCACCCCCGCCGAACTCGCCGGTCTCATGGCCGACCTGGCGGGCCCGGCCAGCACCGTCCTCGACCCGGCCTGCGGCACCGGCGCTCTCCTGCGCGCCGTCGCCCCCCGCCCCGAGCAGGAGCTGTACGCGCAGGACAGCGCCACCGACCTCGCCGCCGTCACCGCGCTCCGGCTCGCCCTGCGCGGCCGCGCCACCGTGCGCGCCGCCGTCGGCGACACCCTGCGCGCCGACGCGTTCCCCGAGCTGCGTGCCGAGGCCGTCCTGTGCCACCCGCCGTTCAACGAGCGCAACTGGGGCCACGACGAACTCGCCTACGACCCGCGCTGGGAGTACGGCTTCCCGGCGCGCACCGAGTCCGAGCTGGCCTGGGTGCAGCACGCGCTCGCGCGACTGAAGGACGGCGGCACCGCCGTGCTCCTGATGCCGCCCGCCGCCGCCTCCCGCCGCTCCGGCCGCCGCATCCGCGCCGACCTGCTGCGGCGCGGCGCGCTGCGTGCCGTCGTAGCGCTGCCGGTCGGTGCCGCGCCGCCGTACAACATCCCGCTGCACCTGTGGGTGCTGCGGCGGCCCGACAAGGCGCCCGCGCAGCCCGAGGTGCTGCTCGCGGACGCCGGGCAGTTCGCGACGGAAGGGCGCGGCGGGCCGGACTGGCGGGCCGTGCGGGACGCCGTGCTCGACGCCTGGCGGGTCTTCGACCGGACCGGCACCCTCGACGAGCGGCCGGGCCTCGCCCGCGCGTTGCCCGTCATCGACCTCCTCGACGACGACGTCGACCTCGCCCCGGCGCGCCATCTGCCGCCCGCCACCGCGGCCGACGGCGCCGAGGCGCTCACGGCAGTGCGCGAGCGCCTGGGGGAGACGCTGGGGCTCGCCGGTGCGCTCACGCCCCCGCCCCCCGCCGGTACGCGCCCCGTGCGCTGGCCGCTCACCACCGTCGGCGAACTCGCCCGCGGGGGCGCCCTGGTGCTGCGTACCGGTGGAAACGGCGGCCACGCACGCGTGCCCGTGCTCACCGACCATGACGTCCTCGCCGGGACGGCGCCTTCGGGGACGCTGCCCGAGAGCGACGAGGAGCCGGTGCTGACCGAGCCGGGCGATGTCGTCGTGCCGGTGCTCGGCGGCGGCTCGGTGGCGCGCGTGATCGACGACGCGACGGGGGGCGCCGCCCTGGGGCGCAACCTCGTGCTCCTGCGCCCCGATCGCGCGGCGCTCGACGCGTGGTTCCTCGCCGGGTTCCTGCGCGGCACCGCCAACAATCGCCAGGCCAGCAGCTATGCGTCCACGGCCACGCGCCTGGACGTGCGCCGCCTCCAGCTGCCCCGGCTCCCGCTCGACGAACAACGGCGCTACGGCGCGCGCTTCCGCGCACTCGACGAGTTCGAGCGGGCGCTCAGGCACGCGAGCCGACTCGGGGACCAGCTCGTGCGCGGGATGTACGACGGCCTGACCGACGGGACGGTCGCGCCCGACTGAGGGGCCGGACCGAGGGGCCGGGCAGAGGTGCCGGTCCGGCGGAAGTGATCAGTACAACAACGGTTCGGTACAACCCGTAACCGGTTGTCCGTGTCGGCCTATACGCTCGAACTCTGTCATTCGCTCGTCCGTCCCCATCGGCCCACCGGTCCAGGAGCAGTCATGTACGGCCACGGCGCGGCGCCGCCCACCCGCAGCGCGGCAACCGTCATCTCCCTGCGCGTGCTGTTCGCCGCTGCCGGATTCCTGTCCTGCGGGATCCTCGCGTGCGTGCCGCTGTTCCGGGTGGCCATTTTGCGCGGGCGGTGGCCGGACTGGCTGCTGGCGTGGGTGAGCCTGCCGGTGTCCATCGCGTGCTTCGCGGTGGTCGGCTCGGTGCCGGAGTCGGACCCGCGGTCGGACGTCGCGCTCGGCCTGGTCCTGCTGCTCGGCGCGTTCAGCGCCGTGTACTTCCTGGTGATGGACATCCGCTACCACAACGCGCTCAGCCGGCAGTACGGCGGCGGTTACGCCACGGCGCACGCCACCACGGTCCACGCCCCGAACGGCCCGGCGGGCTACGGCTATCCGCAGTCGCCGTCGCCGTACACGACCGCGCCCGTGCAGCCGCCCCTTGCGCAGCAACCGCCCGCGCCGATCCCGCACACCCCGGTGCCCCACCCGCCGCTGCCGCAGGACGCCGCGCCCCCCGGTCCGGTGCCGACGCCCCCGCCGCCGCAGCGGCCCGCGCCCGCGCGTATCGACCAGGTGCGGGCCGAACTCGACGAGCTCAGCGACTACCTGCGCCACCACGACGGCCGCGGCAACGGCGAGCCCGAGGGCGGAAGGTGAGCGTGACGACGGGGCGCGTCGTCGCCGGCCGCTACGAACTGTCCACGCTCATCGGACAGGGAGGCATGGGCCAGGTCTGGACGGCGTACGACCAGCGGCTCGACCGGCGCGTGGCGGTGAAACTGCTGCGCCCGGACAAGGTGGCGGGACAGGAGGCGGAGGAGCTGCGCCGCCGGTTCGTGCGCGAGTGCCGGGTGACCGCGCAGGTCGACCACCCCGGTCTGGTCACCGTGCACGACGCGGGCAGCGAGGGCGAGGAGCTGTTCCTCGTCATGCAGTACGTCGACGGCGCGGACCTCTCCGACCATCTCGCCGAGCACGACCCGTACCCCTGGCAGTGGGCGGTCGCGGTCGCCGCGCAACTGTGCGCCGTGCTGAGCGCCGTGCACGCCGTGCCGATCGTCCACCGCGACCTCAAGCCGCGGAACGTGATGGTGAAGCAGGACGGCACCGTCACCGTCCTCGACCTCGGCGTCGCCTCCGTCATGGACGCCGACACCACCCGCCTCACCCACACCGGCACCCCCATCGGCTCGCCCGCCTACATGGCGCCCGAGCAGGCGATGGGCGGCGCGGTCGGCCCGTACACCGACCTGTACGCGCTCGGTGTGCTCCTCCACGAACTGCTCAGCGGCGACGTGCCGTTCTCCGGCTCCACGGCGCTCGGCGTGCTGCACCGGCATCTGTACGAGCCCCCGCTGCCCGTGCGCCGGATGCGCCCCGAGGTGCCCGAGGGGCTCGAAGCGCTCGTCCTGCGCCTGCTCGCCAAGGACCCGCAGCACCGCCCGGCGTCCGCGCAGGAGGTGTACGAGGACCTGGCGCTGCTCCTGCCCGCGCGCGGGACGCCGACCGGGGCGCCCCTCGACCCCACGCGCCCCTTCCTGCGCCCGCACGCCCCCTGGCCGGACCGCGCGCGCACCCCCGCGCCCCAGCCCGCCCCCGCCACGCCCGTCACCCCGGCCGCCGAGAAGCCCGACGTCGCCCGCGCCGTCGACGAGGTCAAGCGCCTCCTCGGCGAGGGCCGCATCACCCAGGCCGTGGACATCCTCGGCGCGATCCTCCCGGTCGCCGCCGAGCAGCACGGCGAGCACTCTCCCGTGGTGCGCACCCTGCGCAAGCAGTACGCGGCCACACTCATGGACGACGGCCAGTACCGGCGCGCGCTCCCCGTCCTGCGCTCCCTGGCCGCCGAACGCGCCGCCGAGGCGGGCCACGCCGACCCCCAGTCCCTGCGCTTCCGCTACGACGCGGCCCAGTGCCTGGAGCAGCTCGGCGACCCGGCGGCGGCGCTCAGCGAGTACCGCTCGCTGCTGCCGTACTACGAGAACCAGTACGTGGCCGGCGACCCCCAGCTCGCGCACGACGTCCGCCGCCGCATCGGCCACCTCCAGCTGGCCCTCGGCGATCGGGCCGGCGCCCACGACACCCTCGTACGCCTGCTGCACGACGTGGAGCGCCTCAATGGCCCCGGTCACCCCATGGCGGCGGACATCCGGCGGACGCTCCAGTGGCTCGGGCAGATGCGTGGCTAGCGAGGAAGAGCGCCCGGACCCCGCGCGCCGGGAAGCGATCGAGCGGATCACCGCCCCGCTGGACGCGAACATGCCCGACGCCGGGGACTTCGGCTTCGAGGCGATCCAGCGGCTGGGCAACCCCGTACCGATGCTCGTGCAGAACGACGGCGAGGAGCGGCTGGAGCTCTGGCTGGAGCCGTTCGGGCAGGACTACTGGCTGGAGCCGGGCGAGGCGGTGTACGTCACCTCGTACGGGGTGTGGAACGACCACCCGTTCGAGACGGTCCACGAACCCGGTCGGCTGACCGTCTGGGCCACGTCCTGGTTCGCCACGGTCTCCGACCGCGAGGGCAAGGAATTCCTCCCGGGCCGCAGGGACGCCGCCCACGGCTGACGTGCCGGTGCCCGAAGTCCTGGTGAATCGTTGGTCGAATGGGTTGGCCAGAGCTTGGCCACTGCCTACCATCGATCATCGCAAGACTTTGTGCACCGTCGCACAAGCTCCTCGGGAGGTTTCCTTGCACCGCCGCAATCGCCGCCGTCGCACCGCGCTCCTCCTCTCCGCCGCCATCGCGGCGGCGCCCCTCCTCACCGCCTGCGGAAACGATGCGCATCCCGGCGCCGCGGCCGTCGTCGGCGACCAGCGGATCACCGTCTCCCAGCTGGAGAACAGGGTGAACGAGGTGCGCGCGGCGCAGCGCGCGGCCGTCGGGGACGAGGCGCAGTACGCCCAGGCCGTGGCCCGGACCGGCAGCCTCACCCGCGACACCCTGCACGGCATGGTCCTGGACCGGGTGCTGCACCAGGCCGCCGAGGACGCGGGTGTCACGGTCAGCCGCAAGGAGATCCAGCAGATGCGCACCGGCCTGGAGCAGCAGGCCGGTGGCACCGAGGCGCTGGAGACGGCCTGGCTCCAGGAGTACGGCGTCGCACCGCAGCGACTGGAGGAGAACCTCCGGCTCCAGCTGGAGGCCCAGAAGCTCGCCGCCGCGCTCGGCACCGACACCAGCCGCCCGGAGTTCTGGAAGGCCCTGTCCGAGGCATCCGAGAAGCTCGATGTCGACCTCAACCCGCGCTACGGCACCTGGGACGTCCAGAAGAGCAGCCGCGTGGACGCCAAGACGCCATGGGTGCGCGAGGTGACGGCGGCGGACTCGCAGCAGCCGGCGTAGGGGGTACCAGGCCGGGACGCGGCGTAGGGCTGTAGGGCTGGGGACCCCCAGGGATGATCGATGGGTGCGGTCATACGATCACACCCATCACCCCCACCTGTGGATAACCACACCGACCCCGTCCCACCCGTGCGTTAGCTTCGAACCGTGAACACCACCAGCCCCGAAGCCGCACCGGCCGCCCCCGGCCGGATCGTCCTGCTCACCACCAGCCACCGCGTCGCCCCCGGTCTGCTGTCCTGGCCGGCCTGGGAGGCGCTGCGCTCCGCCGACAGCGTGCTGTGCGCGGACGGCGCGCACCCCCAGCTGCCGTATCTGCGCGAGGCCGGCATACAGGTGGCCGAGGCGTCCCCGACCGCCGAGGAACTGGTCGGCGCCTGCGCCGGCGGCCGCACCGTCGTGGTCGTCGCGACCGGCGAGGGCGAACCGGCGCTGACCGACGGCCTCGCCCGCCTCGCCGGCTCCGGCCGGGTCAGCATGCCGGAGCTGGAGCTGCTCCCCGCCTCCTACGACCTGCCGGGCGCCCGGCTCCTCGACCTCGTCCAGGTCATGGACCGCATCCGCGCCGAGTGCCCCTGGTCCTCGCAGCAGACCCACAAGGGGCTGGCCAAGTACGGCATCGAGGAGGCGTACGAACTCGTCGAGGCGATCGAGGAGGGGGACCGCGACGAACTGCGCGAGGAATTGGGGGATGTGCTCCTCCAAGTGGTCTTCCACGCCCGGATCGCCGAGGAGGACCCCGACGCCCCCTTCTCCATAGACGACGTCGCGGGCACCATCGTCACCAAGCTGATCCACCGCCACCCGCATGTGTTCGGGGACGAGACGGCCAGTACTCCCGAGGAGGTCAAGGCGCACTGGCTGCGCACCAAGGCCGAGGAGAAGCAACGGGAGTCGGTCACCGACGGCGTCCCGCTCGGCCAGCCCGGCCTCGCCCTCGCGGCGAAGCTGGCCTCCCGGGTCAGAACGGCCGGCCTGGACGTCCCCCTGCCGAAGACCGACGGCATCGGCTACGAGCTGCTCGCGCTGGCGGTGCGTGCCGAGGCCGAGGGCGTCGACCCGGAGGCCGCGCTCCGGGCGGCGGGACGCGCGTACCGGGACGCCGTGCGGGCTGCCGAGGGCCTGGAAGGTTAGTACGGTTACCCACAGAGCTGGCTCTGGGGCACGGGGGCTTGTATGTCAGGGGTGTTGGACGAACTGGCCGGTGCGGCGGCCGGGGTTCTGGTGTCGTCCATGGGCGACGAGGACTGGGCGGAGCGGGCCAAGCCGGCGTTCGTCCGTGTCTACGCGATGGCCATGAAGCAGGACGTGGGCCCGCTGCTGGAGGAGCACCGGAGCGAGGTGCGCGGCGGGAGGCTGTCCGCGACGGACGTGGCCGACATCTGGCGGGGCAAGATCCGTGAGGCGTTCAAGCAAGCGGTCATCGCGGCCGAAATCGACCGGTTCATAAAGGACTTCAGGCAGAGCAACCTCCACTCCTGCCGGTCCTGCGCGGCCCAGGTGGAGCCCTACGACATCTATTGCGGGGAGTGCGGTGACGTCCTCGGCGCTCCTGGCCCCGCTCCCGCCACCGCACCGGTGAGCATCCCCGTCTCGATCTCCCCCGAGTCCCGTTCCGCCCAGCTCGTCCCGGACCCCCTCCCCGCCCAGTACGCCCAGGACCACGTCGACTTTCGGGAGGCCAGATTCAACAACGCCCCCGTCATCGGCGTACAGAACATCTACGGCACCACGGGCCCAGCGCCCGCGGACGGCTGGCCCCTGCTCGGCGAGTTACGGCGGCGCGCTCAGGGCATACGGCCCGTCAGTTCCTTCGGGGACGAGCCCACGCTGCCGCCGTACATCGCGCGCAGCCGGGACGCGGACCTCGACCGGCTGGTCGCACACGGGCTGCGGGAGGGCGGTCTGGTCGTCGTCACCGGTGAGCCGCTGGCCGGGAAGACGGCCACCGCCTGGGCCGCGCTGGAGCGCAACGCCGGCGAACACACCCGGCTCTTCCACGCCCACGCCGGGGCGGATCTGCGCGAGCTGCCCGCGGCTCTGCGCGGACGGGATCCCTCCGGTACGTATGTGGTCTGGCTCGACGACCTGGAGAGCCACCTCGATGAACGGGGCCTGGTGGCGGGGCTGTTGGCGCAGCTCGCGCACGAGGGCGTGCTGGTGCTGGCGACGATGCGGGGCGCCGCGTACGAGGCGCACCGCTTCGGCGACCATCCGACGGCGCGTGCGCTGCGCGGTGCCCGCACGGTGGATCTGACCTGTGAATGGAGCGAGGCCGAACTCGCGCGGCTCGCGAAGTCGGACGACCCGCGGCTGGTGGACGCGGTGCGATGGCGGGGCGAGCTGGGGGTCACTCAGTTTCTGTCGGTGGGGCCGGAGTTGTGGGAGGAGTGGCGTCTGGCGAGTCGGCCAGGGCGAGGGAGCGGCCATCTGCTGGTGAGGGCGGCCATCGACGCGGCCCGGTGCGGAGTCACCAGCGGGCTCTCGGCCGGGGCATGGGAGTTCTTGATCAACGAGCGTCGGATGTACGGGAGCGGGACCACCCTGGACGTCCCTGTCTCACCGGACGATCTGGAGTGGGCGTCCAGACCTCGGCTGGGCGTCGCCGGGCTGCTGGTGCCCGGCGCGGAGGAGGGCACCTGGCGGGCGTGCGGGACGCTGGTCGCGGACGCGATCCGCTGCCCGGACCTGCCGCTCTTCACCCCGCATCTGTGGGGGTCCATGGCCTGGATGGCGGGGAAGTACGACCTGCCCGAGCGTGCCGAGGTGTCCCGGGCGGCCCGGGAAGCCGTGCGGGTCGAGGCCGAGGCAGGCGACTCGTCAGCGCCGGTGATCCTCGGCGTCCTGTCGACCTGGGCGGGCGACGACCCCGAAGCACGGCACTGGTGGGGCAGGGTCGCGGAGGAGGACGAGCGCGAGGCGTACATGCTCGGGCGGTATCTCCTGCTCGAACAGGGCGAGCTGGCCGAAGCTCTCCCCCATATCCAGAGAGCGGCCGAGGCGGGCAACCCCGAACCCGCACAGGAGCTCGGATTCCTTCTCCTCGCGCGTGCCCAGCAGTGGCTCGCGGTGGCGGCCGCGAACGGCAACGCCTCCGCGGCCGAGGTCCTTCCCGTGCTCACGGCGACGCTCCGGGACGAGAACCTCCAGGCCGCCCTCGCGCGGCACCGTGCCCCCGACGCGACGCCGCCCGCCATCCCCGGCCCCCCGCTGTCGTCCGAACGCACCATCGCCTTCGCCCTCGACATGATCCTCGGCCGCCGCCCCGACCTGACACACGCAGTGAACGCCGCCACCCCGCCGGATACCGTCAAGGAGTGACCGACCACCCCACCCCCGCGCCCCACGCGACCGCCCCCGACCTCTTCACCTGGGAGTTCGCCGCCAACCCCTACCCCGCCTACGCCTGGCTGCGCGAACACGCCCCCGTGCACCGGACCACGCTGCCCAGCGGGGTGGAGGCCTGGCTGGTCACGCGTTACGCCGATGCCAAGCAGGCCCTGGCCGACCAGCGGCTCAGCAAGAACCCCGAGCATCACGCCGAGCCCGCGCACGCCAAGGGCAAGACCGGTATCCCCGGTGAGCGCAAGGCCGAGCTGATGACGCATCTGCTCAATATCGACCCGCCGGACCACACCCGGCTGCGACGGCTCGTCAGCAAGGCGTTCACGCCCCGCCGGGTCGCGGAGTTCGCGCCGCGCGTGCAGGAGCTGACCGACCGACTGATCGACCGGTTCGCCGCGGAGGGCAGCGCCGACCTCATCCATGAGTTCGCCTTCCCGCTCCCCATCTACGCGATCTGCGACCTGCTCGGCGTACCCCGCGAGGACCAGGACGACTTCCGGGACTGGGCGGGCATGATGATCCGCCACCAGGGCGGCCCGAGGGGTGGGGTCGCGCGGTCGGTGAAGAAGATGCGCGGCTATCTCGCCGACCTCATCCACCGCAAGCGTGAGGCGCTGCCCGCCGAGGCCGCCCCCGGCGAGGACTTGATCTCGGGCCTGATCCGCGCCTCCGACCACGGCGAGCACCTCACCGAGAACGAGGCCGCCGCCATGGCCTTCATCCTGCTGTTCGCGGGATTCGAGACCACCGTGAACCTCATCGGCAACGGCACCTACGCCCTCCTCACCCACCCCGAACAACGGACCCGCCTCCAGGACGCGCTGGCCGCCCACGACACCGCCCTCCTCGAAACCGGCGTCGAGGAACTCCTCCGCTACGACGGCCCCGTCGAGCTGGCCACCTGGCGGTTCGCCACCCGCCCCCTGACCATCGGCGGCCAGGACATCGCCCCCGGCGACCCGGTGCTCGTCGTCCTCGCCGCCGCGGACCGGGACCCGGAGCGGTTCGCCGACCCCGATCGCCTCGACCTCGCCCGCCGCGACAACCAGCACCTCGGCTACGGCCACGGCATCCACTACTGCCTGGGCGCCCCGCTCGCCCGCCTGGAGGGCCAGACCGCGCTGGCCACCCTCCTCACCCGCCTCCCGGACCTCCGGCTCGCCGCCGAACCGGCCGACCTGCGCTGGCGCGGCGGCCTCATCATGCGCGGACTGCGCACCCTGCCGGTCGAGTTCACACCGAGCCGCTGACAACTCCAGCGCGTAGCAAGCCGGAGGCGAGCCGTATCCGACGCAAACGTGACACACCCTCAAGTCCGTGATCTTCACGTGATCTACGCGGCATTAACTTGTGACAAGTGATCGTCTGCCTATACGTTCACTCGTCAGCGCGGCGCCTCGCTTCACCGGCACCGCGCCGCTCCCCGCTGTCTTCGAAAGGCCCCCGCATGCTCTCCGGGAACGGTCGTCACCGTCGCCCCCGCCAGGCCCCGGCTCTCATCGTCGCGGCCGGAGTGACCGGCTCCGCCATCGCCATCCCGCTCCTCGGCGCCTCGGGCGCGAGCGCGGCGGAGGGCACCGCATGGGACCGGGTCGCGGAGTGCGAGAGCGGCGGCTACTGGAGCGAGGACAGCGGCAACGGCTACTACGGGGGCCTCCAGGTCACCCAGGAGAACTGGGAGCGCTACGGCGGCACGACGTACGCCGAGAGCGCGGACCAGGCCAGCCGCTCCCAGCAGATAGCCGTGGCCGAGCGCATCCTCGCCGATCAGGGCCTCGCCGCCTGGCCGACCTGCGGCCCGCTCTCCGGCCTTGACGAGGAGTCCGGCTCGGTCGACCTCGACACGGGGGTGGCGGGCGACGAGTCCGCTTCGTCCGGTGACTCCGGTTCATCCGGCCTGCTGGACTCCATCGACGGCGACGAGGACTCCGACGAGCAGGGCAACTCGCCCTCCGAAGAGTCGGACAACTCGACCAAGTCGGACAAGTCCTCCAAGTCCCCGGAGTCCGAAGAGTCGGAAGACCCCCGCGAATCGGCGGAATCCAGCCAGTCGTCCGGGTCGTCCGAATCCCCTGACGGCGACCCTTCTCAGGAAGTCGACAGCAAGCCCACAGCCACCCCGGGTCGGGACAATTCGGACAACATCGGCCAGAACGACGGTGATTCCGCCCTCACCGACACCGGCGCCAACGGCACCGGCCGCCACCGTGGCGAACCCGCCGACGAGGGCGTCACGGACGGCTCGTATGTCGTGCGTGACGGCGACAGCCTCACCGGCATCGCCGACTCCCTTGACCTCAACGGCGGATGGCGCGGGCTCTACGCCGCCAACAAGTCGACCGTGGGCACCGACCCGGACCTCATCCTCCCCGGTCAGACCCTCGAAGTAGGGGTCGAACCGGGCGAAAAGCAGCGGTAGTTCACGTCACGCTTCGCTCCGAAATGACCGTTTTGGTGAAAGTGTGGGATGAGTCTCAGAAGCCCTGATCGTCTTTGAAATTCCCCGGATCACGTGTCTACGGTCAGGACCGCTCGCACCCAGCGAGCCCCGACCGCCGCACGCCGAATCCTGCCGGTGGCCGTACGGGAACAGTCGTCGCGTCAAGCGCCGTAGGCAGGAGCGGGGGACCCAAGGTAAGCGCCCCACCGGGAAGTTGACGGTGGTGGCTTGGGGTGAAGCCGCGCACTCGACAGACTGCGCGGCCGGGCAACTCAACCGGCCCGAACCCGACAGCTCACCTCGCAGGCGTCGGTGAGGGGATCGATCCATGCTGTTTTCCGGCAAGGGCAAGCACCGTCGTCCGTCCAAGGCCACCCGCGCCATCGCCATCGCCGGTGTCACCGGCGTCGCGGTCGCCGCTCCGCTGATGGCGGTCGGCAGCGCCTCCGCCGCCACCGCCTCCGAGTGGGACGCCGTCGCCCAGTGCGAGTCCGGCGGCAACTGGTCCATCAACACCGGCAACGGCTACTACGGCGGCCTTCAGTTCTCGGCCTCCACCTGGGCCGCGTACGGCGGCACGCAGTACGCCGCCACCGCCGACCAGGCCAGCAAGTCCCAGCAGATCGAGATCGCCGAGAAGGTCCTCGCGGGCCAGGGCAAGGGCGCCTGGCCGTCCTGCGGCGTCGGCCTGTCGAGCGCCACCTACACCGGCGGCTCCACCGAGACCAGCACCCAGCCGAGCACCGAGACCCGTACGACCGAGGAGCAGCCCGCCTCCCGTTCGACCGAGCGTCCGGCGCAGAAGGCCGACAAGGCCAAGAAGACCGTCACCACCCCGACCGGCAAGAAGGTCAAGAAGGGTGACGGCGAGTACAAGGTCGTCAAGGGTGACACCCTCAGCACCATCGCCGAGGAGCACGACGTCAAGGGCGGCTGGGAGAAGCTCTTCAAGCTGAACAAGGACATCGTCGAGGACGCCGACCTGATCTACCCCGGTCAGCAGCTGCACCTCAAGTAATCCCTTAGCCGGACCACAGGTCCCTCATATCGGCCTCCTCCATACTGGAGGCCCCGTGAGGGTCACCCCCCGTCCCCACGGGCTCCCCGCCCCGGTGCGTGTTCCCCCGTACGCACCGGGGCGGGGTCTTCTTTTTGCCGGTAGTTCACCACTCCTTTGTTCCGTGGAGAAACAATGGGTACCGTCTGTCCTTGTCCACGGGACGGTCGGTCGGCTGGCCGAAGTCCCTCAGGCGGTTAGGCTCTAGTCGCAAGGCTCACGTGCCCCGCACTTCCAGCGTCACATCCCATGAAGGAGATGCTCGTGCCGTCCATCGACGTCGTCGTAGCCCGGGAAATCCTGGACTCCCGAGGCAACCCCACGGTCGAGGTCGAGGTCGGCCTCGACGACGGCAGCACGGGTCGTGCCGCCGTTCCGTCCGGCGCCTCCACGGGTGCCTTCGAGGCCATCGAGCTCCGTGACGGTGACCCGAACCGCTACCAGGGCAAGGGTGTCGAGAAGGCCGTCCTCGCCGTCATCGAGCAGATCGGCCCGGAGCTGGTCGGCTACGACGCCACCGAGCAGCGCCTGATCGACCAGGCCATGTTCGACCTGGACGCCACCGACAACAAGGGCTCCCTCGGCGCCAACGCCATCCTCGGCGTCTCCCTCGCCGTCGCCCACGCCGCCTCCGAGGCCAGCGACCTCCCGCTCTTCCGCTACCTGGGCGGCCCGAACGCGCACCTGCTGCCCGTTCCGATGATGAACATCCTGAACGGCGGCTCGCACGCCGACTCCAACGTGGACATCCAGGAGTTCATGATCGCCCCGATCGGCGCGGAGTCCTTCTCCGAGGCCCTGCGCTGGGGCGCCGAGGTCTACCACACCCTCAAGAAGGTGCTGAAGACCAAGGGTCTGTCCACCGGCCTCGGCGACGAGGGCGGCTTCGCCCCGAACCTGGAGTCCAACCGCGCCGCCCTCGACCTCATCCTCGAGGCCATCAAGGAGGCCGGTTACACCCCCGGCGAGCAGATCGCCCTCGCCCTCGACGTGGCCGCGTCCGAGTTCTACAAGGACGGCGTCTACACCTTCGAGGGCAAGGAGCGCTCCGCCGCCGAGATGACCGAGTACTACGCCGAGCTCGTCGAGGCGTACCCGCTCGTCTCCATCGAGGACCCGCTCTTCGAGGACGACTGGGCCGGCTGGAAGATCATCACCGACAAGCTGGGCGACAAGGTCCAGATCGTCGGCGACGACCTCTTCGTCACCAACCCCGAGCGTCTCGCCCGCGGCATCGAGGAGGGCACCGCCAACGCCCTGCTCGTCAAGGTGAACCAGATCGGCTCGCTGACCGAGACCCTGGACGCCGTCGAGATGGCCCAGCGCAACGGCTTCAAGTGCATGATGTCCCACCGCTCCGGCGAGACCGAGGACGTCACCATCGCCGACCTCGCCGTCGCGGTGAACTGCGGTCAGATCAAGACCGGCGCCCCGGCCCGCTCGGACCGCGTCGCCAAGTACAACCAGCTGCTGCGCATCGAGGAGATCCTCGACGACGCCGCGGTGTACGCCGGCCGCTCGGCGTTCCCCCGTTTCAAGGGCTGATCCCCACCAGGGGCTAGCCAGTCGTACGTACGTCCCCGTACTCGGTCCCGTACCGTGTGCGGGGACGTACGCGCGTGTGGAACGGGAGGCGGGAACATGGCCGTGAAGGACCGGGACCGGTTCTCCACCGCGACCAGGATCCGGTTGCTCGGCGAGCAGACGGCGGCCCGGGTCTACCGTTCCCAGACCAAACGGCAGGCCCGCCGCTCCCGGCTGACCGGCCGCGCGGCCCTGCTCGCCCTCGTCGTCTGCTCCCTGGTCGTCGCCCTCGCCTACCCGATAAGGCAGTACGTCGCCCAGCGCGCCGAGATCGCCGATCTGGAACGGCAGCGGGAGCAGGCGCGGGAGCGGGTGGAGGATCTGCGCGACCTCAAGGCACGCTGGAAGGACGACGCGTACGCGGAGCAGCGGATCCGGGAGCGGCTGCACTATGTGATGCCGGGTGAGACCGGGTACGTGGTGATCGACCCGGACGCCGCGAAGCAGACGCGCACCGATCTCGGCGCGGCCGACCGGGCCTGGTACGCGAATGTCTGGGACGGGGTCGACAAGTCCGACGCCGCCGACCGCTGAGGCACGCCGTCGACCGCTGACGAACGCCGCCCACCGATGGACAGAGACGAAAGACTGTAAAGGCTGTTATGGAAACGCCCCCGCCCTCCACTCCGCGCACCGAGCCGACCGAGGCCGACGTCGAGGCCTTCAAGCAGCAGCTCGGCCGGCCGCCGCGCGGGCTGCGCGCCATCGCGCACCGGTGCCCCTGCGGGCAGCCGGACGTGGTGGAGACGGCGCCCCGGCTGCCGGACGGTACGCCGTTCCCGACGCTGTACTACCTGACGTGCCCCAAGGCGAACTCCGCCATCGGCACGCTGGAGGCGGAGGGCGTCATGAAGGAGATGACGGAGCGGCTCCAGACGGATCCGGAGCTGGCCGCCGCCTACCGGGCCGCGCACGAGGACTACATCCGGCGCCGGGACGAGATCGAGGAGCTGAAGGGCTTCCCGAGCGCGGGCGGCATGCCGGACCGGGTGAAGTGCCTGCACGTCCTGGTCGCGCACTCGCTGGCCGCCGGGCCCGGCGTGAACCCGCTGGGCGACGAGGCGCTCGCGATGCTGCCGGAGTGGTGGCGCAAGGGCACGTGTGTGACGCAGGTTCAGGAGGAGGGCCGGTGACGCGGGTCGCCGCCATCGACTGCGGTACGAACTCCGTCCGCCTCCTCGTCGCCGACTGCGACCCGGCCACGGGCGAACTGGTCGACCTGGACCGCCGGATGACCATCGTGCGGCTCGGACAGGGCGTCGACCGGACCGGGCGGCTCGCTCCCGAGGCGCTGGAGCGGACCTTCGCCGCGTGCCGGGAGTACGCCGCGATCATCAAGGAGCACGGCGCGGAGCGGCTGCGGTTCGTGGCCACCTCCGCCTCCCGGGACGCCGAGAACCGGGACGACTTCGTGCGCGGGGTGATGGACATCCTCGGCGTCGAGCCCGAGGTCATCAGCGGGGACCAGGAGGCGGAGTTCTCCTTCACCGGCGCCACCCGGGAGCTTCAGGGGCGGGAGGACCTCGCCACGCCGTATCTCGTCGTGGACATCGGCGGCGGCTCCACGGAGTTCGTCGTCGGGGACGGTCAGGTGCGCGCCGCGCGCTCCGTCGACGTCGGGTGCGTGCGGATGACCGAGCGGCATCTGGTGCGGGACGGTGTCGTCTCCGACCCGCCCACCGAGGAGCAGGTCGCGGCCATGCGGGCGGACATCGAGGCCGCCCTCGACCTCGCCGAGCTGACCGTGCCGTTGCGCGAGGCGCACACCCTGGTCGGGCTCGCCGGGTCGGTGACGACGGTCTCGGCCATCGCCCAGGAGCTGCCCGAGTACGACTCCGTCCGGATCCACCACTCCCGGGTCTCCCACGACCGGGTCCGGGAGATCACCGAGTGGCTGCTGCGCTCCACCCACGCCGAGCGCGCCGCCGTGCCCTCCATGCATCCGGGGCGCGTGGACGTGATCGCCGCCGGGGCCCTCGTACTGCTGGCGATCATGGAGCGGATCGGTGCCGAGGAGGTCGTCGTGAGCGAGCACGACATCCTCGACGGCATCGCGTGGTCGGTGGCATAGGTCTCCTTTGTTACCGCTCGGTAGCATCGGTTGAGCAGGTCATGTAGCGTCTGAGCATGTTCGAGGGGCCCTTGAGGGCCCCTCGTCGGCGTTCCGGCGAGAAAGTTCGTGAAGTTCTTCACAAGGAATTGGGTCCCGGCGCCACGAGGAAAGGGTCCGGTTGACCCTTTCGAGGGCCCAACACCCCCTTGAACATGTTCAGAAGGGGTGCATGGGGGTGTCGGAGGGAGGGCTCGCGCGGGGGTGTTTCGGGGGGCTCACGGTGGCTCCGAATGCCCAGAGAGGCAGCTCACGCGGCCTTGACAACGGTCCGCTCTACACCGCAGTTCCCCCTCGCCGCCATGACCTGGATCACGCGGGTCGCGGAGGATAGCACACCCCCTGAAGGAGCTTGTGAAGGGGCGCACGAGCGACCCCCCTGGGGCGGGTGGATACTCGATGGCATGAGCACCACGGAGCGTCCCAGGATCCTCGTAGTAGGCGGTGGGTACGTAGGCCTGTACGCAGCTCGGCGCATCCTCAAGAAGATGCGCTACGGAGAGGCGACCGTCACGGTCGTCGACCCCCGGTCGTACATGACCTACCAGCCCTTCCTCCCCGAAACCGCCGCCGGCAGCATCTCCCCGCGCCACGTCGTCGTCCCGCTGCGACGTGTGCTGCCCAAGGCGGAGGTCCTCACCGGCCGGGTCACCACCATCGACCAGGACCGCAAGGTCGCCACGATCGCCCCGCTGGTGGGCGAGGCGTACGAGCTGCCGTTCGACTACCTGGTCATCGCGATGGGCGCGGTCTCCCGCACCTTCCCGATCCCCGGCCTCGCCGAGCAGGGCATCGGCATGAAGGGCATCGAGGAGGCCATCGGCCTGCGCAACCACGTGCTGGAGCAGCTGGACAAGGCCGACTCCACCACGGACGAGGAGATCCGCCGCAAGGCGCTCACCTTCGTCTTCATCGGCGGCGGCTTCGCGGGCGCGGAGACCATCGGTGAGGTCGAGGACATGGCCCGCGACGCGGCCAAGTACTACACCAGCGTCTCCCGCGAGGACATGCGGTTCGTCCTCGTCGACGCGGCCGACAAGATCCTGCCCGAGGTCGGCCCCAAGCTCGGCCAGTACGGCAAGGAGCACCTGGAGGCCCGTGGCGTCGAGGTCTACCTCTCGACCTCCATGGACTCCTGCGTCGACGGCCACGTCGTGCTGAAGAACGGCCTCGAGGTCGACTCCAACACCATCGTGTGGACCGCCGGTGTGAAGCCGAACCCGGCCCTCGCCCGCTTCGGTCTGCCGCTCGGCCCCCGCGGTCACGTCGACTGCGAGCCGACCCTCCAGGTCGCGGGCACCGACTACATCTGGGCCGCCGGCGACAACGCCCAGGTCCCGGACCTCGTCGGCCGCAAGGCCGGCAACCCCAACGCCTGGTGCCCGCCGAACGCGCAGCACGCGCTGCGGCAGGCCAAGGTCCTCGGCGACAACGTGATCTCCGGTATGCGGGGCTTCCCGCAGAAGGACTACAGCCACGCCAACAAGGGTGCGGTGGCCGGTCTCGGCCTCCACAAGGGCGTCGCGATGATCGTCATGGGCAAGATGAAGATCAAGCTCAAGGGCCGTCTCGCCTGGTACATGCACCGTGGCTACCACGGCATGGCGATGCCGACCTTCAACCGCAAGATCCGCGTCTTCGCCGACTGGACCCTCGGCATGTTCCTCAAGCGCGAGGTCGTGGCGCTCGGCGCGCTGGAGTCCCCGCGCGAGGAGTTCTACGAGGCGGCCAAGCCGGCCCCGGCTCCCCAGGCCGCCGCCGCGCCGAAGACCGAGGAGAAGGCCAAGGCCTCCTGACCTCCGGTCACTGATCCATCCGAAGGGCCTCCCGCCATCCGTGGTGCGGGAGGCCCTTCGGCGTCCCCGCAGCCGTCCCCGGAAGCCTTCGACAAGCGCCGTCGACCCAAGCCGTCGACTCTTAACGCCGATGGGGGACTGTGCAGCCGCCCCGTTGGTGTTTACGTGGGTACCTGGACATTCCGATATCTCCGTCATGGAGGTGCGCCATGGCAGACGCCGCGGTGCGGCTGAAGGGCCTCGTCGAACAACTGGTGGGAGCACCGCTCCCCGTGCGCATCCGCGCCTGGGACGGTTCACAGGCGGGTCCGCCGGGCGCACCGGTGCTGGTCGTCCGCAACCGCCGGGCCGTCCGCCGGCTGCTGTGGCGGCCGGGCGAACTCGGGCTCGCCCGCGCCTGGGTGGCGGGCGACCTGGAGATCGAGGGCGACCTCTACACCGGCCTCGATCTGCTCTCCGGCCTGATCTGGGAGCGCGGCGAGGACGCCCGCTCGCTCACCGAGGCGCTGCGCGACCCCGAGGTGCGCGCGGCGATCAGAGGTCTCTTCGCGATGGCCCGGTCGCCGTTCCCGCCCGCACCCCCCGAGGAGGAGGTCCGCCGCCGCGGACACCTCCACACCAAGCGCACCGACCGCCGCGCCATCAGCCACCACTACGACGTCGGCAACGACTTCTACGAGATCGTCCTCGGCCCCTCCATGGTGTACTCCTGCGCCTACTGGCAGACCCCGGAGAGCACCCTCGAAGCGGCCCAGCACGACAAGCTCGACCTGGTCTGCCGCAAACTCGGCCTGGCACCCGGCATGCGGCTCCTCGACGTCGGCTGCGGCTGGGGCGCGCTGGCGGCCCACGCCGCCCGGCAGTACGGCGTGGGCGTCGTCGGCATCACCCTGTCCCAGGAGCAGGCGGCGTACGCCCGCAAGCGCGCCGCCGACGAGGGTCTCACCGACCGGATCGAGATCCGGGTGCAGGACTACCGGGACGTCACGGACGGGCCCTACGACGCGATCTCCTCCATCGGCATGGCCGAACACGTGGGCGCGGACCGGTACTTGGAGTACGCCACCGATCTGCACCGGCTGCTGGAACCCGGTGGCCGGCTCCTCAACCACCAGATCGCCCGCCGCCCGCAGCGCGACGAATCGACGTACCACGTGGACGAGTTCATCGACGCCTACGTCTTCCCCGACGGTGAACTCCAGCCCGTCGGGGTCACCGTCGGGCAGCTGGAGCGCGCCGGGTTCGAGGTGCGGGACGTCGAGTCGATCCGGGAGCACTACGCCCTCACCCTGCGCCGCTGGGTGGCCCGTCTGGAGGACGACTGGCCGCGGGCGGTACGGCTGACCAGCCCCGGCCGGGCCCGGGTGTGGCGCCTGTACATGGCCGCCTCCGCGCTCGCCTTCGAGCGCAACCGCATCGGCGTCAACCAGGTCCTGGCGGTCCGCACCCCCGACTCCGGCGCCTCCGGGATGCCCCTGAGATCCCGCACCTGGAACTGACGAAGGGCCCCGCCTCCCGAAGGAAGCGGGGCCCGACATCCGTGCCGCTACTCCGACTTGATCGCCGTCAGCATGTTCAGCCGCGCCGCCCGCCGGGCCGGCCACAGCGCCGCCAGCACGCCCACCGTCGCGGCCAGCAGCAGGAACACGCCCATCCGGGCCCAGGGCAGGACCAGTTCGTACGTCGCCATCCGCGACGCCAGCAGCTCACCGGCCGCCCAGCCGAAGAACACGCCGAGCCCGATACCCAGCACCCCGCCGAACAGCGAGATCACCAGGGACTCCAGACGGACCATCCGCTTGATGCCCTTGCGGTCCAGGCCGATCGCACGGAGCATGCCGATCTCCTGGGAGCGCTCGAACACCGACATCGCCAGGGTGTTGATGACCCCGAGGACCGCCACGATCACCGCCATGGCGAGCAGTCCGTAGACCATGTTCAGGATCAGCGTGAACATCTGCGCGATCTCGTTGGAGATGTCCTGCTTGTCCTGGACGCGGATGGCCGGGTTGGAGCCGAGGGCCTTCTCCAGCGCGTCCTTCGTCGCGTCCGAGGCGCCGTCGGCCGTCTTCACCATGACCTGCATGTCGCCCGGGTCGGTGAGGTGCGGGGTGAGGACGCGGTTGTCCAGCATGATCCCGCGGATCATCTCGTTGCCCTGGTAGACCCCCGCGACCGTCAGCCGCTGCCCCTCGCCGTCCTCGTAGTGCGCGGTGAACGTCGAACCGGCCCGCCAGCCATGGGACTTCGCGGTGTCGTCGTCGACGACCACCTGGCCGCCGCCGACCTTGAACGCGCCGCTGTCCAGGGGCAGTTCGGTCAGCTCGCCGATGGAGGAGCCGTCGACGCCGGTGAGGTACTCCGTCTCGCCGTCGATCCGGGAGGGCGCGTTGCGCAGCGGGCTTGTGGCGGTGACGTCGTCCAGGGCGCGCAGCTTCTTGTCGACGTCCGTGGAGAGTTCGTTGCCGTTCGCCATGGAGACCACGTAGTCCGCGCGCAGCGACGAGGAGGCCATCCTGTCGATGCCCTGCTGGAGGCTGCCCGCCATCACCGTCATCCCGGTGATCAGGGTGAGCCCGATCATCAGCGCGGAGGCGGTGGCGGCCGTACGGCGCGGATTGCGCACCGAGTTCTGCCGGGCGAGCTTGCCCGACACACCGAAGATCCGCAGGACCGGTGCCGCCGCCGCGATCAGCGGGCGGGACAGCAGGGGCGTCAGGATGAAGACACCGATGATCAGCAGCACCGCGCCGATGCCCATCGGTGCCTGGCCGGTCGAGCCGTCCATGCCGGTGGCCGCGAGCACGACCGCGACGCCCGCGCCGGAGAACAGCGCGCCGAGGGTGTTGCGCAGCACCAGGGACTTGGTGGTCGCCGCCGCGTGCAGGCTGCTCATCGCCGCCACCGGCGGGATCTTCGCGGCCCGTCGGCCCGGCAGCCAGGCCGCCAGCATGGTGATGACCACGCCGACCGCGAGGGCGGTCGCGATCGTGCCGGTGGAGATGACCAGCGGCCCGTCGGGGACGGTCGCGCCGAGCGTGCCCATCAGGGAGCGCAGGCCCGCGCCGATGCCGATGCCCGCGACCAGACCGGCCACCGCGGCCACCGTGCCGACCACGAACGCCTCGATCAGCACCGACCGCGTGACCTGCCGGCGCGAGGCGCCGACGGCGCGCAGCAGCGCCAGTTCCTTGGTGCGCTGGGCGACCAGCATGGTGAAGGTGTTGGCGATGATGAAGGTGCCGACGAACAGCGAGATCCCGGCGAAGACCAGCATCCCCTGCTTCAGACCGCTCATCGACGAGGAGATCACCTCGGCCTGGTCGTCGGCGAGTTGGGTGCCGGTGGTGGTCTCCACCTGACCCTTGGGCAGCGCCTTGTCCAGCGCGGCCTTCAGCGCCTCCTCGCTGGTCCCGGCCGCGGCCCGGACATCGATCTCGTCGTACGTGCCGGTCTTGCCGAACAGCTTCTGCGCCGTCGCCGTGTCGAACAGGGCGAGGCTGCCGCCGGCGGCGACATTGCCGTCGTCGGTGGTGAAGATGCCGACGACGGTCGGCTCGATCACGGGCCCGTCGACGGAGAGCCGTACGGTGTCGCCGACCTGGTACCCGGCGCGCTCGGCGGTCTCGGAGTCGATCAGCACCTCGTTCGCGCCGCTCGGGGCGTGCCCGTCGACCAGCGGGTACCGGGTGTCCTCGGTGCCCCAGTAGTTGCCGCCCTGGGACTGGAAGCCGCCGCCGATGAGCTTGCCGTCCTTGTCGGCGAGGGCGGTGAAGCCGTTCACCACGCCGATCGCGGAGGCGGCGCCGGGCACTTGGGCGCTCCGGTCGAGCAGGGACTCGGTCAGCTCGGGAGTCTTGCCGATCGTATTGCCCTTGTCCTCCTGGGACTTGGCGGTCACGGCGACGTCGACCTGGTCGAAGCCCTTGGCCGAGCTGTTCTGGAGGGCGTTGGAGAGGGTGTTGGTGAAGACCAGGGTCCCCGAGACGAACGCGACGCCGAGCATGACGGCGAGCACGGTCATCAGGAGCCGGGCCTTGTGCGCGAGGACGTTGCGCAGGGCGGTGCGGAACATCAGGAGGTGCGGCCCTTCGCGTCGAACTGCTTCATGAAGTCCAAAACCCCGTCGGCCGTGGGGCGGTACATCTCGTCCACGACCCGGCCGTCGGCGAGGAAGACCACCCGGTCCGCGTAGGCCGCGGCCACCGGGTCATGGGTCACCATCACCACGGTCTGCCCCAACTCCCGTACGGAGTTGCGCAGAAAGCCCAGCACCTCGGCGCCGGAACGGGAATCGAGGTTTCCGGTCGGTTCGTCGCCGAAGATGATGTCCGGCTTGGAGGCGAGGGCACGGGCGACCGCGACGCGCTGCTGCTGGCCGCCGGAGAGCTGGGAGGGGCGGTGACCGAGGCGGTCCCGCAGGCCCACCATCTCGATGACGGAGTCCAGCCACTGCTTGTCCGCCTTGCGGCCCGCGATGTCCATCGGGAGGGTGATGTTCTCCAGCGCGGTCAGGGTCGGCAGCAGGTTGAACGCCTGGAAGATGAAGCCGATCTTGTCCCGGCGCAACTTGGTGAGCTGCTTGTCCTTCAGCGAGCCCAGCTCGGTGTCGCCGATGCGCACGGAGCCGGAGGAGAAGGTGTCCAGACCGGCGACGCAGTGCATCAGGGTGGACTTGCCGGAGCCGGACGGGCCCATGATCGCGGTGAACTCGCCCTGCCGGAACTCGACGGAGACCCGGTCCAGGGCGACCACCTGGGTCTCGCCCTGTCCGTAGATCTTCGACAGATCCGTGGCGCACGCGGCCACGGACGTGGCCGGACCGGCGATGGATGTGGTGGTCACGAGAAGGCGCTCCTCGATGGATGACGGGTTCGGGGGACTCATCCATCGTCACGGCCGCAGGCCTTCGTGTAGTCAGCCGCTGTTCCGGTTCCGAAGGCAGACTCCGGTCGCACCGGGCGCGGCCGTGTCATACCTGGGGATGACGGCGGCCCCGGGGGCGGTCGTGTCGAGAACAGGTGGAGCGTCCTTGTTCGGGCGGTGAAATTCCGTCATTCCCCATGCGTGGCCGTGCGTCGCACGCAAGGCTATTGGCAAGTGCGGATGGCCCGTACCGCGGGCTGATGCACCCTCAGACGTCAATAAAATAAGACAACATCGGGTCGTCCCTCCGCTGTTCGGGGGATGCGTCCCGATAGGCTCGGAACCTCGACGCGGAGCCCATGGCCTGCCCGGATGGTGGAATGCAGACACGGCGAGCTTAAACCTCGCTGCCCCTCGCGGGCGTACCGGTTCAAGTCCGGTTCCGGGCACCTCCGACACCTGCACCGTCCATTGAAGAGTTCACCGCACGACCGTTGACAGCGGCGCGGGTGCGGTCGGAAACTCATGCCTCAAGGTCAGTGAAACAAACTTCACTGCACGAACAAATGGGAACGGAGCCCCGATGCGCACCACCGTCGGCATCATCGGAGCCGGCCCCGCCGGTCTCCTCCTCGCCCGGCTCCTGCACAACGCCGGCATCGACTCGGTCGTCCTGGAGAGCCGCGACCGCACCTATGTCGAGCAGCGGCAGCGGGCCGGGATCCTGGAGCAGGGCACGGTCGACGTCCTGCGCGCGGCGGGCGCGGGTGAGCGCATGGACCGCGAGGGCCTGCGCCACGACGGCATCGAGCTGCGCTACGACCGCACCCGCCACCGCGTCGACTTCCCCACGCTCACCGGCGGCCGCTCGGTGACGGTCTACGCCCAGACCGAGGTGTGCAAGGACCTCATCGCCCTCCAGCTGAAAGAGGGTCACCCCCTGCTCTTCGAGGCGGAGGCACTGGCCGTGGAGGGCGCGGACACCGACCGCCCGCGCGTCCGCTTCCGCCAGGAGGGGCGCGAGGATGTGCTGGAGTGCGACTACGTCGTCGGCTGCGACGGCTTCTGGGGTGTGGCGCGCAAGGCGATACCCGCGGAGCTCGTCCGAGTATTCGAACGGACATACCCCTACGCCTGGCTCGGCATCCTGGCCGACGTACCGCCCTCGCACGAGGAACTGGTCTACGCCCGCCACGACCGGGGCTTCGCCCTCCTCTCCATGCGCTCCCCGTCCGTCTCCCGCCTCTACCTCCAGGTGCCGGAGGGCACCGACCCCGAGGAGTGGTCGGACGACGCGATCTGGGACGAGCTGGAGCGCCGCTTCGAGACGGACGACGACTGGCGCCTCGCGCGCGGCCCGATCACCCAGAAGTCGGTGACCCCGATGCGCTCCTACGTCCACGAGCCCATGCGCCACGGCCGCCTCTTCCTCGCCGGTGACGCGGCGCACATCGTGCCGCCGACCGGGGCCAAGGGGCTCAACCTCGCCGTGGGGGACGTCGTCACCTTCGCGCGGGCGCTGACGCACGAAAGGGAGACCGGTTCGGCCGAGCTGCTGGACGGGTACTCGGCGACCTGTCTGCGGCGGGTGTGGCAGGCCGAGCGGTTCTCCTACGACATGACGACCCTGCTCCACCGGGCCCCCGACGCCGCCCCGTTCGAGGACCGCCTTCAGCTCGCGCGGCTGGCGCGGATCGCCTCATCGAGGGCCGCCGGGACCGATCTGGCCGAGGCGTACACGGGGTTCCCGTTCGGCTGATCACCGACGGGTTCCGGACGTGTCGCGGGTTGGTCATGAATGGGCCCCTCCGGTGCCGGGAATCAGGGACCCACGTAGCGTGTTGCGCAGCATGACAAGGGAAAGATCCTCCCCAAGCACTAGAGTCTTTCTTTTGCCTTTCCATTACTCTTGAGCCCAAGGCTGCGCAAGGTGGCCATGGAGGAGTGAAATGAGGAGCAGCAACCCGGTCTTCTCGCGACGGGGGTTCAGCCGCGACAACGGCTACGCGGGCTTCAACGCCCAGCCGCAGGCCGGGGGCGCCGCTGTGGGCACGCAGGGCAACCCGTATGCCCAGCCGCAGGGTGGTAACCCGTACGCCCAGAACCCGTACGCGCAGAACCCCTACGGCCAGCCGGACCTTCAGCACGGCGCGCCGCCGCAGGCCCCGGTCACCACCGGCCGCATGACGATGGACGACGTCGTCATGCGCACCGGCACGACCCTCGGCATCCTGATCGTCACCGCCGCGCTCGCCTGGGCGCTCCTGCCGGTCGACGACGCCAACATCAACCGCTCGTACGGCATCGCCATCGGCGCCGGCCTGATCGGCATGGTGCTGGCGCTGGTGCAGTCCTTCAAGCGCAAGGCCTCGCCCGCGCTGATCGTGTCCTACGCCGCGTTCGAGGGTGTCTTCCTCGGCGTGGTCTCCAGCGTGGTCGACAACCGCATCGCGGACGGCGCGGCCATGCAGGCCGTGCTCGGCACGATGGGTGTCTTCGTCAGCGTGCTGATCGCCTACAAGGCGGGCTGGATCCGCGTCAACCGCCGCTTCGTCGGCTTCGTGATGGCGGCCGCGCTCGGCTTCATCATGCTGATGGCGGTCAACCTGCTGTTCTCGGTCTTCGGCGGCGGTGACGGCCTCGGCTTCCGCAGCGGCCCGCTCGGCATCCTCATGGGCGTCATCGGCATCCTGCTCGGTGCGGCGTTCCTCGCCATGGACTTCAAGCAGGTCGAGGACGGCATCGCCTACGGTGCCCCGCGCGAGGAGGCCTGGCTCGCCGCCTTCGGCCTCACGCTGACGCTGGTGTGGATCTACATGGAGTTCCTGAGGATCATCTCGATCCTCAACAGCAGCGACTGATCTGCGACGGTTTCGCGGTGAAGGGCCCCGGGTTCGTTCCCGGGGCCCTTCGTCGTCTGTGCGCGCCTAGAGGAATTTGCGCGCCGCCCTCCTCAGGTCGTACTCATGGACGATCGCCTTCGCGTGGCCGTACGCGAGGTCGTATTCGTGGCGAAGCCAGCTGACCTTCTCCTCGAAGCGGACGAGGGCGGGGCCGTCTTCTACGGTGCGGAGCCAGTCGGAGACTTCACGACCGGTGCAGTGGGGGATGCGGGCGAGCATGTTGCGGTGGGTCTCCTCGGAGAGGACGTGGGACATCGGCGCCTCCGGACGCAAAGGGGATGTAAGCCGGTCCTTCAGGTCACCGTGCCTGAGCGTTCGCGTGTTGGCAACAGTCCCGGTTCGGCGCGTACGGTTGCGGCGTGGTGGATACGACGCGTCTGACCCAGGCTGTGGATCACTTCGCCGACCGGTTGCGGGCGGCGCCGCAGTCCCGTCTGCAACGGGGGGCTGCCGCGGAAGCGCTGGCGCTGGCCAGGGAGTTGGCTCGGCGGGCGCAGCTTCTTGAAGGTCGCTCGGGGGAGCCTCGGGAGATGCCGGACGCGGGGATGTTCGCGGCCGCTGATCAAATTACCGTCGCCGTGCATGACTTGGCCCTCGTGTTGATGGACGAGGGCCAGGTTTCTGAGGCTGTTCGGTTGGTGGAGGATGCGCAGAAGAAGGCGGGGGTCTGAGGTGCGTTGGCGGCTGCCGGTCCGTTGTGGCTGGTCGCGCCCACGCGGCGGAGCCGCACATTGATACAGCCCCGCGCCCCTAGGCACGTCCCGCCGCGGCGCTTACAAGCTCGCTATTACGCGGTCCGCCAAGATATAGACGTTCTCCTCGCCGCACTTGAACGTCAGCGTGTACGCGCCCGAGATGCCCGAGCCGCCCAGCAGGACCGGGGTCCGGCCCGCGCGGAGCGCCTCGGAAAGGCGTTCTGCCGTTTCGCGGTGGCCGGGGGTCATGCAGAGGGTCGTGCCGTCGGCGAAGACGTAGACGTCGAGGGTGCCGAGGGGGCCGGGGCGGACGTCGGTCAGTTCGGTGGCGGAGGAGGCCAGCTCCTCCAGGGTGGCGACCGTGCGTTCGTGGTCGTTCACGACCGGTGACTGGACCGGCACGAAGTCCGGGTGCGAGGGGTGCCGGCGGCGGGCCGCGGCCAGTTCGGGGGAGTCCCCGGCGAACTCCTCGGCGTCCGCGGGCGGCTCGGTGACCGGCTCCAGCGGCTCCAGGCCCACGAAATCGGCCTGCCGGGGCAGGAACAGCTCGCTGTCGCTCAGACCCAGCAGGGTCGGGGCGTCGGAGGCGTCACGGGCCTCCTGGGCCGCCCAGAACGCGCGCGCCTCGGCCAGCTCCCGCTCCCGCTCCTCCGCAAGGGCCTCGGCCACGGCGGCGCGTATCTCATCGGTGTCCGCGGCCGGACGCGCGGCCGGCACCAGACCCCGTGCCGCGGCCGCGTTGTTCGCGGCCAGCTCGGTGTGCAGGGCCGCGACCTGTCGGCGCAGCACCATGAGGGTGCGCAGGACGGCGACGCCCACGGCGCCGGTGGCGGCCGTGGTGAGCAGCAGGGCGATCGGCATGGCGCTCACTGACGTACTCCCGGTTCAAAGTCGACCCCCGACTTCCTACATCAGCTTGAAGGGTGGACTATCCATCTGTCAGTGCGTAACGTCACGAACCGGACAGGGCTTTGGGCCTGGCGAGGCTGGTGTGACGCCTCTGACCTGCGGAAATCCCTCGTCTGAGGGAGATAGGTCACATCCTGGGGGAGATTGGATCACAAATAGGCCCGGAACCTGGGCGGTTACCGGGTTCCGGGCCTATGAGTCACTCAAGGTGTCGCGACGGCTACGGTCAGCTCAGTCGCTCGATGACCATCGCCATGCCCTGGCCGCCACCGACGCACATGGTCTCCAGACCGAACTGCTTGTCGTGGAACTGGAGGGAGTTGATGAGCGTGCCGGTGATGCGGGCGCCGGTCATGCCGAAGGGGTGGCCGACGGCGATGGCGCCGCCGTTGACGTTCAGCTTGTCGAGGTCGATGCCCAGGTCGCGGTAGGAGGGGATCACCTGCGCGGCGAACGCCTCGTTGATCTCGACCAGGTCGATGTCGTCGATGGTGAGACCGGCGCGGCGCAGCGCCTGCTGGGACGCCTCGACCGGGCCGAGGCCCATGATCTCGGGGGAGAGGCCGGAGACGCCGGTCGACACGATACGGGCGAGGGGCGTGAGGCCGAGCTCGCGGGCCTTGGTGTCGCTCATGATGACGACCGCAGCGGCGCCGTCGTTCAGCGGGCAGCAGTTGGCGGCGGTGACCATGCCGTCGGGGCGGAAGACGGGCTTGAGGCCCGAGACGCCCTCCAGCGTGACGCCCGCGCGCGGGCCGTCGTCCTTGCTGACGACCGTGCCGTCGGGGAGCGTCACCGGGGTGATCTCGCGCTCCCAGAAGCCGTTCTTGATCGCTTCCTCGGCGAGGTTCTGCGAGCGGACGCCGAACTCGTCCATGTCCGCGCGGGTGACGCCCTTCCAGCGGGCGAGGTTCTCGGCGGTCTGGCCCATCGCGATGTAGGCGTCCGGGACGATGCCGTCCTCGCGCGGGTCGTGCCAGGTGGTGCCCTCCTGCTGGGCGACGGCCTCGGTGCGGGCCTCGGCCTCGGCGAAGAAGGGGTTGTGGGTGTCCGGCAGGGAGTCGGAGTTGCCCTTGGCGAAGCGGGAGACCGTCTCGACACCGGCGGAGATGAAGACGTCGCCCTCACCGGCCTTGATGGCGTGCAGGGCCATCCGCGAGGTCTGGAGCGAGGAGGAGCAGTACCGGGTGATCGTGCAGCCCGGCAGGTGATCCATGCCCATCTGCACGGCCACGATCCGGCCGAGGTTGTTGCCCTGCTCGCCGCCGGGAAGGCCGCAGCCGAGCATCAGGTCGTCGATGTCGCGCGGGTCCAGCTCGGGGACCTTGGCGAGGGCGGCCTGGATGATCGTGGCGGTGAGGTCGTCCGGGCGGAGGTCCTTCAGGGAGCCCTTGAAGGCGCGGCCGATGGGGGAGCGGGCGGTCGAGACGATCACGGCTTCGGGCATCACGGCTCCAGACGACGACGGAAGAGGGGTGTACGGGGCAAGTTACCCGTACGTAAGCCTTCGGTCACCGCCATCAGGGTGTGATGCGGAACTCTTTTCCAAGCGCTTGCTTAGGGGGCGTGATGGTGGTCGGCGTCGGCTGCGCCGGCATCGGCGTGAACAGCCAGTCCACCGGGGGCTTGGTCAGTGGCTGCACCATGCGCCGCACCCACGGTGAACCGAGCGCCGCCGCGAGCAGCACCCCGCACACCATCAGGGCGAGCAGCTCCAGGTGAGTGTTGGCGCGGGCGATGTGGCCCCGCTCCCGGAACGGCAGGATGACCAGCGGATGGAGCAGGTAGATGGTGAAGCCGCCGGAGCCGAGGGCGGAGACGAACGGCAGCCGCCGCTTCGGTATCAGCCGCAGCAGACACAGCACCAGCGCCGCGGCCGAGGCCAGGACCAGCAGACGGATCACCCAGGCGCCCTCCATGCCCAGCCGGGTGTCGGCCTGGTACGCGTGCCGCATCGACAGCCAGGTGCCGAGGACCTTCGCGTGCCAGAGCCAGCCCACCGTGAACGAGGCGAGCACCCCCGCCACGGCCACCGGCAGGCTCCAGCGGGCCCGGAACCAGTCCTGGAGCCACCCCTGGCCCAGCTGCCGGCCGAGGTAGAAGAGCGGCATGTACACCAGGGTCCTGCTGGCCGAGAACTGCATGCCGAACTCGTCCACGTACCCGACCGCCAGCGACACGACCGTGGTGACCAGCAGCGGATGGCGCAGTTGGACCACCAGGGGCAGCAGCAGCCGCCAGAAGAACAGTGACATCAGGAACCACAGCGTCCAGGGGAGCTGGGTGATGTGCAGGGTGAAACGGCCGCCGAGCGCGTACACCTCCAGCGAGTACAGCACGCTGAAGATCAGGGCCGGCAGGGCGATGCTGCTCAGCAGGGTGCGCAGATGGCGCGGGCCGAGCGGGCCGCCGCTGCTGAAGACACCGGCCAGGATGACGAAGAGCGGCACCCGGAAGGCCCAGGTGCCGATGTGGTACGCCCCGAGCGCGTCGTAGCGGCTCATCAGGCTGCCGACGGTGTGCAGGACCACGATCAGCGCGGCGGACACGAACCGGGCGTTGTCCCACCAGGGGTCACGGGTCCGTGCGGTGGCTCTGGGGGGCGGCTTTTCCATTGCGGGGACGTGCTCCTGACAGCGGCGTGACAGCGAAAGCACACCTTCGCCAAAGCCGGGGGTGATCCGGTGACCTCACCTCGTTCGCACGGTGAACTGTGCGTGTACGGAAGGCGGCTCGCCAGGAGCAGTGGATTCCGCTTCACACCCCTGACGCGCTGGTCGGGGACGGTTCCGTCGCTCCGACCCGGCGCCGGCGCCTGCGCTTGAGCAGCGCCCACGGACCCCGCGGTCCCGTGGGCATCGCCGCCGCGACCTCCGTGCCCGCCTCGGACGCCGCCTCCGCCGCGGCCCGGGCCACCGGCAGGAAGCCCTCGCGGCGGGAGACGTCCGGGCGCTCCTCCTCCGCGGGCCACAGCCCGAGTGACGCGCACACGGTGGGGAGGACGGCCATCGCCGCGGTGGCGTACCCCTCCGCCGAGGGGTGGTAGCTGTCCGCGGCGAACATCTCGCGCGGGTTCGCCGCGAACTCCGGGCCCAGCAGATCGCCGAGCGAGACCGTACGTCCGCCCTGCTCGACGACGCCGATCGTCTGGGCGGCGGCGAGCTGACGGGAGGCCCGGCGGGCCAGCCAGCGCAGCGGCTGCTGGACCGGCTCGATGGTGCCGAGGTCGGGGCAGGTGCCGACCACCACCTCGGCGCCGGCCGTGCGCAGCCGTCGTACCGCCGTGGCCAGACAGCGCACCGAGCGGGTCGCGGGCATGCGGTTGGTGACGTCGTTGGCGCCGATCATGATCACGCAGATGTCGGGCACCTGGCCGGAGTCGGCCAGCGCCTCCGACACCTGGCGTTCCAGGTCGTCGGAGCGGGCGCCCGGAAGGGCGACGTTGCGCAGCCGCACCGGGCGCTCCGCCACCGCGGCGAGCCCCGACGCCAAGAGCGCCCCCGGCGTCTGCCCGGCCCGCCGTACGCCCTGGCCCGCGGCCGTGGAGTCGCCCAGCATCAGCAGCCGCAGCGGGGGCTCGCCCGCGCTCGTCATGCCGTCGCCGTACAGGCCCTCCGCGCTCGGTGGGTGCGGAGCGGTGCCGCCGTTGCCCACGGCGCGTTTGGCGAGCTGGACCTCCGCCAGCACCAGACCCACGGCGGCCGCCCCGGCCAGCCCGATCCCACCGCCGCCGTACGCGGCGCCGGCCGCGATCCGCCGGGCCACCCTCGCCCTCGACATGCTCGTCATGCCTTGCCGCCACCTCCTCGAACCCGTACATCCACTGCTTGCCCCGCACGGACCGTGGCCCAATCCCAACGGGCAGTGAACGACCGTCATGGGTGCCTAGCAGGCCATAGGCTGGCTTCACCACTAACGACCGCATCTTTTGCAGCATCCGGAGACAACGGTGCAATTCCACGACTCGATGATCAGTCTCGTCGGCAACACCCCGCTGGTGAGGCTCAACAGCGTGACCAAGGGCATCAAGGCGACCGTCCTGGCCAAGGTGGAGTACTTCAACCCGGGCGGATCGGTGAAGGACCGGATCGCCCTGCGCATGATCGAGGCCGCCGAGGAGTCCGGCGCGCTCAAGCCCGGCGGCACCATCGTCGAGCCGACCAGCGGAAACACCGGGGTCGGGCTCGCCATCGTGGCCCAGCAGAAGGGCTACAAGTGCATCTTCGTCTGCCCCGACAAGGTCAGCACCGACAAGATCAATGTGCTGCGGGCCTACGGGGCGGAGGTCGTCGTCTGCCCGACCGCCGTGGACCCGGAGCACCCGGACTCGTACTACAACGTCTCCGACCGGCTGGTGCGTGAGACGCCCGGCGCCTGGAAGCCCGACCAGTACTCCAACCCCAACAACCCGCTCTCCCACTACCACTCCACCGGCCCCGAGCTGTGGGAGCAGACGGAGGGGAGGATCACCCACTTCGTGGCGGGCGTGGGCACCGGCGGCACCATCTCCGGCACCGGCCGCTATCTGAAGGACGTCAGCGACGGCAAGGTGCAGGTCGTCGGCGCCGACCCCGAGGGCTCGGTCTACTCGGGCGGCTCCGGGCGGCCGTATCTCGTCGAGGGCGTCGGTGAGGACTTCTGGCCGACCGCCTACGACCGCACCGTCGCCGACGAGATCGTCGCCGTGTCCGACAAGGACTCCTTCCAGATGACCCGCCGGCTGGCGAAGGAGGAGGGCCTCCTGGTCGGCGGCTCCTGCGGCATGGCCGTGGTCGCCGCGCTGCGGGTCGCCGAGCGCCTGGAGGAGGACGACGTGGTCGTCGTCCTGCTGCCGGACAGCGGCCGCGGCTACCTCAGCAAGATCTTCAACGACGAGTGGATGGCCGACTACGGCTTCCTGGAGGACGAGGGCCCCAGCGCCCGCGTCGCCGACGTCCTCAACGACAAGGAGCACGGCGCGATCCCGTCCCTCGTCCACATGCACCCCGACGAGACCGTCGGTCAGGCCATCGACGTGCTGCGCGAGTACGGCGTCTCCCAGATGCCGATCGTCAAGCCGGGCGCCGGTCACCCGGACGTGATGGCGGCCGAGGTCGTCGGCTCCGTCGTGGAACGGGAGCTGCTGGACGCCCTGTTCGCCAAGCGGGCCTCGCTGGAGGACCCGCTGGAGAAGCACATGTCGGCCCCGCTGCCGCAGGTCGGCTCCGGTGAACCGGTGGGCGACCTGATGGCCGTGCTCGGTACGGCGGACGCGGCGATCGTCCTCGTCGAGGGCAAGCCCACCGGGGTGATCGGCCGTCAGGACCTGCTGGCCTTCCTTGCCAAGGGCGGGAAGTAGCGGCGAACGTGCGGTGAACGGACCGTGTCGGCGACGAACTTACGGTGATCAGTTGCCTTCGTCGCTTCGCGGAAGTGGTACGAGCGTGTCACGTCCGCGCAGCACCCGCTTAACACGCGTCCGGCACATTAGTGGGTGTCGGCAGGGCGGGAGCGGCTCCCCGCCCCGGCCGGCGCCGAACGTCCAAGGACCTCCGGAGCGGCTCCCGGACCTCCATGGACGCCGGACGTGAGACCCGGTCCTGACCCGGTCCACGTCCCTCGCGGGGACCGCCGTCGTCCCGCCCCCCGGCAACGGGGGTGCGGCGGTCCCCGCGATATCTCTTTCGCCGACCGGCGTCGGTTCTAGCGGGCTTCGGAACTCGCCCAACTCCCCAGCAGCGCAAGCCGTTCCGCCGTCTCCGAGTCCGGTTCCGGGGCGTAGAAGACGACCGTCTGGTCCGGTGCCACCGTGAAGGTGTCGTACGGCAGGACCAGCAGGCCCGCGACCGGGTGCTGAATGCGTTTGACCCCGCAGCCGCAGGGCTTGACCAGGTGGTCGGCCCACAGCCGGCGGAAGTCCTCGCTGCGGGCGGAGAGTTCGCCGACCAGGGCGCCCAGTTCGCGGTCCTCGGGGTGATGGCCGGCGTTCATCCGGAGGTGGGCGGCGGTCTGGGCGGCGATCGTGGGCCAGTCCGGGTAGAGGGAGCGGGCCGCCGGGTCGAGGAAGGCGCGGCGCGGCATGCTGAGCCCGGCCGGACGGTCCGGTCCGCCGAAGTCGAGCACCGCGTCGGCGAGGGCGTTCCAGGCCAGCACGTCCATCCGGTGGTCCAGGACGTACGCGGGGTTGCGGTCCATGCCGTCCAGCAGCAGTTGGACGCTCCGGCTCACCCGGGGCGGTTCCACCGAGGCGGTCCGCTCGCGGCGGCGGGGCCGGGCGATGGTGTGCAGGTAGTCGCGCTCGGCCGGGTCCAGCCGCAGCGCCCGCGCGACCGCGTCCAGCACGGCGTCCGAGACGCTCGGGCCGCGGCCCTGTTCGAGCCGGACGTAGTAGTCGACGCTCACCCCGGCCAGTTGCGCCACTTCCTCGCGGCGCAGGCCGGGGACGCGGCGGCGGCCGTAGCTGGGCAGGCCCACCTCCTGAGGCTGGATGCGGGCGCGGCGTGTGCGCAGGAAGTCTCCGAGTTCCCCGTCCATGCCCTCGATCGTAGGGCGGCGGCGGGCCGGGAGCCTGGTTCTGTCAGACCCAGGAAAAGCTCATCCCTGGGTACGGCCGCGGCGGGCGCGCAAGGTGGGCGGTGCCGCCGGGGAAAGACCCCGGTCGCTACCGAGGGAGCCTGTGATGTCGTACGAGAATCTGGCCGGGCGTACCGCCGTCGTCACCGGGGCCGCCAGTGGGATCGGTGAGGCCGTCGCCGTGCTGCTGGCCCGGCACGGGGCGCGGGTGGCGCTGCTGGCCCGGCGCGCGGAGCGGCTCGACGCGCTCGCCGGCAAGATCCGGGCCGACGGGGGCCAGGCGCTGGCGGTGGCCGCGGACGTCACCGACGAGGCGTCCGTGGCGGAGGCCGCGGGGCGGGTGCGCGAGGCGTACGGGGCCGTCGACCTGGTCGTCAACTCCGCGGGCGTGATGCTGGCGGCCCCCATCGAGGCCGGGGACGCCGCGGCCTGGCAGCGGATGATCGACACCAACGTCAGCGGGCTCCTGCGGGTCACCCGCGCCTTCACCGCCGACCTGGTGGACGCCGCCGCCGAGGGGCGTACGGCGGACCTGGTGAACATCTCCTCCATCGCCGCGCATCTGACCTTCCCCAACTACGCGGTGTACAGCGCCACGAAGGCCGCGGTGACCCATCTCTCCCAGTCCCTGCGCACCGAGCTGGGCCCGAAGGACGTCCGGATCACCAACGTCGAGCCGGGCTTCACCGAGAGCGAGCTGCGCGACCACATCACCGACCCCGAGCGGGTCGGTGAGCTGGACGCGATGGTGTCCGCGATCGGCACGCTGACCTCCGAGGAGGTCGCGGACCTGGTGGTGTACGCGGTGAGCCGGTCCCGGCACGTCAATCTGCGCCAGGTGATGGTGCTGCCCACCCGGCAGGCCTGAGCCCCGGGCTCAGTCCTCCCAGTCGCTGTCCTGCCGGGACTTGCGACGCCGGCGGAACAGGTCCGGGTGGGTGCGGGCGGCCTGCACGACGTTCACGCCGACGATGCCCGCCCAGGCGACCAGCAGGCCGGGGAGATGGGCCACCCCGCCGCCGATGCCGGACAGCGGGATCGCGAGGACCAGCGAGACGATGCCGAAGCCGAAGCGCTCGCCCCAGGAGTCCGTCGGCTTCGGTGACCGGGCACCCCGGGCCACCACCATCTGCTGCTCGGCGAGCTGCCGGCGTACCCGGCGCTCGACCGCTCCGTCGATGCGCTGGTCGACCTTCTCCAGGAACGAGTCGACCAGCGCGGACTCGTACTCCTCACCCAGCTCCCTGCGTGCCTGCAAGGTGGCGTTGAGTTCCTTCTTCAGCTCGGTGTCCCGCGCGTCTAGTCCGGTCATGAGGACAACGGTAGGCAGTGCGGGCGGTCCGGGCACTGGGGATATCCCCCCTGTTGGACCTGGGGGTGGCGCCGCTGCCGACGGGCGGTCTTGTTGCCTGGCTGCATAACGTCATGCAAGATTCATGGTGGCTGAATAGCCGAGGGCTGAAGGCTGAACGACTGAAGGCTGAGCGACGGTCGATGGGGGTTCGGGATTGATGTCGTCTCCGGTCGTGGACGGGCCCGCGGTCATGGACACCGGGTCGGTGCTCCTCGACGGCCGCGGACTCTCCGTCGCCGATGTGGTGCGCCTCGCGGACGGGGCCGCCCGGCCCGTCCCGCAGGACGAGGCGATGAAGCGGGCCACCCGCTCCTGGGACACCGCCCGGCAGATCGCCGCGACCGGACGCGTCTACGGTCGCTCCACCGGCGTCGGCGCCAACCGGAACGAGGACGTGCCCACCGAGGCCGCCGCCGGACACGGGCTGCGGCTGCTGCGCAGCCACGCGGGCGGCATCGGTGCGGAACTCCCCGCCCGGCAGGTGCGGGCCATGCTCGCCGTACGGGCCAACCAGCTGCTCGCGGGCGGTGCCGGGCTCCGCCCGACCGTGGTCACGGCGCTGTGCGAGGCGCTGGAGAGCGGGGCGCATCCGGTCGTCAACGAGTTCGGATCCGTCGGTACGGGGGATCTCGCGGCGCTCGCCCAGGTGGGCCTTGCGCTGGTGGGGGAGCACCCCTGGCGCGGCACCGGCGCCCCCGAGCCGCAGCCGCTCGACAACAACGACGCGCTCGCCCTGATCAGCAGCAACGCCCTCACCCTCGGCCAGGCCGCCCTCGCCCTGCACGAACTGCGCGGGCTCATCGCCGCCACCCAGGTCGTCGCCGCGCTCTCCCTGCTCGCCGTCGACGGCTCCCACGAGCCCTACGCCGCTCCCGTCCACCAGGCCCGCCCGCACCGCGGCTCCGGCGAAGTAGCCCGCCGGATGCGGGAGTTGATCGGTGCCGCGGACCGGCCCACACCTCCGCTCGGCCGGATCCAGGACCCGTACGGCTTCCGCTGTCTGCCCCAGATCCACGGGCCCGCGCACGACGCGGCGGACGCCCTGGAGGCGGTGCTCGCGGTGGAGATCAACGCCGCCGCCGAGAACCCGCTGATCGCGGTCGACGACCTGGCCGCCTACCACCACGGCGGCTTCTACCAGGCCGGGCTCGCCCTCGCCCTGGACCACTTCCGGCTGGCCGTCACCCAGGTGGCCAGGCTGTCCACCTCCCGGCTCTCCACCCTCAACGAGCCCGCCTACACCCGGCTGAAGCCCTTCCTCGCCGACCAGGAGCCCGCCTCGTCCGGCGTGATGATCCTGGAGTACTCCGCCGCTGCCGCCCTCGGCGACCTGCGCGCCTTCTCGGCGCCCGCCTCCCTCGGCCACGCTGTACTCTCCCGGGGCGTCGAGGAACAGGCCAGTTTCGCCTCGCTCGCCGCCCGGCAGACGCTGCGCGCGTGCGGTGCGTACCGTCTCGTCGTCGGCTGCGAACTCGTCGCCGCCGTACGGGCGCTGCGCCAGCGCGACCTCAGGCCCGAGCCGGGACTTCCGGCGGGCCGCGCGCTGGAGCTCGCCGAGGCGGTGCTCGAAGAGGACCAGGCCGACCGGCCGCTCACGGACGACGTGACGGCGGCGGCGCGGCTGCTCGACCGGTTCACGGAGATCTGGAGGGGAAGCGCGGGATGAGCGCGGACAGGAACGCGGTGGACACCCCGGCGGCGCGCCTTCAGGCGCTCTTCGAGGGGCACCGGCTCACCCCGACCCAGCGGCGCATCGCGCACAGCATGGTGCGCCAGGCCGCCGACGTGCCCTTCCTCTCCAGCGTCGAACTGGCCGAACTCGCCGGGGTCAGCCAGCCCTCGGTGACCCGCTTCGCCGTCGCCCTCGGCTTCGACGGCTACCCCGCGCTGCGCAGGCACCTTCGCGAGGTCGCGCCCGCCGAGCCGGTGGCCGCCGCGCGCACCTACAACGAGTACCAGCAGGCCGTCGAGGCCGAGATCGAGAACCTGCGGCATCTGGCCGAGCTGCTCGCCGACCCGCGCCCCGTGCAGAAGGCGGGCCGGCTGCTCGCCGCCTCCCGCCCGCTGCCGGTGCTCGGCCTGCGCGCGGCGGCCTCCCAGGCGTACGGCTTCGCCTACTTCGCGGCCAAGGTCCACCCCGACGTCCGGCTGCTGCACGAGGGCGGCACCATGGTCCACGACCGGATCGACGCCTGTGTCCGGGCGGGCGCCTCGGCGCTGCTGTGCTTCGCGCTGCCCCGGCACCCCCGCGAGGTCCTGGACACCCTCGGCTACGCCAAGCAGGCCGGGCTGACCGTGGTCACGGTCGCCGACTCCGCCTTCGCGCCGGTCGCCAAGGTCTCCGATCTGCTGCTGCCCGCGGCCGTCGGCACCGGGCTCGCCTTCGACACCGCCTGTGCCCCGATGCTGCTGGGGCGGGTGCTGCTGGAGGCGATGTGCGACGACCTGCCGGAGGCGCAGGCCCGCCTTGAGGAGTTCGACGCGCGGGCGGCGGCACGCGGTCTGTTCGTGGAGTGAGCCGGTTCGTGCAGTGGGACGGTCTTCTCAGACTGGTCTCACGTATGCCCACTAACCTCCCCGCCACATGAGTTGACGCGACGAGGAGGGGATCGTGGCACGCGGAGGTCAGGGACTCGCTCGGGTGGCCGTCGTCGTACGGGCCGGAGCGGCACCGCTGTTCTGGCTCGGGCTGTGCGCGGCCGGGATCGGCGTACTGGTGCCGGGCGTGACCGGGCGCCGGATCGGGGTGATGGCGGGCGCGGCGCTGTTCCTCGTCACCGCGGCGGCGGTGGCGTACCGGCGGCGCAGGCGGTACGGCGCCCTCATGCGCGGGGCGGCCCGCGCGGGCAAGCACGATGTGCTCCAGGACCGCGCGGTGACCGTGCGGGTCTGGCGCCGCGGCCACCGCTGGTGGCTGGTGCTCGCCTTCGCCGCCGCCCTGGGCAGCGCGTTCGCGGTGCCCGCCGCGGGCGGCATGCTGCTCGCCGGGGCGGGCACCGGGCTGTGGCTGAAGTCCGCCTGGATCGGCCGCCGCGAACGGGCCGACGACACCTTGTTGTGGGTGCGCGTGGACTGGCTCGCGGCGCGCGGCGGACGTCCCGCGGGGAAGGCGGTCAGGGCCTACCGCGGCACCGGCATCGCGGCGGGCGACGCGGCCCCGGGCGGGGCCCGCCGCCGCGCCGACGCGCTGGTCTGACCGGTCTCCTAGACCTCCAGGTCCTGCTCGATCTTCTTCAACTGGTGGCGGGCCATCGCCAGGTTGGACCGCTTGACGTCCAGCACCAGGTACAGGAAGAGGCCGTTGCCGCTGCGGCCGCTGAGCAGCCGGATCAGGTGGTACTGGTCGCCCAGGGTGATCAGGATGTCCTCGATCTCGCCCTTGAGGCCGAGGTGTTCCATGGTGCGCATCTTGGCGCGCACCACATCGGTGTTGCCGGCGGCGGCCACGTTCAGGTCGAAGCTCTTGCTGCCGCCCATGGTGCCCAGTGCCATGCCACTGGTGTAGTCGACGAGCGCGACGCCGGTCGCGCCCTCGATCCCGGTCAGCGCCTCTTTGAGCGAGGTCTCGGTGTTCGCCATATGGATCTTCCTCTCAACTCTCCGTGCTGGTGCGCGGTTGGGTGGTTCGGGGTGGGGTGGAGCGGGGCTCGGTGGAGCGCGACTGTGCGGTTCGCGACTGTGCGGTTCGCGACTGGGCGGATGTGGTGCGCCGCTCGCGCGGGGCCTTCGCCCGGGTGGCCGGGGCCCGCGCGGGGGTACGGCTCTTGGTCTCGTCCGTCGCCTCGTCGACCAGTTCGCCGATCCGGACGGCGGCGCGGCGGCCCTCCAGATGCAGCCGGCCGACGCTGACGTCGTCCTTGGCGAGCAGGGTCAGCACGGCGGCGTGGCCCGCCGCGTACGTCGCCACATAGCCGTCCCGTCCGCGGACGAGCAGTTCCCGCAGCTCACCGCGGCCGGTGGCGTCCGCCAGACGTACGGCGACGCCGAGCGCGGCGGCGGTGAGCGCGGCCACGCCATCCGGCTCCACGTCCGGGGCGTCCTCGGCGACGACCAGGCCGTCGACGCTGGCCGCGAGGGAGCCGGTCAACTGCGGGATGCGGGCTCTGAGCCGGTGAAGCTCGTCGAGTATCGGCGCCTCGGCGGCCATCAGGTTTCTCCTCTGTCGGTCAAAGGGCCTCCAGCGCATCCCGGACTCTCTTCAGCAGGGCAATGTCGGGGTGGTCGGGCGCGAGGCGCTCCGCGGGGGACGGGGGGTTGGGGCGTGTGGGGAGCGGCGGTGGAGCGGTGGCCGGGGCCGGTGGGGTGCTCCAGGTGGTGCGGGGTGTGGGCCGCTCGGCGGGGGACGGGGTGTTGGGCCGTGTGGGAAGCGGTGGGGAAGTGGTGGCCGGGGCCGGTGGGGTGCTCCGGGTGGCGTCGGGGGTGAGTCGCTCGGCGGGCGCCGGGGGACGGGCCCGGGGGACGGTTCGCCCGGTGGCCGGGCTTGGCGGGGCGGTGCCGTGGGGGGCCCGGGTGGGCGGTGCCTGGTCGGGGCCGGGGCCGGGGCCGGGGCTCTGGGGTCGTGGGTCGGGGCCCGGTGCCTGGGGTCGCGGGTTGGGACCCGGAGCCGGAGGCCGCTGGGCGGGGCCCGGTGCCTGAGGCCGCGGGTTGGGTCCCGGTGCCTGGCTTCGCGGGTTGGGACCCGGAGCCGGAGGCCGCTGGGCGGGGCCCGGTGCCTGGGTTCGCGAGGCGGTGTCCGGTGCCTGAGGGTGCGGCTTCAGGGCGCCCGCTGCTGCCAGGCGGCGTATGTCCACCAGGGTGTGGAACGTCGGGCGGCCCAGGGCGCGGGCTATGTCCGGGGCCGTGCGGGTGCCGTCCAGTAGGGCCAGGACGGCTTGCTGGCGGGCGGTGAGGGGCGGGAGCCGGGGTGATGGGTCGGCTCGGGCCAGGGGTGCGGTGTCCGTGCCGGGGTCGGGCCAGATGCGGTGCAGCAGGTCGCGGCGGCGCAGCGTCTCGCGCTCCAGGGCGGAGACCGGCACCGGGCGCACGGGGCCGAGCCAGTGGCCGGTGCCGTAGCGGAAGCGGCCCGGGGCGCTGCTGGGGGCGAGAGCGAAGTACGCGGCGTCGTACAGCGCGCTCAGGTGGCACAGCTCCAGCGTGCCCGGGGTGAGCCGCCCGCTGTCGACCAGGAGCCGGGCGGCGCCGTGCCGCTCGTCGGCCCGTGCGACGGCGTCCTGCCAGGCGTCGGGGGAGAGGGTGCCGTGCGCGATGAGCAGGACGTCGAGACCCGGGGCGGCCGGGCTCTCGGCGTGCACCACCCGGCCCTCGGCCAGATACAGCGTGCCCCGCTCGCGCAGCAGCACCCCGGTGGCCCGCTCGGCGGCGAGCCGGCTCAGCATCGGCGACAGCCCCCGCGGCACCCGTTCCGCGGCCCCGCTGCGGTCCCGCACCGGCAGCCGGGGCGGCAGACCGGCCGGGGTGGCGTGCAGCGCGGTCATCCCAGCACCAGCCGTCCGGCCAGCTCACCGAGCCGGATCCGGGCCAGCGCGAGATTGCCCTCCTCGCGGCCCAGCCACAGATGCAGGAACACGCTGCTGTCGAACGACGTCCACACGAACCGCAGCACGTGATAGCTGTCCCGGTTGCTGAGGATCAGATCCTCGACGGGCGGATCGGTTTCGGCGCCGGGTTCCCCGAACGGTGCGAACGCCCGGTGCTCCGCGGCCAGCCGGGCCAGCTCGGCCGTCTCCGCCGCGCTCGCCTCCGGATCGCCGCCCGGGGACTCGCCGACCGTGCCCAGGGCCAGTCCGCTGGTCCAGTCGACCAGCGCCGCACCCCGCGCGCCGGGCAGCCGCATGGCCTCCAGCAGACACTCGTCGATTCCGGGCACCCCGGCTCCCCTCCCACCTCGGGTTCGGCTGAGTGACGCCGAAACTACGCACCGTGTGGGTGGGGAGTGAGGGTTCTGGCATTTTCCGGCGGAACATGCCGCGAATGGCTAAGGTGGGTCAACTGACCATGTTTCCGGACCAGTTGAACCGCAGATCCGCCGGAGCGCGTCAACGGCTCCCGGGTGCGCGGAGGGTGGTGAGCGCGGACGCGTGCGCCCCTCCGGCCTCGGTCACGATCGCGTCGAGACTCTGCGCCGCCCGGACAGTCGCGAAGGCGACACCCCCGGACCCGTCCGGTACAAAGCCGTGAATGCCCGGCCGGGCCAGGGAGTTGTACGCGTAGTGGTGCGCGAAGTAGTACGCGCCCGTGTCCAGCGCCGCCACCAGATCCCCCTGCTCAAGACGCGGCAGCGCCCGCGCCTCGGCCAGCAGGTCGCCGGCGAAACAGGCGGGCCCGGCCACGTCCTGCACCACCTCGGCCCCCGTCTTCGGCCGCCCCTTCGCGTCGTACGCGGCGATCCGCAGCGGCCAGGCCGCCGGCGCGTACACCGTCCGCGTCGCCACCTGCACGCCCGCGTGCGTCACCGCCACCGGCCGCCCGCCCGCGCTCTTGGTGTACTCCACCCGCGCCAGCACCGTCCCGTGCTTGGCCAGCAGCGACCGTCCGAACTCGGTGACCAGCCCGTACCGCCCGTCGAACAGCCCCGGCACCGCCTCGCTCAGCAGCCGCGCGTACTGCGCGTACGTCGGGGTCGTGGCGTCCGAGGAGAAGTTCACCGGCAGCCCGCCGCCGATGTCGATCGTGTCGATCTGCCGCCGCCCGAGCCGCCCGTTGATCTCCTCCGCCAGCGCGTACGTCTCCGCCACGCCCCGCGCCATCAGCGACAGCGGCACGCCCTGGGACCCGGTGTGCGCGTGCAGCCGGGTCAGCCACGGCCGCTCCAGATACGCCCGCACCACCCACTCCCGCGCCCCCTCGTCGCGCAGCGCCACCCCGAACTTCGAGGTGGCCGTCGCCGTCGACAGCGCCTCGATGGCACCCGCGCCCACCTGCGGGTTGACCCGTATACCGAGCGGCGAACGGCTCGGCGCCGACCGCATCAGCGCGTCGATACGGTCCAGCTCCTGCGGGTTGTCGGCGTTGACCGCGATACCGAGCGCCAGCGCCTCGCGCAGTTCGGCGGGTGTCTTCGCGGGCGAGTCCAGGACCGTGCGCTCCGGCGGCAGCCCCGCCGCCCGCGTCAGCGCCAGCTCCCCGGGGCTCGCCACCTCCGCGCCGATCCCCGCCTCGCGCAGCAGCCGCAGCACGGGCACCAGCGGGGTCGCCTTCACCGCGAAGGCGTGCAGCACCGGGGTGCCGGGCGCGGTGACCGCGTCGAACGCCGCCCGCAGGGCCGCCGCCGACTCCCGGATGCCGGTGACGTCCAGCAGGCCCACGATGGGGGAGTCCGGCCCCAGCAGCCCCTGTTCCACGGCCGCCCGCACCGCCTCGTCCCGGCGCGCCGCCCGCTCGTCGTCGTCCGTCCGTCCGACCTTGACGCTGTCCACCGCATCCCCCGTCGTGTCGTTCCCCGTGACCACGTATCCAGACAAACATCCGCGGCGCGGTCTCGCTGGCGCACGAACGTATTGACTAGCTCTATTCAGGAAGTCAGGATGTGAATAGCGACAGCAACAATCCGGCAGCACCATCCGCTAGGAGGCAGACCATGTCAGGACCCCGCCCCGTACGAGCGCCGCGCGGTACGGAACTGAGTGCCCTGGGATGGCAGCAGGAAGCCGCCCTGCGGATGCTCCAGAACAACCTCGACCCCGAGGTCGCCGAGCACCCCGACAAGCTCGTCGTCTACGGCGGCACCGGCAAGGCGGCCCGCGACTGGCGCTCCTTCGACGCCATGGTCCGCACGCTGCGCACCCTCAAGCAGGACGAGACCATGCTGGTCCAGTCCGGCCGCCCGGTCGGCGTCATGCAGACCCACGAGTGGGCCCCGCGCGTCCTCATCGCCAACTCCAACCTGGTCGGCGACTGGGCCAACTGGGAGGAGTTCCGCCGCCTGGAGCAGCTCGGCCTGACCATGTACGGCCAGATGACCGCCGGCTCCTGGATCTACATCGGCACCCAGGGCATCCTCCAGGGCACCTACGAGACCTTCGCCGCCGTCGCCGCGAAGAAGTTCGGCGGCACCCTCGCCGGGACGATCACCCTCACCGCCGGACTCGGCGGCATGGGCGGCGCCCAGCCGCTCGCCGTCACCATGAACGACGGCGTCGCGATCTGCATCGACTGCGACCCGCGCGCCATCGAGCGGCGCATCGAGCACCGCTACCTGGACGTGAAGGCCGACAGCCTGGAGCACGCCCTCCAGCTCGCCGTCGAGGCCCGCGACGCCCGCCGCCCGCTCTCCATCGGCCTGCTCGGCAACGCCGCCGAACTGCTGCCGCGGATGCTCGCCGAGGGCGCCCCCGTCGACATCGTCACCGACCAGACCTCGGCGCACGACCCGCTGGCGTACCTGCCCGTCGGCGTCGACTTCGACGACATGGCGTCCTACGCGGCGAAGGACCCGGCCGGGTTCACCACCCGCGCGCGGGAGTCCATGGCGCGGCACGTGGAGGCGATGGTCGGCTTCATGGACGCGGGTGCCGAGGTCTTCGACTACGGCAACTCCATCCGCGGCGAGGCCCAGCTCGCGGGCTACGACCGGGCGTTCGCCTTCCCCGGCTTCGTCCCCGCCTACATCCGCCCGCTGTTCTGCGAGGGCAAGGGCCCCTTCCGGTGGGCGGCGCTGTCCGGTGACCCGTCCGACATCGCCAAGACCGACAAGGCGATCCTGGACCTCTTCCCGGAGAACGAGTCCCTCGCCCGCTGGATCAAGATGGCCGGTGAGCGGGTCCACTTCCAGGGTCTGCCCGCGCGGATCTGCTGGCTCGGCTACGGCGAGCGGGACAAGGCCGGTGAGCGGTTCAACGAGATGGTCGCCGACGGCACGCTCCAGGCGCCGCTCGCCATCGGCCGGGACCACCTCGACTGCGGTTCCGTCGCCTCTCCGTACCGCGAGACCGAGGCGATGCTCGACGGCTCCGACGCGATCGCGGACTGGCCGCTGCTGAACGCGATGGTCAACGTGGCCTCCGGTGCCTCCTGGGTCTCCCTCCACCACGGCGGCGGCGTCGGCATGGGCCGCTCCATCCACGCCGGCCAGGTCACGGTGGCCGACGGCACGAAGCTGGGCGGCGAGAAGATCCGACGCGTGCTGACGAACGACCCCGGCATGGGCGTCATCCGGCACGTGGACGCGGGCTACGACATCGCCGAGTCCGTGGCGGACGACAAGGGTGTCCGGGTGCCGATGCGCGAAGGTGACGACGCGTGACCGAAAGCGGCAACTCTCCGACCGGGAGCTCCTTCCACTCCATGTGGCGCGAGCTGCTTCCCATCGGGCGGCACTCCGATTCCCGTGGCTACCGGCGTTACGCCTGGACCGGCGCTGATCTCGACTGTCGGGCCTGGTTCAAGGGGCAGGCCGAGGCCCGGGGACTCGCCTACGAGGTCGACCGGAACGGGAATCAGTGGGCCTGGCTCGGGGATCCGGTCGCCGGGGATGCTGTGGTCACGGGGTCGCATCTGGACTCCGTGCCCGACGGGGGTGCCTTTGACGGGCCCCTCGGTGTCGTGTCCTCCTTCGCCGCGTTCGATGAACTGCGGGCCCGGGGCGTCGAGTTCAGCAAGCCCTTCGGCATCGTCAACTTCGGGGACGAGGAGGGTGCCCGGTTCGGGCTTGCCTGTGTCGGGTCCCGGCTGGCCAGCGGGCAGCTCAGCGTGGAGGGTGCGCACCGGCTGACCGATGGGGACGGCGTCAGTCTGCCGAAGGCCATGGAGGCCGCCGGGTACGACCCCGAGGCCATCGGGCCCGACCCCGAGCGGTTCTCGCGGATCGGTGCCTTCGTCGAGCTGCATGTCGAACAGGGCCGGGCGCTGGACCTGTCCGGGGACCGGGTCGGCATCGCCAGCGCCATCTGGCCGCACGGGCGCTGGCGGTTCGACTTCCGGGGCGAGGCCAACCACGCCGGCACCACCCGTCTCGTGGACCGGCGCGACCCGATGCTGTCGTACGCCGAGACCGTGCTCACCGCCCGCCGGGAGGCCGAACTCGCCGGTGCCGTCGCCACCTTCGGCAAGATCTCCGTCGAGCCGAACGGCGTCAACGCCATCCCCTCCCTGGTGCGCGGCTGGCTCGACTCCCGCGCCGCGGACCAGGCGAGCCTCGATCAGGTGGTCGGCGGCATCGAGAAGGCGGCCCGGGAGTACGCGGCGGCGCACGGCATCGACCTCGACGTCGTCCGGGAGTCCTTCACCCCCGTCGTCGAGTTCGACCACGCCCTGCGCGACGAACTCGGCCGCATCCTCGGCAAGGACACCGGCCTGACGGTGCCCGTCCTCGGCACCGGCGCCGGACACGACGCCGGAATCCTGTCCGGGACGATCCCGACCGCCATGCTGTTCGTACGCAACCCCACCGGCGTCTCGCACTCCCCGGCCGAGTCCGCGACCGAGGACGACTGCGTGGCCGGGGTCCTCGCGCTCGCCGACGTACTGGAAGGACTGGCCTGCACGTGACGCCGACGCAGACGTACTGGCTGGAGCACGCCTGGCTCGACACCCACGTCGAGCCGGGCGTGGCCGTGGACACAACGGACGGCCGCATCACCGCCGTCCGCACCGGCATCCCAACCCCGCCCCCGGGCGCCGAGATCCTCCGCGGACTCACCCTCCCGGGTCTGGCGAACGCCCACAGCCACGCCTTCCACCGCGCCCTGCGCGGCACCGTCCAGGTCGGTTCCGGGACCTTCTGGACCTGGCGCGAGGTCATGTACGCGACCGCCGACCGGCTCACCCCGGACCGCTACCACGCCCTCGCGCGGGCGGTGTACGCCGAGATGGCGCTCGCCGGGATCACGGCAGTGGGCGAGTTCCACTACGTCCACCACGCCCCGGGCGGCACCCCCTACGCCGACCCCAACGCCATGGGCGAGGCGCTCATCGCGGCCGCCGCCGACGCCGGTATCCGCATCACCCTCCTCGACACCGCCTACCTCTCCTCCGGCTTCGGACAGCCCCCCAGCACCCACCAGCTCCGCTTCTCCGACGGCAGCGCGGACGCCTGGGCCGAACGCTGTTCAGTTCTCAAGGAACGGGATCACGCGCGGATCGGGGCGGCCATCCACTCCGTACGGGCGGTGCCCGCCGACCAGTTGGCGACCGTGGCCCGCTGGGCCGAGGAGCGGCGGGCCCCGCTCCATGTGCACCTGTCGGAGCAGACCGCCGAGAACGAGGCGTGCCTGGAGGTCCACGGCTGCACCCCGACCCAGCTCCTCGCCCTCCACGGCGTCCTCGGACCGCGCACCACCGGTGTCCACAACACCCACCTCACCGCCGAGGACATCTCCCTGATCGGCGGCAGCGGCACGGGCACCTGCATGTGCCCGACGACCGAGCGCGACCTCGCGGACGGCATCGGCCCGGCCGTCGCCCTCCAGAACGAGGGCTCCCCGCTCTCCCTCGGCTCCGACAGCCACGCCGTCATCGACCTGCTGGAAGAGGCGCGCGCCATGGAGCTGAACGAGCGCCTGCGCACCCGCACCCGAGGTCACTGGACGGCGGCGGCCCTCCTGCGGGCGGCCTCCGCCGACGGCCACGCGGCCCTCGGCTGGGACGGCGTCGGCACCCTGGAGACGGGCGCACGCGCCGACTTCACGACGATCGCGCTCGACTCGGTCAGAACGGCAGGGCCGCTGCCGCGGCTCGGCGCCGAGACGGCCGTATTCGCCGCGACCGCGGCGGACGTACGGCACACGGTCGTCGCGGGCCGGCACATCGTGCGCGACGGGACCCACATGCTCGTACCCGATGTGCCGCAAGCCCTGTCGCGGGCAGTCGAAGCCCTGCGCGCCTGACGACCACCCACGAGGACGCCATGAGCAGCACCGCCATCACCAACATCGCCGCACTCGTCACCAACGACCCCTCCCTGGGATGGGGGTCCCCCCGCTCGAGCAAATTCGAGAGTGGGGGAGGATCTCCCCTCGGCCTGATCCAGGACGCGGCCGTCGTCATCGACGGCGACCACGTCGTGTGGACCGGTGAATCAAGCAAAGCACCCGCCACTGACAATCGGGTCGACGCCGAGGGCCGGGCCGTCCTGCCGGGCTTCGTGGACTCCCACTCCCACCTGGTCTTCGCGGGCGACCGCACCCAGGAGTTCAACGCCCGCATGTCGGGCCGGGCCTACAGCGCCGGGGGCATCCGCACGACGGTCGCGGCGACCCGGGCGGCCACGGACGCCGAGCTCGAAGCCAACCTGACCCGGTACCTCGCCGAGGCGCTCCGCCAGGGCACCACCACCTTCGAGACCAAGTCGGGCTACGGCCTGACCACCGAGGACGAGGCCCGCGCCCTGCGCATCGCCGCCGCCCACACCGACGAGGTCACCTACCTCGGCGCCCACATCGTCTCCCCGGACTACGCCGACGACCCGGCCGCCTATGTCGCCCTGGTCACCGGCGAGATGCTGGACGCCTGCGCGCCGCACGCCCGCTGGATCGACGTGTTCTGCGAGAAGGGCGCCTTCGACGGCGACCAGGCCCGCGCCATCCTGACGGCGGGCAAGGCCAAGGGCCTGCACCCCCGCATCCACGCCAACCAGCTCTCCCACGGCCCCGGCGTCCAGCTCGCCGTCGAGCTCGACGCGGCCAGCGCCGACCACTGCACCCACCTCACCGACGCGGACGTCGACGCACTGGCCAGTGGCAACACCGTCGCCACCCTCCTCCCCGGCGCCGAGTTCTCCACCCGCGCCGAGTGGCCGGACGCCCGGCGGCTGCTGGACGCGGGGGTCACCGTCGCCCTGTCCACCGACTGCAACCCGGGCTCGTCCTTCACCTCGTCCGTGCCGTTCTGCATCGCGCTCGCGGTACGGGACATGGGGATGACCCCGGACGAGGCGGTCTGGTCGGCCACGGCGGGCGGCGCCGCGGCCCTGCGCCGCACGGACATCGGCCGCATCACCCCGGGCGCCCGCGCCGACCTCACCCTCCTGGACGCCCCGAGCCACGTACACCTGGCCTACCGGCCGGGCGTGCCCCTGGTCAGCGGAGTCTGGCGGCGCGGCGAACGCGTGCTCTGATCACCGGGCATGAAGCACCAGGCGCGAAGAACCAGGCGCGCTCACCCGGCCCGCCACCGCTGCCCCGACCCCCCGCTCTCCGTCACCAGCGCCACCCCATCGCCCCCGACCGGCGTCACCGCGTGCCCGGGGGCGATGCCCGGGCGGATGAACCCACGGGAGTCGACGGCGAACCGCAGGTTCTGGCCGTTGCTCCCGTAGACCGAGTCACACGCCCAGATGCCGACGCCCCGCTCCACCGAACCCCGGCTGTCCAGGCAGAACTCGGGATCGGCGTACGACTGCACCACGCCCCGCTCGGAGTCGACGCGCCACAGCTGGCTGCGGGACGAGGTGCAGGGCGCCGTGATGACGTCCGTCCCCTTCTCGAAGTAGTCGTCACGCACGTCCAGGCACAGCCCGCTCGACAGGTTCACCACGCGCGCGTACGAGGCGCCGGGGGGCCGGTACGACGGAGTGGGAGTGGGTGTCGCACTGGGCGTCCGGGACGGCTTCGCCGAACTCCGGGTGGGGGAGGGCGACTTGGACCGGGAGGGCGTGGGAGAGGGCGACGGGGTCGCGGACACTGTCGCCGTGACCGTCACCGGCGGTGGGGTCACCGGGCTGTTGGAGGTGGCCGAACTCACCGGTTCCTGGCCGTCGTCGGCGGAGTCGGCCTGCGCGACCAGGAAGACCAGCAGCGGCACCAGCGCCACTCCGAGCGCCGCCGACATCAGGGCGATCCGCCGGGACGGCGGCCAGTCGGCGGCCGCGGTACGGGGGCCGGGGTCCCCGGGCGCCGGGTCGTCCAGGACGTACGCCGCCCCCGCCCACGGCAACAGGCCCTCGCCGAGGGTTCGACGGGGGTCGTCGCGCAGGGCGGAGAGTTCCTCGTGGGCGGCCGTACAGGTCGCGCAGCGCGCCATATGAGCGTGCAGATCGGCACTCCCGCGCGGGCTGTCCGGACGTACCGACTCCTCGATCAGCCGGTGGAAGTCACGGCAGTCGGGGTCGGCGGAGGTCGCCAGGCGGGCGCGCAGCACCGCGCGGGCGAGCTGTTGGAGCGCCGCGCCCGAGCCGTGGACCACGTCCTCCCGCGTGACGCCGACGAACGCGGCCGTACGGTCGTCCGGTTCGCGCTCCACGACGGCGTACCAGATCACGCCCTGCGCGCGGGCGGGCAGGGACTGGAACGCGCCCAGCATGGGCGGCACAGGGCCGCCGGGACCGGCCGTGCTGAGCACCAGCAGCAGCCCCGGATCGAGGCCCGCCGCCTGCCCGCCCGCCGCCCAGGAGGCGGCCAACCGCCCGGTGAGCAGCAGGAGTCGGTGCCGCCAGGGACCGCCGGGGTCGATACCGCGGGCCGTCTCCCGGGCGGCGAGGGTGAAGACCTGTCCGGCCAGCTGCCGGGCCACCGAGTCGCTGGTGGCGCAGAGCCGGGCGTAGGCCAGCACGGCGGGCAAGTGGCGGGCGCGCAGCTCCTGGAGCGCGTTGTACGCGGTGGCGGAGTCGGCGCGCAGCAGCTCGGTCAGCCGTGCGTCGGACCCTCCGTCGTCGGCCCGCACCATCAAACCCGCCTCCTCGATGAGCCGTCGTACCGGCCGGATCTTGGACCTACCGGCGGGTACGACGGCTCATAGTGGAGGAAGGGGACCGCAGAGGAAAGAGTTTCTGTGGGTAACCCGTGAACCATCGCAGGTCACCCGGGAACCGTGGAGGAGCTACTCCTCCAGCGTCAGCCCCTTGCGCAGCCGCACCAACGTCCGTGACAGCAGCCGGGAGACATGCATCTGCGAGATGCCCAGTTCCTCACCGATCTCCGACTGGGTCAGTCCCGCGACGAAGCGCAGGGAGAGGATCTTCCGGTCCCGGGGCGGGAGTTCGGCGATCAGCGGCTTCAGGGACTCGACGTACTCGATGCCTTCGAGTCCGTGGTCCTCGTAGCCGATCCGGTCGGCGAGCGCGCCCTCGGCGTCGTCCTCCTCCGGCTGGGCGTCCAGCGAGGAGGCGGTGTAGGCGTTCGACGCGGCCATGCCCTCGACGACCTCGTCGGCGGAGATCCCGAGGCGCTCGGCGAGTTCGGCCACCGTCGGGGCGCGGTCGAGCTTCTGGGCGAGTTCGTCGCCCGCCTTGGCCAGGTCGAGCCGGAGTTCCTGGAGTCGGCGCGGGACCCGCACGGACCAGGAGGTGTCCCGGAAGAAGCGCTTGATCTCGCCCACGATGGTGGGCATCGCGAAGGTGGGGAACTCCACGCCGCGGCTGAGCTCGAAGCGGTCGATCGCCTTGATCAGGCCGATGGTGCCGACCTGGATGATGTCCTCCATGGGCTCGCTGCGCGAGCGGAAGCGGGAGGCGGCGAACTTGACCAGCGCGAGGTTGAGTTCGACGAGCGTGTTGCGGACGTACGAGTACTCGTGGGTCCCTTCCTCCAGCGACTCCAGCCGCCCGAAGAGGGTCTTGGACAGGGCCCGTGCGTCCACCGGCCCCACTTCGTCGTAAGGGGGTATCTCCGGTAGTCCCGCGAGTACGTCGTCCTGCTCGATGGGAGTCAGCTGTTCCGGGGGGGATGTCGACGTCGCCTTGTGGGTATGCGGTGCGTCGAGCCGGGGTGACATGATGTCCTCCATCGTTCTCGGCATATATACGGCTGCCGAAGCCTGTGCGTGCACTGCGGTGTGCGGCGCCTCCAAAGCCGGCCGTGTTCGGTTACGTGTCTCTACTAGCCCTACCCGCTTTCCCGAGGCCACCGCAAGTGCGTTCTGTTGTGAAATGTCCGTTTCCGGGTGGTTGTTCGGGTGTCGGAGTGCGTAGGGAAGGCGTAGGGTTCGAGGGCGCCAGTCAGCCACGACGTCGGGAGTGAGAGACGGCATGGACCGCGGGACAGTCGGCAGTGCACAGTCCGGCCGACTTCTGGTGGAGGTGCGGGAAGAGGGCTCCAGTGCCGTCGTAATTCCTGTGGGTGAGTTGGATCACCACACCGCCGATTTGTTGCGTGAGCCACTCGAGGAATGCCTCGGGAAGGGTTTCAGCCGACTGGTCGTGGACTGCGCGCGGCTGGACTTCTGTGACTCCACGGGGCTCAATGTGCTGCTCGGTGCCCGCCTGAAGGCGGAGGCCGCCGGGGGCGGAGTGCACCTCGCCGCGATGCAGCCCGTGGTGGCGCGAGTCTTCGAGATCACCGGGGCCGAGGCGGTCTTCACCGTCCATGACAGCCTCGAATCCGCCCTGGCCGACGAGGCCGACTGAATCGGACGGCGCCCGGGTGCCCGCACCCGCCGCCCCATACGGAACGCCACTCTCCGGACGTCACGGGATTCGTGCCGAAATCCGGGGGTGTTCCACCGGTCCGCTCGGGCAGGAGTCATCCTGAACATGTCGCTGTCATGGCGGCGACCCGCGATCCGCGACCGGACCTAGGTACCGACTTCTTGAATCATGAACTGGTGAATCGGTGAGGTGAAGCGCTGATGAGCACCACCCGGCCCTGCTCGCCGGGCGACCGCGGCCCCGAGCCCAGCGGCGCTTCCGGGATGTCCGACGCGGACCCGGCCGAGGCGTCCGAGCCGAAGGCGGGCGGCCCCCAGGTCCGCAGTCTGACCCTCGACGGACAGAGCGGCGTCGTACCGCTCGCCCGCGACTTCACCCGGCAGGCGCTGTACGACTGGGGCTGGCTGCCCGCCGCCGGCGCCGATCAGCGGGCGGCGGCCGAGGACGTGCTGCTCGTCGTCTCCGAGCTGGTCACCAACGCGTGCCTGCATGCCGAGGGCCCCGACCGGCTCCGCATCACCTGCGACAGCAAGGTGATCCGCCTGGAGGTCTCCGACCGGGGCACCGGTCAGCCCTCCCCTCGCACCCCCCACCGCGCGGGCCGCCCCGGCAGCCACGGCATGTTCATCGTCCAGCGCCTCTGCCTGGACTGGGGAGTGGTACGAACCCCGGGAGCCACCGGCAAGACGGTCTGGGCGGAACTCGGCGCACCCGCCTGACAGTCCGCGCCACCGGCGCCGGGCATCCCCACACTTCCGACACGCACTGTGTCTTCCCTCCTCCGGGCCCCGGGCGTACCTTGACGGCCGATCTGATGTGCCGTCAGGAACGAGAGGGAGCGGAACCGTGTCGTACCGGAATCGAACCGCCGCGCTCGCGTCCGTCGCGGCCCTGGCCGGCTCGGCGGTGCTGATGGCCGCCCCCGCCGCCCGTGCCGAGGTCGTGGACGTCAACTACCAGTGCAAGACCCCGATCGGCGACAAGAGCGCCGTCTCGCCCATCGACATCAAGGGTGTCGCGAGCGGCGGCGGCTACAAGATCACGATGTCCTGGCAGAAGGGCGTCTCCTCCAGCCCGGTCGAGCTGGGCAAGGGCGCGATGAACCCCAGCGCCACCATCAAGCTGGGCGGGGCGGAGAGCGGCACGCTGTCGGTGAGCGGCCCGGCCAACCAGGAGGCCATTCCCGCCAACACCCCCATCAAGATCAATGACCTGACCGGCACCTACACGCCGAAGAAGTCCGGCAAGGTCACCTTCACCCCCGGCGTCCTCACCATCAAGGCGCTCGGTACGACGACCACCTGCACCCCGTCCAACAGCCCCGGCCCGGCGCTCACGCTGGACGTGAAGGCGGCGGGCGGTGGCGGCGGCGGTGGCACGCCCCAGTCCGGCTCCGACTCCGGTTCCGAACTCCCGCAGACCGGCCCCGAGGACTCCGCTGTGGCCCTCGGCACGCTCGGCGGCACGGTCCTGCTCGCGGGGGCGGCGGGCGCGCTGTGGCTGACGCGGCGGAATCAGATGGCACGTCGCTGAGCGCGGCGGGTCTGACCGTACGTCGCTGACCTTCTGGACCAGCGTTGGAGCCGCCCATGTCGCTGACCGCCCGTGTCCTCGTCCTTGCTCCCGCCCTACTGCTTCTGTCGGCGGTCACCCCGTCCGCGGCCGCCGACGGAGGCTGGTCCGTTGCGCCCAGCGGCGGCGGGCGGCCCTCCTTCTACGCCGAGGGTGCGCCCGGGGCGGTCGTCGAGGACGTGGTGTCGGTGACCAATCGGGGCGGTGAGCCGGTCACCGTCCGGCTGTCCGCCACCGGCGCCCGGGTCGTCTTCGCCCGCTCCGAGGTGCGCGTCCCGGCCCGCACCCGCGCCGACGTCCCCTTCACGGTGACCGTCCCGGACGCCGACCGCTCGGCCGAGGTCACCGCCCGCGGCCCCGACGGCAGCTTCCGCTCGGTCGCCCTCCATCTGCGCGCCCGCGTCCCGCAGTTGTCGGCGCTGACGGTGGAGCGCGTGCGCATCGGCGACGACGGCATCACGTACGAAATCGTCAACCGCGGTACGACCAGGCTCGTCCCCCGACTGGCCGTGCGCGCCGACGGTGTCCTCGGCCCGGTCCTGGACCGCCCCGCGCGCACCCTCGCCGTCGAACTCCCCCCGGGCCGGCGGATCCGGCTCACCGAACCCTGGCCCGACCGCCCGGCCCTCGACGCCCTCGACGTCCGCCTCACGGTGACCGCCGGGGGAGGGGCCCACGACACGGCGCACGCGTCGGCCCGGTTCGTGCCCTGGCAGCCGGTGGCGGGCGGCGCGGGCGCGATGGCGACAGCGGCCTTCCTTTTCGTACGACGTCGCAGGCGCCGTATTCCCGCCGAACTGGCTGGTGCGGACGCCGAGTTGACGGGAGCGGTGAAGTGATGGGCAAGGTGCGGATCCCGGCGTTGCTCGCCGTACTGCTGCTGACGCTCTCCCTGGCGCCCGCCTCCGCCGCCGATCCGCCCACCGTGAAGGTCTCCAAGTCACAGGCAGGCACCGGAGGTTCGGTCACCGTCACGGGTGAGGACTGGCGGCCCCGGGCGCTGCTGATGATCCTGATCTGCGGGCAGTCGGTGCCCGCCACGGGCGTGACCGGCGGCACCAACTCCTGTGCCAACGCCGACGGCCGGGCCGTCACGACCGACGCCGAGGGCCGGTTCAGCCGGAAACTCCCCGTGGCCGAACCGCCCGTGCCTTGCCCCTGTGTGGTGCACGTGGCCACGGTCCAGGGCGCGAAGGCCGAGGCCGACGCCGTGTTCCAGGTGGCCGGGCACGCCGTCGAACCGCTGCCCGCGGACGCCTCCGGAGGACGCCTTTCCGTCCTCACCGACACCCGCCTGGACGGTTCGAGCGGCCTCCTGACCTGGTTCGGTGCCCCGCCCGCCCGCACCCTGGTCTTCACCGTCGGCAACGTCGGCACCTCACCCGTCAAGAATCCGCTGTTCCAAGTCGGTACCTCGCACGGGGTGTTCGCCCCCGAATGGCAGGAGCAGCAGTGGCGCGGCACCATCCGCCCCGGCGGCAAGGCGCGCATCGAGCTGCCCGTCGAACTGGCCGCCGGAGCGCACGGCGACTACACCGTCTCGCTGAAGTACGGCGGGAAGGTGATGGCCGAACAGCCCTGGGGAGTGGGCCGCCCCTGGGGCGTGACCCTGTTCTGGATCCTGGTCTGCCTGGTCGTCCCGGCCGCGGTGTTCCGCGTCGGCATGGCGGCCGTGGACCGGGTACGACCCCGGCCGCACCCGCGCCGACGCGCCCTGCGCCTGCCCGAACTCGCCCTGCGCCTGCCGGGGTTGAAGCCCCGCGAGGAGGTCAGGCACTCGATCGCCTCGACCCTGCCGTGGTTCACCCCGGACTCCGGTCCGAACACGGCCGGTCGGCTCTCCGCACCGCACGACGACAGCCCGCCGAGTCCAACGACTCCCACCGGAAAGGGACCCACGTGAGCAAGCGCAGGAGAGCCATCCCGGTCGTCGCGGCCGCACTGCTGCTGGGCGTGGCCGCGAGCCCGGCCCGAGCGGCGGAGGTGTCGTACGCGACCGAGTGCGTCCCGCCGTCGATCTCGGGCCTGCCGCCGGTCCACGGCACCACGAAGGTGGAGATCACCGCGCCGGAGACGGCCAAGGTGGGCGACGAGGTCGAGGTGGTCTGGAAGTTCGTCCAGGCCGCCTCCAAGAACCCCGACCTCATCGACCTGCCCGCCGACTCCGTGCAGCCCAGCGGCACCCTCAAGGCGGCCGGCGCGCAGACCGCGGACATCGCGATGCAGGGTCCGCGGGAGAACCCGGCGACCCCCAAGGGCGGCGACATGGTCCTGTCCGACATGAAGGGCACGCTGAAGCTGACGGCGCCGGGGGAGGTGACGCTGACGCCGGACGCGTACGCCATCAACGCGATGTCGACGGACACGAAGTGCACGCCGGAGGAGGCGGTCGGTTCGGCGGCGACGATCAAGGTGGCGGAAGGGGACGGGAGTCCCTCGACTCCGGCGCCCGATCCGACGGACAGCCAGACGCCGAGCCCCTCACCGACCGCCTCGGAGACCGACGGCGGCGGGCAGACCGACTTCACCGGCAAGGAGGTCCAGGTCCCCTACGCGTGCAAGACGCCCATCGGCGACAAGAACGCGACCTCGCCGGTGCAGATCGACGCCAAGAAGAACGGCGGCAGCTTCGACCTCACCGTGCAGTTCAAGAAGTCGGTGATGGACAGCCCCGCCGACATCCCCAAGGACTCGGTCAAGCCGTCCATGGAGGTCGCCCTGGGCGGCGCCGACAAGGGCACGGTCCATGTCGAGGGCCCGACCAACGCCGAGGACATCAAGGCGGGCGAGCCGATCGAGATCCCGGACCTCAAGGGCACGTACAAGCCGGGCGCGAGCGGGGAGTCGACGCTCTCCCCGGGCGTCCTGACCATCGAGGCCCTGGGCACGACGACCACCTGCACACCGGAGAAGACGGAGGTCTCCCTGACCCTGGACACGACCGAGCAGGAGGGCGGTGCGTCAGGAGGTGGCTCCAGCACAGGCGGCTCCGGCACAGGCGGTTCCAGCGCGTCGGGCGGCGGTCTCGCGGACACGGGCGCCGAGAGCGACGGATCGCTGAAGGCGCTGGGCCTGGTGGCGGGAACGGCGGTGCTGCTGGGGGCGGCGATCTTCACGTTCCTGCCGGGCAGAAGGACCCGATAAAGCGGCGGGGCCGCTGTGACCCACACGGATCACAGCGGCCCCAACAGCTCGGTGAAACGTCAGTTGACGCTGCCCATGAGCTCCTTGACCTTCTTGCGGTACATCCACACCGCGACACCGGCGACCACGGCCAGCGTGGCCTCCAGGGCGACAACACCGGTCTTGTTCAGGTCGACCCCACCGATGGACAGCAGACCCGTGGTCGCGTCACCCGCGGTGACCGCCAGGAACCAGACGCCCATCATCTGCGAGGCGTACTTCGTCGGCGCCATCTTCGTCGTCACCGACAGACCCACCGGCGACACCAGCAGCTCACCGACGGTCTGCACGAAGTAGATCGCGACCAGCCACATCGCGGCCGCCTTGTGACCGCCCTCGGCGATCGACAGCGGGGCGAGGAAGAGGAAGAAGGACGCGCCGACCAGAACGAGACCCGAGGCGAACTTCACGATCGTGCTCGGCTCCTTGCCGCGCCGGTTCAGCGCGAGCCAGAACCAGGCGAAGACCGGGGCCAGGGCCATGATCAGGACCGGGTTGACCGACTGGTACCAGGAGACCGGGAACTCCCAGCCGAGGACGGAGTTCTCGGCGGAGGCGTCGGCGAAGATCGACAGGGTCGAGCCGCCCTGGTCGTAGATCATCCAGAAGACGGCCGCGGCGACGAAGAACCAGATGTACGCGGACATCGACTTCTGCTCGGTGCGGTCCAGGTCCTTGTCGCGCTTGATGCGGACCAGGACCATCGTCGGGATGATCACGCCGAGCAGGGTCAGCGGGACCAGGATCCAGTTCAGCGTGTAGTGGCCGGAGAAGCCGACGATCGCGTAGAAGACCACGGCGATACCGGCCCAGATCGCGGCCTTGCGCAGGGTGGAGGACTTCTCCTCGGCGGACAGCGGCGTCGGGACGACGCTGGAGCGCTCCGCCAGGTTGCGGCTGCCGATCAGGAACTGGGCGAGGCCGAGCGCCATGCCGAGCGCGGCGAGCGCGAAGCCCAGATGCCAGTTCACGTTCTCACCGATGGTGCCGATGATCAGCGGAGCGGCGAAGGCACCGAGGTTGATGCCCATGTAGAAGACGGTGAAGCCACCGTCACGGCGCGGGTCGTCCGGTCCGTCGTAGAGGTGGCCGACCATCGTGGAGATGTTGGCCTTCAGCAGACCCGAGCCGATGGCGACCAGGCCGAGACCGGCGTAGAAGGTGCCCGAGGAGGGCAGGGCCAGCGTGAGGTGGCCGAGCATGATCACCGCACCGGCGACCGCGACGGTCTTGCGCGGCCCCCAGACGCGGTCGCCGAACCAGCCGCCGGGCATGGCGAGCAGGTACACGAGCGACACGTACACGGAGTAGATCGCGGTGGCCGTGGCCGCGTCGAGGTGAAGGCCACCCGGCGCCACGAGGTACAGCGGGAGCAGAGCCCTCATGCCGTAGTAGGAGAACCGCTCCCACATCTCGGTCATGAAGAGAGTGGCCAGTCCGCGGGGGTGGCCGAAGAAGGTGCGCTCGGTGCCGGGGGTGCCCGGTCGGGCCGAGTCCTTCGTCAGGCTGGACGCCATGGTCGTTCCTTGCTGTTCGGGACGCGCGGGGTGGAGCGCTCATTCGTTTCGAGGCTGGTGAGCCAGCCCGCACACAAAAGAGACCTTCAGCGTCAAATGATTGCCAAAGGTCCCCACGGTGCTACAGGCGTTGAGTCACCATACGGCAGGACAGTGCCGGATATGGAAGGACTTGAGACGCGGATCACAGGTGCTGATGGAACCGTGCACACCCTTTCGAAGGTCACTACAGGATTGCACCTCAGAGGTAATGGTTCATACCAAGGTGAGAGTCGGGTAGGCGCGAGGTGAGAATCACTCGTGACCATCACACCCCGGCTCTTGTCACGGGCGGACTACCATCAGCTCATGACCCGTGTACTGCTCGCCGAGGACGACGCGTCCATCTCGGAGCCGCTGGCCCGTGCACTGCGCCGGGAAGGGTACGAGGTGGAGGTCCGTGAGGACGGCCCCACCGCACTCGAAGCCGGTATGCAGGGCGGCGTCGACCTTGTGGTGCTGGACCTCGGGCTGCCCGGCATGGACGGCCTGGAGGTGGCGCGGCGGCTGCGGGCCGAGGGCCACAGCGTCCCGATCCTCATCCTGACCGCGCGCGCCGACGAGGTGGACACCGTCGTCGGGCTGGACGCGGGCGCCGACGACTACGTCACCAAGCCCTTCCGCCTCGCCGAACTGCTCGCCCGGGTCCGGGCCCTGCTGCGGCGCGGTGCCGCGGAGCCGCAGCAGCCGCCGGCCACGCACGGCGTGCGGATCGACGTGGAGTCCCACCGCGCCTGGATGGGCGAGGAGGAGCTCCAGCTCACCGCCAAGGAGTTCGACCTGCTGCGGGTGCTGGTCCGGGACGCCGGGCGGGTGGTCACCCGTGACCAGCTGATGCGCGAGGTCTGGGACACCACTTGGTGGTCGTCCACGAAGACCCTCGACATGCACATCTCCTGGCTGCGCAAGAAGCTCGGCGACGACGCCGCGAACCCGAGGTACATCGCGACGGTGCGTGGCGTGGGCTTCCGGTTCGAGAAGAGCTGAGCAAGCGAGTTCCATGCGCCGCCGACTGATCCAGTCCACGCTCGCCGTGGTGCTCGTGGTGATCGCCGTGTTCGGGGTCTCCCTCGTCATCGTGGAGACCCGCACCATCAGCAGTACCGCCCAGGAGCGGGTGGACTCCGAGGCGGTGCGGCTCGCGTCCATCGTGGACAGCAGGCTGATCGCGACCGGCGCGGTCACCGCGGAGATGCTGCGCGACCAGGTGCCCGAGGACCGGTACGCCGTGATCCGGGTGCCCGGTGAGCGGCCCATCGCGATCGGCACCAAGCCGGACGGCGACACCATCAAGGCCACCCGCAAGGGCGAGGAGGGCGAGACGGTCACCGTCCAGGAGCCCCGCTCGACGGTGACCCGCGAGGTCGGCCGGACGCTGCTGATCATCGGGGCGGTGGCGCTGCTGGCGGTGATCGCGGCGGTGCTGCTGGCCCTGCGCCAGGCGAGCCGCCTCGCGTCCCCGCTGACCGACCTCGCCGAGACCGCGGAACGCCTGGGCTCGGGCGACCCGCGCCCCCGCCACAAGCGCTACGGCGTCCAGGAGCTGGACCGGGTCGCGGATGTGCTGGACGCCAGCGCGGAGCGGATCGCCCGCATGCTGACGGCGGAGCGGCGCCTCGCGGCTGACGCCTCCCACCAGCTGCGCACTCCGCTCACCGCCCTCTCGATGCGGCTGGAGGAGATCACCCTCACCGACGACCCGGACACCGTGAAGGAGGAGGCGACCATCGCGCTGACGCAGGTGGAACGCCTGACGGACGTGGTGGAGCGCCTTCTGACCAACTCCCGGGACCCCCGGACCGGCTCCGCCGTCACCTTCGACCTCGACGAGGTCATCCAGCAGCAGCTCGCGGAATGGCGTCCGGCATACCGCAGCGTGGGCCGGGCGATCGTCAGCTCGGGCAAACGCCATCTGGAGGCGGTCGGCACCCCGGGAGCGGTGGCCCAGGTCCTCGCGGCGCTGATCGAGAACTCCCTGATGCACGGCGGCGGCACGGTGGCGCTGCGCACCCGTGTCACCGGCAACCAGGCGGTGATCGAGGTGACGGACGAGGGGCCCGGCGTCCCGGCCGACCTCGGCGCGCGGATCTTCGAGCGGGCGATCAGCGGCCGCAACTCCACGGGCATCGGCCTGGCGGTGGCGAGGGATCTGGCGGAGGCGGACGGCGGCCGGCTGGAGATGCTCCAGGCGTCGCCCCCGGTGTTCGGCCTGTTCCTCTCCCGGACCCCGGCCAGGCCGAGCAGGGACGCGACACCGACCGTCAGGTAGCCGGCCGGGCGGCTACGCGCTTACGGGCGCCTGCCCGCCGGCTGCGGAGTACGGCGCCTGCGCTGGGTGGGCGCCGTCTCCTCCAGGAACGATTCCGCGGTGGCCACCGTCTCGCGGGCCGGGAGCGCCCGGAACACCCAGGTGCGGTAGGACCAGAAGCGGAACAGCGTCGCGACGCCGATGCCGAGGAACTTGAAGATGTTGCTCTGGAGCGGGCTGTCCCAGTGGAAACCGTAGGTCGCCGTGTACAGCACGCCGTTCTCGATCACCAGTCCGACCGTGCTGAACAACAGGAACAGGGTCAGTTCCTTGGTGCGACCGCTCTTGTCACGGTCCCGGTAGGTGAAGTAGCGGAAGCCGACGTAATTGAAGGCGATGGCGATGACCGTGGCGATGACACTGGCCCGCACGACCTGGAGATCGGTGACGTGCCGCACGAGGTTGAAGACGCCGAGGTTGACCAACAGCCCCGCCCCGCCCACGGCGCCGAATTTGGCGACCTCGTGCGCGTAACGTCGCAGCAGCCCGGAGGAACCACGTCCCATGGAGTGAAAGCCCCCGTCCGTCGGTTTCGTCAACCAAGCCATGCTAACCACCCCTCCGCACGATTGCCTGTGGACCGGCACACAGGCGCGGAAACCGGCCTTCCTGGCGTGGCCGATACCCTAGGGGCGTGACGTTCCCGGTAGTCGGCATGGTCGGCGGGGGCCAGCTCGCTCGTATGACACACGAGTCAGGCATCCCGCTGGGCATCAGGTTCAAGCTCCTCAGTGACACCCCTCAGGATTCCGCGGCCCAGGTGGTGAGCGAAGTCGTCGTCGGCGACTATCGCGACCTGGACACGCTGCGTGACTTCGCGCGCGGGTGCGATGTGATCACCTTCGATCATGAACATGTACCCACCGAGCACCTCAGGGCCCTGGAGGCGGACGGCATCCCCGTGCGCCCCGGCCCGGACGCGCTGGTGCACGCCCAGGACAAGGGGGTGATGCGGGCGAAGCTGGACGCCATCGGGGTGCCCTGCCCACGCCACCGCATCGTCTCGGACCCGGCCGATGTGGCGGCCTTCGCGGCGGAGCTCGAAAGGGGCGGGCCCGAAGGGCCCTCCGGCAAGGGTGGCGGTGGGCGACGGGCGGGCGGATTCCCGGTCGTCCTCAAGACCGTCCGCGGCGGCTACGACGGCAAGGGCGTGTGGGTGGTCGACTCCGCCGAGGAGGCCGAGGCCCCCTTCAAGGCGGGCGTCCCCGTGCTCGCCGAGGAGAAGGTCGACTTCGTCCGGGAGCTCGCCGCCAACGTCGTACGCTCCCCGCACGGCCAGGCCGTGGCCTACCCGGTGGTCGAGTCCCGGCAGGTCGACGGCGTCTGCGACACCGTGATCGCCCCCGCCCCCGACCTGGACGAGTCCCTCGCCCTGCGGGCCGAGGAGATGGCGCTGCGCATCGCCAAGGAGCTGGACGTCGTCGGTCACCTCGCCGTCGAACTGTTCGAGACCCGCGACGGCCGCGTCCTCGTCAACGAACTGGCGATGCGCCCGCACAACTCCGGGCACTGGACCCAGGACGGCGCGATCACCAGCCAGTTCGCCAACCATGTGCGGGCCGTGCTGGACCTCCCGCTCGGCGACCCGCGCCCGCGTGCCAAGTGGACGGTGATGGCCAACGTCCTCGGCGGCGACTACCCGGACATGTACTCCGCGTACCTGCACTGCATGGCCCGCGACCCGCAGCTCAAGATCCACATGTACGGCAAGGACGTGAAGCCGGGGCGCAAGGTCGGCCACGTCAACACCTACGGCGACGACCTGGACGACGTGCTGGAGCGCGCCCAGCACGCAGCCGCATACCTGAGAGGCACGATCACCGAATGAGCCCGGTTGTAGGCATCGTCATGGGGTCGGACAGCGACTGGCCGGTCATGGAGGCCGCCGCGCAGGCGCTCGACGACTTCGAGATCGAGTACGAGGTCGACGTCGTCTCCGCGCACCGCATGCCGCGCGAGATGGTCGCCTACGGTGAGCAGGCCGCCGAGCGCGGACTGAAGGTGATCATCGCGGGCGCCGGGGGAGCCGCGCACCTCCCCGGCATGCTCGCCTCGGTCACCCCCCTGCCCGTGATCGGGGTGCCGGTCCCGCTGAAGTACCTGGACGGCATGGACAGCCTGCTGTCCATCGTGCAGATGCCGGCCGGGGTCCCCGTGGCCACCGTCTCGGTCGCCGGTGCCCGCAACGCCGGTCTGCTCGCCGCCCGGATCCTCGGCACCCAGGACGAGGAGCTCCTCGGCCGGATGCGCGAGTTCCAGCAGGAGCTGAACGACCAGGCCACCGAGAAGGGCAGGCGGCTGCGCGCCAAGGTCGAGGGGTCCAACGGCTTCGGTTTCGGCAAGTGACGGCCATGGGTTCCATAGAGGCGGCCCGGGAGCTGCTGCGGGAGTTCCCCGTGGTCGACGGGCACAACGACCTGCCCTGGGCGCTGCGCGAACAGGTCCGCTACGACCTGGACGCCCGTGACATCGCCGCCGACCAGAGCGCCCATCTGCACACCGACCTCGGCCGCCTGCGCGCGGGCGGGGTCGGGGCGCAGTACTGGTCGGTGTACGTCCGGTCCGACCTGCCCGACCCGGTCCCGGCGACCCTGGAGCAGATCGACTGCGTACGGCGGCTGATAGCCCGGCACCCGGCCGAACTGCGGGCCGCGACGACCGCCGCCGACCTGGAGGCCGCGCGCCGGGAGGGCCGGATCGCCTCGCTGATGGGCGCGGAGGGCGGGCACTCGATCGCGAACTCCCTGGGCACCCTGCGCGGCCTGTACGCGCTCGGCGTCCGCTACATGACCCTGACCCACAACGACAACATCGACTGGGCGGACTCGGCGACCGACGAGCCGGGAGTCGGCGGTCTGTCGGCCTTCGGCCGCGCGGTGGTGCGGGAGATGAACCGCGAGGGCATGCTGGTCGACCTCTCGCATGTGGCGGCGACGACGATGCGGGACGCGCTGGACACCACGTCCGCTCCGGTGATCTTCTCGCACTCCTCGTCACGGGCGGTCTGCGACCACCCCCGCAACATCCCGGACGACGTCCTGGAGCGGCTGCCCGCCAACGGCGGGGTGGCGATGGTGACGTTCGTGCCGAAGTTCGTGCTCCAGGCGGCGGTCGACTGGACGGCCGCCGCGGACGAGAACATGCGTGCCCACGGCTTCCACCACCTGGAGACCACCGCCGAGGCGATGAAGGTGCACCGAGCCTTCGAGGAGCGCAACCCGCGCCCGGTCGCCACGGTGGCGACGGTGGTGGACCACCTCGACCACATGCGCGAGGTGGCGGGCATCGACCATCTCGGCATCGGCGGCGACTACGACGGCACCGCCTTCACTCCGGACGGCCTGAACGACGTCTCCGGCTACCCGAACCTGATCGCGGAACTGATGGACCGCGGCTGGTCGAACACCGACCTGGCCAAGCTGACCTGGCAGAACTCCGTACGGGTCCTGGGCGCG